>JAEUPF010000141.1 GCA_016790425.1 Rubrivivax sp.
CGCCGAGCAGCGTCGCCTGCGCGAGGAGGCCGAACGCGCCGCGCGCGAGCTGGCCGAGAAGGCCGCCGCCGAGGCGGCCGCTCGGGCGGCCGCCGAGGCCGAGGCGGCGCAAGCGGCTGCCGCCAAGGCAGCGGCCGAGGCGGCTGCGGCCACCCCCGCCCCCAAGCCGGCCCGTGGCTCCAAGGCCGCCGCTGCGGCGGCTGCGGCCGCCGCCGAGGCCGAGGCCGCCAAGAAGGCGGCCGAACCGCCCCCGACCCCGGCCCCGACCGAAGCGCCCAAGCCCACGCTGCGGGTGGTGAAGGCCGCCGACAAGGCCGCCGAAGACCAGGCCAAGCAGGTCGATCTCGAGCGCCGCCGCAAGGCGGCCGAGGCCGAGGCCGCGGCCATCCGGGCGATGATGAACGCGCCCAAGAAGACCCTGGTGGCCAAGAAGCCCGAGGAGGCCAAGCCCGAGGCGGCGAAGGAAGCGATCAAGGGCACGATCCACAAGCCCAAGACCGCGGCCGGCGCGCCGGCGCCGGCCGGCGCCGCGGCCAAGCCCGGGGACAAGAAGCAGGTCAAGAGCGAGAAGCTCAGCTCGAGCTGGGCCGACGACGCGGCCAAGAAGCGCGCGGCGCTGAAGACACGCGGTGACACCAGCGCCGGCCGTGCCGGCTGGCGCGCGCCGCGCGGCAGCGCCCGCCGCGGCGGCGACCGTGGCGACGGCGCCAACGGCGGCTTCGCCGCACCGGCCGACATGCAGGTGCAGGAGGTGCACGTGCCCGAGACCATCTCGGTGGCCGACCTCGCGCACAAGATGAGCGTCAAGGCCTCCGAGGTGATCAAGCAGCTGATGAAGCTCGGGCAGATGGTCACCATCAACCAGCAGCTCGACCAGGAGACGGCGATGATCCTCGTCGAGGAGATGGGCCACAAGGCCATCACCGCCAAGCTCGACGACCCCGAGGCCTTCACCGAAGAGGAAACGGCGGCCCAGGACGCCGAGGCGCTGCCGCGGCCGCCGGTGGTCACCGTGATGGGCCACGTCGACCACGGCAAGACCTCGCTGCTGGACTACATCCGCCGCACCCGCGTGGCGGCCGGCGAAGCGGGCGGCATCACGCAGCACATCGGCGCCTACCACGTCGACACGCCGCGCGGCACCGTCACCTTCCTCGACACCCCGGGCCACGAGGCCTTCACGGCGATGCGCGCGCGCGGGGCCAAGGCCACCGACATCGTCATCCTCGTCGTCGCCGCCGACGACGGCGTGATGCCGCAGACCAAGGAAGCCATCCACCACGCCAAGGCGGCCGAGGTGCCCATCGTCGTGGCGATGAACAAGATCGACAAGCCCGAAGCCAATGTCGAGCGCGTCAAGAGCGAGCTCGTCGCCGAAGGCGTGGTGCCCGAGGACTTCGGCGGCGACTCGCCGTTCGTCCCGGTCTCGGCCAAGACCGGCCAGGGCGTCGACGGGCTGCTGGAGCAGGTGCTGCTGCAAGCCGAAGTGCTGGAGCTGAAGGCGCCGGCAGAGGCGGCAGCCAAGGGCCTCGTCATCGAAGCGCGCCTGGACAAGGGCCGCGGCCCGGTGGCCACGGTGCTGGTGCAAAGCGGCACGCTGAAGAAGGGCGACGTGGTGCTCGCCGGCTCCAGCTACGGCCGCGTGCGCGCCATGCTCGACGAGGACAGCAACGCCACCGACAGCGCCGGCCCTTCGATGCCGGTGGAGATCCAGGGCCTGACCGAGGTGCCGGCCGCCGGCGACGAGTTCATGGTGCTGGCCGACGAGCGCCGCGCCCGCGAGATCGCCACCTTCCGCCAGGGCAAGTACCGCGACGTGAAGCTGGCGCGCCAGCAGGCGGCCAAGCTGGAGAACATGTTCGAGCAGATGGGCGAGGGCGCGCAGACGCTGTCGCTCATCATCAAGGCCGACGTGCAGGGCTCGCAGGAAGCACTGGCGCAGAGCCTGCTCAAGCTCAGCACGCCCGAGGTCAAGGTGCAGATCGTGCACGCCGCCGTGGGCGGCATCAGCGAGAGCGACGTCAACCTGGCCATCGCCAGCAAGGCCGTGATCATCGGCTTCAACGTGCGCGCCGACGCCGGCGCGCGCAAGCTGGCCGAGGGCAACGGCGTCGACCTCAAGTACTACAACATCATCTACGACGCCGTCGACGAGATCAAGGCGGCGATGGGCGGCATGCTGGCGCCCGAGCAGCGCGAAGAGGTCATCGGCACGGCCGAGATCCGCAGCGTCTTCGTCGCCAGCAAGATCGGCACGGTGGCCGGCTGCATGGTCACCGCCGGCCTCGTGCACCGCAACGCCCGCTTCCGCCTGCTGCGCGACAACGTCGTCGTCTACACCGGCGAGCTCGACTCGCTCAAGCGCTTCAAGGACGACGTGCGCGAAGTCAAGGAAGGCTTCGAGTGCGGCATCAAGCTCAAGAACTTCAACGACATCAAGGAAGGCGACCAGCTCGAGTTCTTCGAAGTCAAGGAAGTCGCCAGAACCCTCTGACGGTTCCTCGCACGATCCACGTGAGGCCCCGTCAAACGACGGGGCCTTCGTGTTTGATGGGGCCTGCCATGCGCCACAAGAAACCCGCCGCCAACCGCAGCCACCGCGTCGCCGACCAGATCCAGCGCGACGTGTCCGAGCTGCTGCGCGAGCTGAAGGACCCGCGCGTCGGCCTGGTGACGATCAACGCCGTCGAGGTGTCGCCCGACTATGCGCACGCCAAGGTCTTCTTCTCGGTGCTGATGGGCGAGCCGCAGGAGACCGAGCAGGCCCTGAACGAGGCCGCCGGCTTCCTGCGCAATGGCCTGTTCAAGCGGCTGGCGATCCACACCGTGCCGACGCTGCACTTCCAGTTCGACCGCACCACCGAGCGCGCGGCTGACCTCTCGGCGCTGATCGCCAAGGCCAACGCCACGCGGGCGAAGGACGAATGAAGGAGCCGGCCCTCTTGGCCCCCGTCTTGCCCTCTCTCTTGCCCCCTCCACCCGTCTCGCGCCCCCCGCGTTCGCCGCGCCGCGCCTTGCACGGCGTGCTGCTGGTGGACAAGCCGCTCGGCTGGACCAGCAACGACGCGCTGCAAAAGGCCAAGGGCCTGCTGCGCGCCGAGAAGGGCGGCCATACCGGAACGCTCGACCCGCTGGCCACCGGTCTCTTGCCGCTGTGCTTCGGCGCCGCGACCAAGTTCGCGCAGGTCAACCTGGAGGCCGACAAGCGCTACCGCGCCACGCTGCGCCTGGGCGAGCGCACCAGCACCGGCGACGGCGAAGGCGAGGTCATCGAGCGGCGCGAGGTGAAGGTCGACCTCGCGGCTGTCGAAGCGGCGCTGCAGCGCTTTCGCGGCCGCATCGAGCAGTTGCCGCCGATGCACAGCGCGCTCAAGCACCAAGGCAAGGCCTTGTACGAGTACGCGCGCGCCGGTGTCGAGGTGGCTCGCGAACCGCGCGTGGTGTCGATCCACGAGATCGCCGCGGTCCGCTTCGAGCCGCCGCTGCTGGTGCTCGACGTCGCCTGCTCCAAGGGCACCTACGTGCGCACGCTGGCCGAGGACATCGGCGCGGCGCTGGGCTGCGGCGCCACGCTGGCCGCGCTGCGCCGCACCGGCAGCGGGCCGCTGCGGGTGGACGACGCCGTCACCATCGAGACCCTGGCCGCGCTTGCCGAAGAGCAACGCGCCGCGCTGCTGCGCCCGGCCGACTGCCTGCTCGCGCACTGGCCCGCGGTGCAGTTGCCCGGCGACGAGGCCGGCCGCTTCCTGACCGGGCTGCGCCGCCGTGTGGCCCAGGCCGACGCCGCGGCGGTGCGCGTCTACGGCACCGGCCCGCGCGCCTTTCTCGGCACCGCCCATGTCACTGCCGGCGAGCTGATCGCCGACCGCCTGCTCAGCCCTCTGGAGGTTGCCGCCGCGCAAGCGAGCGCGCCCGGCACGAACCCATGATCCCACCGATCCGCAACATCGCCATCATCGCCCACGTCGACCACGGCAAGACGACGCTGGTCGACCAGCTCCTTCGCCAGAGCGGCACCTTCCGCGACAACCAGCAGGTGGCCGAGCGCGTGATGGACAGCAACGACATCGAGCGCGAGCGCGGCATCACGATCCTGGCCAAGAACTGCGCGGTGAAGTGGCAGGGCACGCACATCAACATCGTCGACACCCCCGGCCACGCCGACTTCGGCGGCGAGGTCGAGCGGGCGCTGTCGATGGTCGACGGCGTGGTGCTGCTGATCGACGCGCAGGAAGGGCCGATGCCGCAGACGCGCTTCGTCACCAAGAAGGCGCTGGCGCTGGGGCTGAAGCCGATCGTCGTCGTCAACAAGGTCGACAAGCCCGGCTCGCGCTGCGACTACGTGATCAACGCCGCCTTCGAGCTCTTCGACAAGCTCGGCGCCAGCGAGGCCCAGCTCGACTTCCCCGTCGTCTACGCGTCGGGCCTGAACGGCTGGGCCGCGCTGAAGGAAGGCGCGCCGGGCGAGGCCTGGGGCAGCGACATGGCGCCCCTGTTCGAGACGATCCTCGCACACGTGCCGGCCCACGAAGGCGACCCCGAGGCGCCGCTGCAGCTGCAGATCTCCTCGCTGGACTACTCCACCTACGTCGGCCGCATCGGTGTGGGCCGCATCAACAGCGGCACGCTGCGCCCGGCGATGGAGGTGCTGGTGATGGACGGGCCCGAGTCCGAAGGAGGCCGCAGCTGGCGCGGCCGCATCAACCAGGTGCTGAAGTTCGACGGCCTGGAGCGCGTCGTCGCCGACGCGGCCGGGCCGGGCGACATCGTGCTCGTCAACGGCATCGAGGACATCGGCATCGGCGTCACGATCACCGACCCGCTGGCACCGCAGCCGCTGCCGATGCTGAAGGTCGACGAGCCGACGCTGACGATGAACTTCTGCGTCAACACGAGCCCGCTGGCGGGCCGCGAAGGCAAGTTCGTGACGAGCCGGCAGATCTGGGACCGGCTGCAGAAGGAGCTGCAGAGCAACGTCGCGCTGCGCGTCAAGGAGTCAGGCGAGGACGGCGTCTTCGAAGTCAGCGGTCGCGGCGAGCTGCACCTGACGATCCTCCTGGAGAACATGCGCCGCGAGGGCTACGAACTGGCGGTGAGCAAGCCGCGCGTGGTCTTCCACGAGGTCGACGGTCCGGCCGGCAAGGAGCGGCACGAGCCGATCGAGCTGGTGACCGTCGACGTCGAAGACCAGCACCAGGGCGGCGTGATGCAGGCCCTGGGCGAGCGCAAGGGCGAGCTCGTCAACATGGAGACCGACGGCCGCGGCCGCGTGCGGCTGGAGTACCGCATTCCGGCGCGCGGGCTGATCGGCTTCTCCAACGAGTTCATGAATCTCACGCGCGGCACCGGCCTCATCAGCAACATCTTCGACGGCTACGAGGCCTACAAGGGAGAGATCGAAGGGCGCAAGAACGGCGTGCTGATCAGCATGGACGACGGCGAGATCGTCACCTACGCGCTCGGCAAGCTCGACGACCGCGGCCGCATGTTCGTCAAGCCCGGCGATCCGGTCTACGAGGGCATGATCGTCGGCATCCACAGCCGCGACAACGACCTCGTCGTCAACGCGGTGCGCACCAAGCAGCTCACCAACTTCCGCGTCAGCGGCAAGGAAGACGCGATCAAGATCACGCCGCCGATCGAGCTGACGCTGGAGTACGCGGTCGAGTTCATCGACGACGACGAGCTAGTCGAGATCACCCCCAAGAGCATCCGCCTGCGCAAGCGCTTCCTGAAGGAGCACGAGCGCAAGCGCGCCAGTCGCGAGGCCACGCCGGGCTGAACGCCGGCGCACCGTTGGGCGTGCCTCAGGGCAGCTTGTCGAGCTGCGCCCGCACCGCCTTGCGCTTGGCCGGATCGGCGATGGCGCCTTCGAGCGCGTCGAAGTAGACGGAGCGGCTGGGCGCCTTGGCCGCCGAACGGCGCGCCACCACCGGGGCGATCGGCCCCAGGTGCGCGGTGAGGATCTTCGCGCAGGCGGCGATCAGCGAGTCGGAGATGATGCCCAGGCTCGTGCCGGTGAGGCCACCGAAGGCCGACACCGTGCCGCCCGGTCCCATGCCGCCCGAGGGGTTGGTCTTCATCGCCCGCGCGTCGGTGAGGAAGGCGGCGCGCGCCTGCGCGTTGGTGAGCTGCTCGGCCAGGTGCTCGTACAGCGTGGGCAGGTCGTGGCAAGCGCGGGCGCTGCGGCGCACCAGCACCGCAGCCATCGGGCCCACGTGCTTGGCGAGCTTGGCCTCCACCTGCTGCAGCAAGGCCGGGTCCCAGTGCGCCGGCGGCAGCGCGCTCGACGTCTTCGAGGGCGACATCGGCACCACCTCGGTGGGCACGTCGGCGGGCGAGAAGAGCGATGCCTGCGAGACCTTCGGCGCCACCGGCCGCCCGAAGGCCAGCAGCAGCTCCTGCTTGAACGCCGCCGGGCTGGCGAAGCGGTTGCGGCGATCCTTCGCGAGCGCCTTGCCCACCACCTCGTCGAGATTGAGGTGGCGCGCGTAACCCGGCGTCAGCGTCGGCAGCACCGGCGGCTCGTGCACCACGCGGTACAGCAGCGACTCGGTGTTGCCGCTGAAAGGCGGCCGGCCGACCAGCAACTGGTACAGCAGCACGCCGGTGGCGTAGATGTCGACGCGCGAATCGATCGGCTCGCCGAGGAACTGCTCGGGCGCCATGTAGCCCGGGGTGCCGATGACGCTGCCGGCCACCGTGAGGTCGTTGTGCTCGATGCGGGCGACGCCGAAGTCGGCCACCTTGACCTTGCCTTCGTGCGTGATCAGCACGTTGGCCGGCTTGATGTCGCGGTGCCACACGCCGTGCGAGTGCGAGTGGTCGAGCGCGTCGAGCAGCTGGGCGGCGATGCTCGCGACGTCATCGTCGGGGAACACCTTGCCCTTGGCGTTGTAGCGCGAGAGCGAACTGCCCTCGATGAACTCCATCGCGATGTAGCTGAGATCGCCTTCCTCGCCGAAGTCGTACACGGCGACGATGCCCGGGTGCGAAAGGCGACCGGCGGCCTGCGCCTCGACGCGGAAGCGCTGCTGCGCCGAGGCGCCGCTGCCGTCCGAGAGCGCGAGGTCGCGGCGGATGGTCTTCAGCGCCACCGTGCGCTGGATGCCGGGATCGAATCCCTTGTAGACGACACCCATCGCGCCCTCGCCGAGCACCGAGAGGATGCGGTACTTGCCGAGTTGCTGCGGGGTGCTCATGGGCGTCGGTGCCGGGTGCTACGCCCAGTGTCGCAGGGTGGATGCGCGCCGGCCAGCGCGGCACCGCGATGTCCACCGCAAGCGGGGGGATGAGGCGGCGCGGCGGTGGTCATCGCAGGAGGTCCCGCACGGGGCGCGGTCAGCTCTCGAGCATCTTCATCGCCTGCACGACACTGGCGCGCATGCGCGAGAACGACGCCGCGAGGATGCCGATCTCGTCCTTGCCGGAGGCGAACTCCGGCGCCTCCAGGTCGCCCTGGCTGACGCGGTCGGCCAGCGCCGCGAGCTTGAGCACCGGGCGCACGATCAAGAGCCAGATCATCAGGTTCAGCACGATGCCCAGCGCCACGAAGACGGCGATCTGCGCCCCCATGAAGACCTGGAACGAACGCTCGGCGCGCTTCATCGGCACCGACATCGGCACCGAGACCACCTGCGCGCCGATGACTTCGTTGAGCTGCCAGCCGAAGCCGTTGGCCGGACCGTACTTGTCGATCAGCGTGCGCGGCGCCGCCTCGACGCTGCTGTGGCATTCCAGGCAGGCCGGGTTGACGATGCGCAGCGGCCGGGCGATCCACAGGCTCTGGCCGTTGGGGGTGTCGCGCACGCCGTAGCTCTCGGGCAGCGCCACGTCGCCGCGGAACTGGTTCACCACGTCCACCTCCCAGCCGACCGCGCGGTCGCGCGGGTTGGTGGGGTTGAGCGTCGCTTCCTTGTAGGCGAAGTCGGGGTACTTGCTGCGCAGCGAGCCGAGCACCTCGGTGGCCGAGTAGCTGGGCACCGACTGCGGCAGGAACTCGTACTTGAGCTGCGTCTGCAGGAGCTTGGTGATCTGCCCGGCGGTGTAGGCGCGCACCGCCAGCGCCTTCTCCATCAGCAGGCGGGCGTTGTTGAGCACCTCGTCCTTGGCGTTGTCTTGCAGCAGGTTGCGGGTGATGACGCTGCTGACGCCCAGCCCGAGCAGCATCACGGCGAGGAACAGCAGGTTGAACTTGACCAGCAGTTTCATCGGCTTCCTCCGGGGGACGGGCGGCGCGCGCGCTCGGGCGGGTGGACGATCGGCCCCCACTCCGGGTGCGCGGCCAGGTGGGACACGACTTCGGCGCGGAAAGCGCCATCGCGTGCCAGCGGTGCGAAGCGCGCCGGCAGCGCCGCGCGCAAGGTCATCTCCGCGGTCAGCCAATCGGCCAGCTGCGCGTAGGTGGGGCCCGGCAGAGCGGTGCCCTCGACGCGGCGGTCGCGGAAGGCGCCGGCGCGCAGCGGAATGGGGTCGCGGAAGGCGCGCGGCACCGACAGCGCCCACGCCGGTGCGGGCCGCGCCGCCACGCTGCCGCGGCGTGCGCCTTCGCCGCCGAAGAACTCGCCGGCGTTGACGGCGATCGAGCCGCTGCCCAGACGCCTTTCGATGAGGTCGATGCGGCCGCTCTCGACGAACGCCTGGTGCTCGCGCTTGAGCTGCTGCACGACCACGGAGCCCTTGAACGGAAGCACCTCGATGGCCGGCGTCAGGATGCCGGCGGCTTCGCGCGGGCCGCGCGCCGTCCCCTTCAACCAGCCTTGCAGCAGGTAGACCTGCGGCGTGCGCTCGCCGCGCGGCGCGAAGCCCGGCGGCGCCAGCATCACGCGCGTGTCGGGGCCGAGGTCGTAGGTGCTCTGGTCGCTGCCTTCCAGGCGCACGATGCCGGTCTTGGCGCTCGTCTCGACGATCGCACCGGCTTCCAGCCGCAGCCCCGCTGCCGCGGTGACGCGGCGCAGGCCGTCGACGACCACCGCGTCGCCCTCGAGGACGGTGATCAACCAGTCCTGCGCCTGCGCACACACCGGCCCGCCCAGCGCCGCACCGGCGAGCAGCAGCCATGCCCCGGCGCGGCGAACCGCTCGTCTCCTCGCTGACACAGCACCTTCGTTGTTCATGTCCGGACCTGCGCTTCGGACACGCGAGCGCGAATGGGGCGCAATGGTAGCGACTTGTTGCACGCCCCGCCCTCGGTGGCACCCGCACCGGGCCGCGTGCGGTGGCGCCGCTACAGTCCGGGCTGCCGCAGCTGCTACTGCCGCCGCGCTGCACCTTCGCCCTTCTGCACCGCCGCCGTTCGCCCCGATGATGTTGTCGCTCTCGCACCGCCAAGCCGTGCTCGCCATGGTTGCCGCCACGCTGATGTGGAGCATCGCCGGCGTCGTCACGCGCCAGCTCGGCGGCGGCGCCGGCAGCTTCGAGGTGACGTTCTGGCGCAGTGGCTTCAACGCCGTCGCGCTGGCCTTGCTGCTGGGCGCGTGGCGCGGCCCGCGCACCCTTTCGCGCGCACTGGCGCGTGCCGGAGCGGGGAAGGCGCGGGTGCTGTGGCTGTCGGCGCTGTGCTGGTGCGTGATGTACACCGCCTTCATGGTCGCCCTCACGCTCACGAGCGTGGCCAACGTGCTGGTGACGATGGCGCTGGCGCCTCTGTTCACCGCACTGCTGGCGCGGGCGCTGCTCGGCCACCGGCTGGCGCTGCGCACGTGGCTGGCCATCGCCGGCGCCGGGCTGGGCATCGCCTGGATGTACGGCACGCAGTCCAGCACCGGCGACGCGCGGCACCTGCTCGGCACCGCCGTGGCGCTGGCGGTGCCGCTGGCCGCGGCGACGAACTGGACGCTGTTGCAGCACCAGCGGCGAAGCGCGGCGCACGCCGCCGCCGATGCCTCGACGGACCCTTCGACCGACGCCTCGATGGACATGCTGGTGGCCGTGCTGCTGGGCGCTGTGCTGTCGGCGCTGCTGACGCTGCCGCTGGCATGGCCCCTGGACGCCTCGGTCAGCGACCTGGGCTGGCTGGCGCTCCTGGGCGTGGTGCAACTCGCCGTGCCGTGCCTGTTGGCGGTGGTGGCGGCACGCTCGCTCAGCGCGCCCGAGGCGTCGCTGCTGTCGCTGCTGGAGGTGCTGTTCGGCGTCGCCTGGGCCTGGCTCGGGGCCGGCGAGGCGCCTGCCCCCAGCGTCCTGGCCGGCGGCGCGCTGGTGCTGGCGGCGCTGGCCGGCAACGAGCTGCCCACGCTGCTGCGCCGGCGCGGCGGCCCGATGGCCAGCGCCTGAAGCGGCCGCTGAACGCCGCCAGGAGCGGGCGACCGGCCAAGCGCAGACAACGGAGAACCCGAGGAGGAGACCAAGGCGATGAAGCAGCTGTCGGGCCTGGACGCAACCTTCCTGTACCTGGAGACGCCGCAGATGCCGATGCACGTCGGTGCGTTGCACGTGTTCGAGCTGCCGGCCGGCTTCAAGGGCCGCTTCGTCACGGCGCTGCGCAGGCACATCTCGCTTCGGCTGCCGGTGACGCCGGTGCTGCGCCGGCGGTTGTGGTGGATGCCGCTGAACATGGCCAACCCGGCCTGGGTGGACGCCGAGCCCGATCTGCGCCAGCACATCGTCGAAGTGCGCCTGCCCGCTTCGGCGCGGCACGGCGATGGACTGGCCGAGCTGCAGGCCGAGGTCGGCCGGCTCCACCCGCTGCTGCTGGACCGCCACCGGCCGCTGTGGAAGTTCCATGTCTTCGAAGGCCTGGCCCCGGCGCTCAATGGCCGCCGGCGCGTCGCCATGTATTCGCAGCTGCACCATGCCGCCGTCGACGGCCAGGCGGCGGTGGCACTGGCCAACGCGATCCTCGACACGACGCCGGTGCCGCGGCCGATCGAAGAGCGCCCGGGCAAGCGGGAGCGCACCTTCGAGATCGGCATGACCGAGATGCTGCGCGGCGTGCTCGGCAGCCAGGCGCAGAAGGTGGCACAGATCATCCGCGAGCTTCCCGGAACCGTGGGCACGCTCGGCAGCGCTGCCGGGCAGGCAGCCAGCCGCGGCGCGGTGCTGCTGGGCGCCGCGGTGGGCCGGGGCAAGGGCGATGTGGTCAGCAACGTGGCACTGGCGCCACGCACGCCGTTCAACGCCTCGGTCACCGAAGGGCGCCGCTTCGCCGCCGTGACGCTGCCGCTGGCGGAGGTGAAAGCGCTCGGTCGCATCGGCGAGGCGACGATCAACGACATCGTGCTGTGGCTGGTGAGCTCGGCGCTCAGGCGCTACCTCGCCAAGCGGCAGTTGCTGCCGCGCAAGAGCCTCATCGCGGCGGTGCCGATCTCGCTGCGCGACAAGGGTGACACCACCTCGGACAACCAGGCTTCGATGAGCCTCGTCAACCTGGGCACCAACATCGCCGACCCGCGCCGGCGCCTGGCGCACGTGAAGGCCGCCAGCGCAGCCATGAAGTCGGCGATGGGACCGCTCAAGAGCATCCTGCCCACCGATTTCCCGTCGCTGGGCGTGCCGTGGTTGCTCGAGGCGGCCACGGCGTTGTACGGCAAGGCGCGCGTCGCCGACCGGTTGCCGCAGGTGGCCAACGTCGTCATCAGCAACGTGCCCGGGCCGCCGGTGCCGCTGTACCTGGCCGGCGCGCGCATGCTGACCAACTACCCCACCTCGATCGTCGTGCACGGCGTGGCGCTGAACATCACCGTGCAGAGCTACGACCAGTCGCTCGACTTCGGCCTGATGGCCGACGCGCAAGCCGCGCCCGACCTGGCCGCGCTGGCCGAGGCGCTGCGCGTGGCGATGGACGACCTGCGCGTGCTCGTGGGCGCCGAGGAAGCCGACCGCGCCGCGGCCGCTGCCGATGCCGATGTCGGCCTCGTCGGGCGCACGACGAAGCGGGTGCGCGCAGCCGTCGACGGAGCGCTCGGCCGCGCCGGGCGGGAGGTGGCCGGCGGCGTCGCGCAGGAGCTCGCGAGCGGCATGGCCAAGAGCATGGCCCGGCGCATGACCAGAGGCGTCACCTCGGGCATGGCCAAGAGCATCAGCGCGGGCGCGGTGGGCGAAGCGGTGGGCGGCGCCGCGCGTTCGGCCAGCCGCGGCATCGTCGGCGCGGCCAGCTCGCTGGTGGCCGGTGCGGCCGGCGCGGCGCGCAGTGCGACCCAGGCGATGCAGCAGGCGGTGATCGGCGCGCCCGCGGCGCGCATGGGTCGCGGCAAGGGTCGCGGCAAGGCTCGCGCCAAGGCCGCGGCCACGAGGCCCGCCGGCAAGCGCTCCGCCGAAGGCAAAGGTCCTGTCAAGGCAGCCGCCAGGACGGGGCGCCCGGCCAAGACGGGCGGTGCGGCCAAGGCCGCCGGCACGACGGCCGCAAAGGCCGCAAAGGCCGCAAAGGCCGCAAAGGCCGCAATGGCCGCGGCCAAACCCGCGGGAATGCCGGGTGCCGCTATGCCGCCGGCGGCCACCCGCAAACCTGGGGCGACCTCCCCAGCGCGACGCCTGCCGCGCACTCGAAAATGATTGCATGAGATCGACGAAGAAGTCGCACCCTGCACGCCCGTTTCGCCGCGCTGCCGCCGGGCGCGCCGAAGCCCCGTCGTCGCCGCCGGCGTCCGCGCCGGCCGATGAGGCGCTGCGTCCGCCGCATCCGCTGTTGATGTTGATGGAGGCGCGCGCGCCGTGGGAGTACGCGGCGCTGCTGGCGGCGGCGCCGTGGCTGTCGCGCCTGCCCGGCGGCGACGGCCATCCGGTCATCGTCTACCCCGGCCTGGGCGCGTCGGACTTCAGCACCGCGGCGCTGCGCAACTTCCTGCGCGAGCGCGGCTACAGCGCCTACGCCTGGAAGCAGGGCTTCAACTTCGGCCCGCGCGGCGGCGTGCTCGAAGGCTGCCGCGCGCAGCTGGCGCAGGTGGCGGCGCGCCACCGCGAGCGCGTGAGCCTGGTCGGCTGGAGCCTGGGCGGCGTCTATGCGCGCGAGCTGGCCAAGGAGCAGCCCGAGCACGCACGCTGTGTCATCACGCTGGGGACACCGTTCGCCGGCCACCCGCGCGCCACCAACGCCTGGCGGCTGTACGAGATGGTGAGCGGCCAGTCGGTGCACGACGAGGAGCTGCTGGAGCAGATCAAGGTGCCGCCGCCTTGCCCCACCACCTCGATCTACAGCCGCACCGACGGCGTCGTCGCCTGGCAGTGCAGCCTCAACCCCGAGCATCCGCTGGCCGAGAACATCGAGGTGCACGCCAGCCACATCGGCATGGGCATGAACCCGCTGGCGCTTTACGCCGTGGCCGACCGCCTGAACCAGGATCCGGCGAACTGGAAGCGCTTCGACCTGCGCGGCGCGCGCCGCTGGTTCTACAAGGTGACCGGGCACGCGCCGATGCCGGCGGCGATGTCGTTCTGAAGCCGCGGCGGCCGGCGACGATGCGCGTACCGACCAACGGCATCGAGATCGAGCTCGACGATCAGGGGCCTGCCGGCGGTGAGCCGCTGTTGCTCATCATGGGCCTGGGCATGCAGCTCATCGCCTGGCCCGACGAGCTGGTGGCCGCGCTCGCGGCGCGCGGCTTTCGGGTGCTGCGCATCGACAACCGCGACGCCGGCCTGTCCACGGCGCTGGACCACCTGGGCGTGCCCAGCGTCGGCTGGGCGGCGCTCAGGCACGCGCTGCACCTGCCGGTGCGCGCGCCGTACGCGCTGGCCGACATGGCCGCCGATACGCTGGGCGTGCTGGACGCGCTCGGGCTCGCTTCGGTCCATGTCTGCGGTGCCTCGATGGGCGGGATGGTGGCGCAGCACCTGGCGGCGCGGCACCCCGCTCGTGTCAGGAGCCTGACGCTGATGATGACCAGCACCGGCGCACGTTCGCTGCCGCAGGCGCGGCTGCCGGTGCGCCAGGCGCTGCTGTCGCGGCCGCGCTCGCAAAGCGAAGCCGACATCGTGGCCCACCTTGAGCGCATCGTCGGCGTCATCGGCAGCCCGGTGTTCCCGCCCGCCCCGGAGCGCCTGCGCGAACGGCTGCTGGCCTCGGTGCGGCGCGCCTGGCGGCCGGCGGGCACGATGCGCCAGCTGGTCGCCATCGCCGCCGATGGCGACCGCAGCGCGCTGGTGCAAGGCATCCGCGTGCCCACGCGCATCATCCACGGCGAGGCCGATCCGCTGGTGCCGGTGGCGGCGGGGCACGACCTCGCCGCCCGCGTGCCGGGCGCCGAGGCCGACTTCGTCGCCGGCATGGGGCACGACCTGCCGCTGGAGCTGCTGCCGCGCTTTGCCGAAGGCATCGCCCTCAACGCGCGGCGGGCCACCGGGTCCGGCTGACCCCGGACAAACCCGCGGCCCGATGCGCACCTGCGCCTCGGGGCGGGCGGGCGATTGCAGAACGCGACGGCTGCGGCCCGGCGAATCGGCCGGTTGCAATATCCACCCCGCGGCGGGCGGCCCGCCCCAGGAGGAGCCATTGGCATGCAAGCTGCTTTTCGAACGCACATGTCCAGGGCGTGAGTCATGACCGGACGGAACTGGTGGGCGCGCCTGAGCGGGCGAGCCCCGCTGCAACCCAAGCCCGCCGCCACAGCGGTGGTCGAAGTGCCCGGGAACGGACTCATGCCCATCGCGCAGTCGGTCGACTGCCTGGGCGCGATGTGTCCGAGGCCGCAGTTGTTGACGATGAAGGTGTTGAACAGAGTGTCCGACGGTGACGTGGTCGAGGTGCGCTGCGACAGCGCGCCGGCCGTGGAGAGCTTTCCGGCGCTGGCCCTCACGCTGGCCTGCACGCATCTGGCCACGGTGCGCGACGCGCAGGGCTGGCGCGTCTACCTGCGCAAGGGTTGCTGAGCCGTGGCCGCGGCAGGACGGGTCCGGATGGAAGGCGCGCAGCCGGTGCCGGCCGGCGGGCTGCACCGTGGCCAGTGGGCCGCGCTGGGCGTGCTCGGCGTGGTGCTGGCGGTGTCGGCCTGGGCCTGGATGCTGGACAGCCGCTTCACCTACGTGCTCGTCTACGCCTGGTTCGGGCTGGCCTACGGGCTGCTGCTGCAGTACGGCCGCTTCTGCATGGCCGCGGCGGTGCGCGACCTGTTCGCGGTGCGCGTGCCGCGCATGGCGGTGGGCATGATGATCGCCGTGGCCCTGTACGCGCTGGTCGCCGCCGGCGTCAGCCTGAGCGGCTTCAGCGCCTTCCACCCCAACCCGCTCGGCTGGCACATCCTCGTCGGCGCCACGATCTTCGGCTTCGGCATCGTCTTCACCGGCGGCTGCGCCAGCGGCTCGCTGTACAAGGCCGGCGAGGGCAACCTCGGCTCGGTGCTGGTGATCGTGTCGATCTCGTTCGCGCAGGCGCTCGTGGTCGGCTCCTCCGGCGCTTTCGATGCGCTGGCGCCTGCGGCCTGGTCGGCCAGGGCGTCGGCCAAGGACATGCCGGCCGAACTCGCCGTCAACCAGGGCTGGTTCGACCTCTTCACCGCCGGCTACGTGTGGGATCTCAACGGCGGCACGGCGGCGCAGTGGCTCGGCCTGTCGCACTCGCCCTGGCTGGGCGCGCTGGCCAACACCGTGCTCGTGGCGTTGCTGCCGGTGGGCGCGATGCTGGTGCTGCTGTACGCCGTGTACTACCGGCCGGGGCATCTGCGCCGCGCCAAGATCGCCCGGCCCGGCTGGCGCGACCACCTGCGCGGCCTGTGGGCCATGGCCACCTCGTCGCGCAACACGGCGCTGGCCGGCGCGGGCCTGGGCATCCTGGCGGGCGCGCAGATGTGGGTCACCGGTGCGCTGCGCGATCACTACGGCATCGCCAACTTCGGCGAGTTGCTGGCGGCGATGAACCGGCGCGACGGACTGTCGATCCAGGACACCGTCTTCGACCCCGGCTACTGGTACATCACCACGCAGGAAGCGCAATGGGGCGGCTGGGTGCTCGAGCGCCTGGGCCTGCCGCTGCGCGACAACATCTTCTTCGGCCTCGACAACGGCCTGCCCCCGCCGTGGCTGAACGCGCCGGGGTACATGTCGATCGGGATCATCCTCGGTGCCGCGGTGATGGCGCTGGCGCGGCGCGAGTTCAAGTGGAAGCTGCCCACGGCCGAGGCAGCTGTCTTCGCGATCGTCGGCGGGGCGCTGATGGGCCTGGGCGCACGCATCGCGATGGGCTGCAACATCGGCGCGTTCTTCGCCACCGTGACCAATGGCGACCCGAGCGGCTGGATCTTCCTGCTCGGCATGGCGCTGGGCGCCTTCGCCGGCGTCAAGGTGTTCGCGTGGTGGGTCGACTGGCAGGCGGCCCGCCGCGGCGACGAGCTTTCCTTGTCGTGACCCTGGGCCGACAGCAGCAGCAGCAGGAGCCAACGATGGCGGTGACGTTCAACCAGGTCGGCGAAGGCCGGTGGAAGCTCGACGTGTGCGGCTATGCCTGCCCGCATCCGCAGCTGTACACGAAGAAGGCGCTGCACAAGCTCGCCAGCGGCGACACGTTGCTGCTGCTGTTCGACAACCCGTCTTCGGGCGAATCGATCCAGGCGATGTGCGAGTCCGACGGCAACGACATCGTCGAGCGCGAGGAAGGCGCGGGCCGCTTCGCGTGGACGATCCGCAAGGGCTGAGCACGCCATGGTCTTCGGCCTCGTCGTCACCGACGCCCGCCACGCCGCCGCCGCCGCCGGCGTGCTGGCCGGCGCTGCCGCGCGCGGCTGGGACGCGCGCTGCTTCCTCACCGATTCGGGCGTGCGCCTGCTGCAAGACGGCGAATTCATGGCCCAGGCGCGCGCGCGGCCGCTGGCGGTGGCGGCGTGCCGGCACAGCATCGACTCCCTGCTGCCCGGCTGCGACCTGGCGGCTCTCGCCGGCGTGGTGGTGCTGGGCAGCCAGTTCCAGGGCGCCAAGCTCGCGCAAGCAGCGCAGGCGCTGCTGGTCCTGTAAGGCGCGCGATGGTCAAACGGGTGCTCGTCGTGGCCCGCCACAACCCGGTGGAAGCGCTGCGCGTGGCGGCCGGCCTGACGCTGGCCGACGCCAGCCTGAGCGTGGTCACGCTCGGGCCGGTTCCCGATACCGAAGAGGCGCAGGTCCAGCTCGAGGCGCTCGCCTTCGCCGAAGTGACGCCGCGTGCGCTGCCAACCGGACCGGCGAGCTGGAGCGAGGTCGCGCGCGCCATCGTCGACAGCGACGCCGTCTACATGCTATGAGCCAGGCCCGCAAAGTCCTGCTGTTGCTGGAAAACGGCGCGGTGCCGCACGACACCGAGGCGCTCGACCACGCGCTGCGCGGCCACGGCGCGGCGGTGCGCCGGATGACGCTCGCGCCGCCCTACGACGGCCTGCTCGACGCACTGGCCGACGGATGGCTGCCGGTGCTGCTGGGCGCGCCGCCCGAAGCGCCGATGCCCACCGGCCCATGAATGCATTGCGCCCGGCGGGCGGCAGCGCGCGCCGGGTGCCGACGCCCCCACGACCTTCGCAAGGAGACAACATGACGATCCGGTCCAAGGCAATCAGCTTCGCGGCGATCTCCCTCGCGCTGGCCGGCCTGCTGCCAGGCTGCGGCGGCGGCGACAGCACCGAGGACCCGAACACGACGGCGCGCCGCCTGTCGGTGAACAGCCCGGCGCAGATCGCCCAGGCCTCGGCCGACAACTACGACGACAACGTCAACGGCATCGTCAGCGGCGCGACGCTGCGGCGCTGGATGTCCAACTGGGCGGCCGAGCGGCCGGCGGGCATCACCGGCAAGCTGGTGATCCTGCAGGCCTCGGCCGGGCCGGCCGGCGCCGAGTACGTCAAGCCCGACGGCACGAACGTCTTCACCTACCTCTCGCCCAGCAGCGAGTGGATCCAGACGCGCAACAACGGCGTCATCGAAACGCAGAGCATGGTGCCCGACGGCGCGACGATGGACGCGCTGCTGCGCAAGTTCAACATCGACCCGACGCGCGACATGATCGTCGCGGCGACGGGCACCGGCAGCACGGCCAACGCGATGGCGCAGGGGCGCATCTGGTACGCGCTGCGCTACTGGGGCGTCGGCAAGGAGCACCTGGCGCTGCTCAACGGCGGCAACCAGTGGCTGGTGACCGGCAGCATGACGGCGGCGCAGTTCCAGGCCACCGCATCGACTGCGCCCAACAGCGGCACCTTCTCGATCAAGAGCATCCTCGTGGACAACACGCAGCTCCAGGCCACGGTGCGCGACCTGCTGGCTGTGCTGCCGCCCGCCGACGCCCTCGCCAAGGGCGACGGCATCTTCTTGTGGGACGCGCGCAGCGTCGGCCAGTACGCGGCCGGCAGGCTGGTCGAGCGCGGCGAGGACACCGACCCCGATACCGCCGGCACGCAGGCCTGCACGGCGGCCTACTGCACGCCGACCAATCCGGACAACTACCGCTGGACGTTCCAGAACGGCGGCTCACGCCAGGGCCACCCGTTCGGTGCGCTGCAACTGCAATACACGCACATGCTCGATTCGACCAAGGGCTTCGCGTACAAGCCCAAGGCCGTGCTGGCCGCCTACCTCACCGGCGCGCCCGACGCCACCGGCATCGGCTTCATCGACGGCTCGCAGGCCCTGGTGGGCGAGGGCGGCGCGTACCAGGAAGGCGACACCATCTACGTCTACTGCGAGACGACCTTCCGCGCCATGATCACCGGCATCGCCAGCAGCGTGATCCTCGGCAAGCCGACGCGCTTCTACGACGGTGCGATGGTCGAATGGAACTCGCTGTCCAACATCAGCGACAACACCGGCCGCCTGATCCTGCCGGCCGATTCGCCGTGGCGGACGGACGTGCGCTCATACTTCCGCCCGGCCATGTCCGTGGCCGACGTTGCGACGCGCACCGTGACCAATCCGTACGCCGCCAACACCGATGCCATCGTCAACGCCGACAAGACCTACAAGACCGGCGAGAGCGCGTCCGGCAACGGCGGCGGTGGCGGCCTGCCGACCAACCCCTGCGGCGGCTGAGCGGCGCGCCTTCCCCGACGAGGCCGCCGCGCGGCGCGCCGTGCGCGCGCTGTACGTGTTGTTGTGTGCGTTGTGCGCGCTCAAGCTGCTCGCCGCGTGTTCGCCCGAGCACCGCGACAGCGCCGCGGCCGAGGACTTCGTCGAGCGCCATTGGGCCGTCCCGTTGCCGGCGCAAGGCGAGGTCCCGGCGGGCTTCAGCGCCCTCGAAGCGTCGCTCGCACCCGAAGCCTGCGGCCAGTGCCACGCCGAGCAATGGCGCGACTGGCAAGGCAGCCTGCACGCCCGTTCGATGGGCCCCGGCCTCGGTTGGCAGCTGCACCTGATGGACCAGGCGGCCGCCAACCGCTGCCTGCGCTGCCACGCACCGCTGGCCGAGCAGAAGGCACTGCTGGCGCAGGAGATGGCCTGGCCGGCGCGCCCGGCAGCGCCGCCGCCGGCGCATGTCCCGGCCGACCTGGCGCACCAGGGCCTCGTGTGCGCCGCCTGCCACGTGCGCGGCCACCGGCGCTACGGGCCGCTGCCGGGGCCGAACCGGCCGCTGGCCGGCGCCAGCGCGCACGCGGGCTTCGAGGCCGTGCCGGCGTTCTCCGACAGCCGCTTCTGCGCCCCTTGCCACCAGTTCCCCGACAGCGGCCCGCGCACCGCGGGCAAGCTGCACGAGGACACCTACCGCCAGTGGCAAGCCAGCCCGCAGGCGACGCGCCAGGGCTGCCAGGGCTGCCACATGCCGGGCCGCCGGCACCTGTGGCGAGGCATCCACGATGCCGCGATGACGCGCCAGGCGATCGACGTCGTGCTCGACGTGGAGCATCGCCAGGGGCGGCGGTACGCCGTGGCCACCGTGCGCAACGTCGGCGCCGGCCACCACTTCCCCACCTACATGGTGCCGAAGGTGGAATTGCGCTTCGCGGCCGTCGACGCCACGGGCACGCGAGCGCCGTTGGGCACGCGGGTGATCGGCTGGACGGTGGACACGGACCTGCAGCACGAAATCGAGGACACGCGCATTCCCGCCGGCGCCGCCGGCCGCTTCGAGGCCGCGCTGCCCGAGGGGCCCGAGCGCGACGTGGAACTCGTCGTCGTCGTCAAGCCCGGCGAGCACTACGAGCGAACCTTCGCGCGCAGCCTCGAGCGCGAACGGCAGTGGCCTGCCGCCGCGGTGGCCCCGCTGCGCGAAGCGCTGGCGCGCGTGCGGGCGGCCGAGTACGAGCTGCTGCGCCTGCGCCTGCGCCGCGACCGCCGCGTTGCAAATTGAAAGGCGGCGCCGCTTCGCGCGCACGCTGCAACCGTGCCCGCGCCTGCCCTCGTGCGCGGCACGCTGGTCAGGCGCCGCGCACCGCCGTGGCACGTGTCGTGCTTTGAGCTGCACCGCATGGACAGCCTGCGTCGTCCCACCCCGGCTCTCGCGGCCGCACCGGCCCGTCGCGCCTGGCTGGCCGCGCTCGCGCTGGTGCTGCTGGCGGCGCGCACGCGCGCCCAGTCCGCTGCGGGCGACGGCGCCGGGACTGCCGCGTCATCCGCCGCTTCAGCGCCATCGACGGCATCAGCCGCATCGGCACCGCCACGCCTGCGCTTTCGGACCCGCCGCGCGCCCTGCGCCTGCGCCGGGGACATCGATGACGAGGCCATCGAACGTGCGCTTGCCGAACGGGCCGGCCGGCCTGCCTCGGCGCCGGCCGGCAAGCGCGAAGCCAAGGCCGTGCCGAACACCCACACCAACACCCCCACCCCGAGGAGACCCACACCGTGAGACCGATGCCTGGCGAGAGCGCGAACCCGCGTTGCAGTGCGCCAACGAACCACTGGCGCCGCCGGCTGCGCGCCGGCTTGTCGTTGTTCGCGGCGTTGGCGCTGGGGCTGCTGCTGTGGACCTTCGGGGCCGACCGCCGCCCGATCGAAGTCGCCGCTGCGCCCGCCTGGGGCGACGAGGCGGCGCTGGCCAGGCCCGCAGCCGCCGCCGACTGGCTGCCGATGGCGCCGGCCAACGCCTGCGGCCTGGGCGCATCGAGCTGCTTCAAGTGCCACAACGGCAAGCGTGCGGCCGCGCCGAAGTCCGACCCGGCCAACGGCCGCTGGCACGCGCAGCACGCGAAGGTCGACAACTCCTGCGTCGGCTGCCACAAGGGCAACCCGCGCGTTCTGAAGGACGACGTCGCGCACGCCAAGATGATCGCCAAGCCGCGCGACGACTCGGCCGGAAGCTGCAGCGGCTGCCACCGCGCCGATCTGGAAAAGATCAAGGCCGCCTACACCGCGGGAGGGAAGTGAGATGAAGCATTCGCCACGCCTGGCGCGCCGTTGCGCCGCCGCAGCCGCATGGGCCGCCCTGGGGCTGCCGCTGGCCGCCTCGGCCGGCCCGACGATCGACTTCGGCACCGGCAGCTCGCTCAACATCACCTACGCGCTGCAAGGGTGGTGGGAGAACCGCGAGCAGGACTTCGCCGGCACGACGACCACCACGTCGGACATGTACCTGCGCCGCAACCGGCTGGCCTTCACCGGGCAGGTCAACGACACCGTCAGCTTCTACGCGCAGCTCGAAGGCGGTGACGGCCGGCGCGGCCAGACCGACCGCGCGATCTTCTGGCGCGACGCCTACGTCTCGCTCGACTGGACCGACGAGCTGCGCTTCATCGTCGGCCGCGTCAAGAACACCTTCACGCGCGAGAACCTGGAAGCCTGCCTGGAGCCGCTGACGCTGGACCGGGCCGAGGTGCTGTCGTACACGCCCTTCGCCGGCACGCGCGACACCGGCGTCGTCGTGTGGGGCAATCTGATGGACGCGATGTTCCAGTACCGCCTGATGGTGGCCGACGGGCGCGAGGTCACCGAGATGCCCAGCCACAAGCAGCGCATCACCACGCGCGTGCATGTGAGCTTGTGGGACCCGGAGTTCAACTACGGCTACCAGGGCACCTACCTCGGCACGCGCAAGGTGCTGACCTTCGGCGCCGCGTACGACACGCAACCCAAGGTGGCCTTCGCCAACTACCTCTCGCGTGCCGAGCCGCGCGACTACAAGGCGTGGACGGTCGACGCCTTCATGGAGCTGCCCACCGCCGCCGGCGTGTTCACCGCATCGGCCGCGGTGATGAAGTACGACACGGGCGGCGCCTTCGGGCAGTCGCCCGATCCGCTGCTGTCGGCCAACAGCGACCTGAAGGGCCACTACGTCAAGGCCGGCTACATGCTGCCGGGCAAGGTGGGGCCGGGCCGCCTGCAGCTGTTCGCCCGCCACGAGAAGCTGGACTACGCGGTGAAGACCGGCAACGCGGAGTACTACGACAACCGCTGGAACAGCATCGGCGCGAACTACTACATCGACGGCCAGCGCCTGAAGGTGACATTCGAATACGCCGACATCCGCTACGACACCCCGCACCCGGCGGTGCCGGCGCTCAACGACTATCGCCAAGCTACACTGGGCTTGCAGTTGATCTTCTGAGCCGGCGGCGCGCCGGCCCGCGAGCACCGTCCGCGGTGCCGTGCGGGCCGGCGGCACGCACGGCCCACGACGGACCGGGTGGGGGACATGAGCGGCAGTGCGAGCGAGCCTTCGGCGCGGCTGGAGTTACCGGTCGTGCCGGGCGGACCGGCGACCCCGCGCAGCGTGCTTCCCGGGCCCTGGCTGCCGCCGCTGGCCGCAGCGCTGGGCGCTGCGGCCTACGCCGTGATCGGGCAGGGCTGGCACGAAGGCGCCGCCGGCTGGCTGCTCGGCGCGCTGCTCGTCGCGGCGCTGTGCGGGCTGCTGGCACGCACAGCGGCCGAGCTGGCAGCGCTGCGCCAGCTCGAGCAGGGCATCCACAACGCGCGCGAGGGGCTGCTCACGCCCACTGCCGAGCGCGGCGTGGGCTGGACCTCGGTGGGCCGCCTGATCCCCGAGCACAACACCACCGTCGCCGCGCTGGCGATGATGTTTCGCACCGTCGAGGAATGCCAGACCCGCTTCCTCGACGAGCGCAACCGCCTCAACGCCATCCTGCAAAGCACACCCGGCGCGCTGCTGGGCATCACCGACGACCTGACGATCGCCATCGCCAACCGGCGCGCGGAGGCGCTGTTCGGTGCCGGCGGCGGCAGCATCGTCGAGCGCGGCCTGTTCGAGCTGCTGGTGCTCGACGAGCGCGGGCGCAACGTGCTGCGCGATGCGTTCCTCTACAAGCTCGAACTGCACGACCAGGAGCTCGAGCTCACCGTCGGCGGCGAGGTGCGCGCCTTCAACGTCAACCTGGCCTTCTACTCCGACGAGCAGGACGACATGGGCGGCGTGATGATCATGCAGGACGTCACCGAGCGACGCCAGCTCATGCAGACGGTGGCCATGCGCGAGAAGTTCGTCGCCATGGGCCAGCTCGCCGCCGGCGTGGCGCACGAGCTGAACACGCCGCTGGGCAACATCCTCGGCTATGCCCAGCTGCTGACGCAGGAGGTCGGCGACCGCCCGAAGGTGGCCGGGTACGCCGAAGTCATCGCGGCGCAGAGCCAGCGCGCCTCGCGCGTGGTGCAGGATCTGCTGTCCTACGCGCGCAAGGACCAATGCAGCGGCGAGACCTGCGCCGTCAACATCATGGTGCAGGAGCTCATCGATGCCTTCATCCACTGCCGGCTGCGCCGCTACGGCATCGAGGTCGATCTGCGCCTGGCGCCGGAGAATCCGCTCGCCGAAGGCGGCTGCGGCGAAGTCGACATCGTCTTCACCAACATCATCTCCAACGCCATCCAGGCCCTGGCGCGCACGCCTCAACCGCGCATCGAGGTGGCGACCTGGCGCGAAGGCGGCTTGGTGGCCATCGCGGTGGCCGACAACGGCCCGGGCGTGCCGCCCGAGGTGAGCCGGCGCCTGTTCGACCCGTTCTTCTCGACCAAGGAAGTCGGCCAGGGATCGGGCCTCGGGCTCTTCATCAGCCAGGCCCTCGTCACGCGCCGCGGCGGACGCATCGACTACGACGCCGGCCACGCACCGGGAGCCCGCTTCGTCATCCGGTTGCCGGCCGTGGAACCCGAGCGCATCGCCGCGGCCGCCGCATGAGCCCGGGCGACACCCGCAGCGGCCCGGCGGCGCCCACGCTGCCGCGCGCCCTCGTCGCAGAGGACGACCGTGACATGCGCGAGCTCATCGGCATCGTGCTGCGCGGCCTGCCGCGGGCCCCCGAGGTCGTGATGGTCGAGAACGCGGTTGCGGCGATGGACCTGCTGGAGGAGGAACCGACGGCGCTGCTGGTCACCGACCTGTGCATGCCGGGCGCCGACGGGCTCGACCTGCTTCGCTTCGCGCGCCGCTGCCAGCCGCTGTGCCAGGTGCTGCTGGTGACGGGCTTTGCCACGGTGGATTCGGCCGTGGCGGCGCTGAAGGACGGCGCCTTCGACTACCTGCAAAAGCCCTTCGATACCGAGCAGTTGCGGGCGCGCGCCCAGGCGGCACTCGAATACCACGGCGCGCTGGCCGAATCGGCGCGCCTGCGCCAGCCGGCGGCCGCCGGCGACGACGAAAGCATGCTGGTCGGGCGCTCGCGCGGCATGGAGCAGGTGGAGCGGCTGGTCGAGGCGGCGGCCGCCTACGAGTCGGGGGTGCTCGTCACCGGAGAGAGCGGCAGCGGCAAGGAACTGGTCGTGCGCCGCATCCACCGGCTCGGATCGCGGCGCGACAAGCCCTTCGTGGCCATCAACTGCGCCGCGATTCCCGACACGCTGATCGAGAGCGAGCTGTTCGGGTACCGCCGCGGCGCATTCACCGGCGCCGACCGCAGCAAGGCCGGCCTGTTCGAGGCTGCCGACGGCGGCACGCTGTTCCTCGACGAGATCAACAACGCCCCGATGGCCTTGCAGGCCAAGCTGCTGCGCGTGCTCCAGGACGGGCAGTTCTACCCCGCCGGCGCGACCGAGGCGGTATGCGTCGACGTGCGCGTCATCGCCGCCACGAACGTGCCGTTGCCCACGCTCGTCGACAAGGGCGAGTTCCGCCGCGACCTCTACTACCGCCTGTCGGTGATGGAGATCGACCTGCCGCCGCTGCGCGAGCGCCCCGACGACATCGCGCTGCTGGCCATGCACTTCCTCGAGCGGCACGCGCGCCGCCTGGGCAAGCCGGTGACCGGCATGACGCCGGCCGTGCTCGGCGCGCTGGTGCGCTACGACTGGCCCGGCAACGTCCGCGAGCTGGAGAACCTCGTCCAGCGCATGATCATCTTGTGCGCCGAAGACCGCCTCGACGTCGATGTGCTGCCTGCGCACCTGGCGCAGCCGCGGGCGGGCGAGGCGCGCCCGATCGACTACCTGCCGCCGCAAAGCCTCGAGGAGATGGAGGCCTACATCATCCGCAAGACGCTGCGCAAGACGCGCGGCGACCGCACGCTCACCGCGGAGATCCTCGGCATCGACAAGTCGACGCTGTGGCGCAAGGTCAAGCGGTACAACATCAAGGACTGATCGCGCCGGTGCCCACAGCGCATACTCGCGCCAGGCGCCGCACCGGGCGGCGCCCCCCACCCGGCCAGCGAAGGAAGTGAAGGAAGACCCTCGAGCGGACGCGCCGCGCTCCCCTTGGCGCCTCGCCGTGGCGCCGATGATGGACTGGACCGACCGCCATTGCCGCGTGCTGCACCGGCTGGTGACGCGGCGCACGCGGCTGTACACGGAGATGGTGACCACGGGCGCGCTGCTGCACGGCGACGTGGCCAGGCATCTCGACTTCAGCGATGAAGAGCATCCGCTGGCGCTGCAGCTCGGCGGCAGCGAACCGGCCGACCTGGCGCATTGCGCCAGGCTCGCCGAGCGCTGGGGCTACGACGAGGTCAACCTCAACTGCGGCTGCCCGAGCGAGCGCGTGCAGCGCGGCGCCTTCGGTGCCTGCCTGATGGCCGAGCCGCAGCTCGTGGCCGAGGGCGTGGCGGCGATGCGCGAAGCGGTGTCGATCCCGGTGACGGTGAAGCACCGCATCGGCATCGACCGCGAAGAGAGCTACGCCTTCGTGCGCGACTTCGTCGGCACCGTGGCCGAGCGCGGCGGTTGCCAAGTCTTCATCGTGCATGCGCGCAACGCCTGGCTCAAGGGGCTGAGCCCGAAGCAGAACCGCGAGGTGCCGCCGTTGCGCCACGCGTTCGTGCACCGGCTGAAGGCCGACTTCCCGCGCCTCACGATCGTGCTCAATGGCGGCATCGGCGACGACGAATCCATCGCCGAACATCTGGCCCATGTCGATGGCGTGATGGTCGGCCGGCACGCCTACCACGAGCCGTTTTCGATGGCCCGGTGGGACCGGCGCTTCCTCGGCGCCGACGAAGCGGCGGCAGCGGCCCGGGTCGAGGAGATCGAGGAGCGCTACGTCGATTACGTGGCGCGCTGCCCCTGGCCGCCGGGCACGAGCTGGCTTGCCGCCACTCGGCACATGATGGGTCTGCGCAACGGCGAGCCCGGCGCGCGCCGCTGGCGCCAGGTATGGTCCGACGCCGCGCTGCGCCACGAAAGCCCGCACGCCGTGATGCAGAAGGCGCGCGCCGCGATGGCGCAAGCCGCACAAGCGGCCGTGGGCACACCGCGGCGCGAGCGCCAACCCGATGAGCCCGCCGTCGCTTGAAGCGCGCGCGAGGCGGCCTGCCATGACGAACCGCGAGACCGCCGGCGGCGCCGTCACGGCCACCGCCCCCGGCACGGAGCGCCCGCTGCGCGCCATGCCCGGCGCCGCCGGCGTCGAGATCATCGACCAGCGCTGGCTGCCGCACCGCCTGGCGTGGGTGGCCTTGCGCGACGCCGACGCGGTGGCCGTGGCGATCGCGCAGATGTGGCTGCGCGGCGCGCCGCTGATCGGCGCCGCAGCCGCGTACGGCCTGGCGCTCGCCTTGCAGCGCGACGCCGGCGACACCGCGCTGCGCGCGGCCGCCGAGCGCCTGGCCGCCACGCGCCCGACCGCTGTGAACCTGCGCTGGGCGCTCGAGCGAGTGCGCCGTGCCGTGGCACCGTTGCTACCCGACCAACGGGCCGCGGCGGCATGGGCCGAAGCCGGCCGCATCGTCGAGGAAGACGTGGCCGCCAACGCCGCCATCGGCGAGCACGGCCTGGCCTTGCTGCGCGCTGCGGCAGCGCGGCGCCCCGGCGGCCAGCCGGGCCGGCCGCTGCGCGTGCTGACGCATTGCAACGCCGGCTGGCTGGCCACCTGCGCCTGGGGCACGGCGACGGCGCCGATCTACCGGGCGCACGCGGCCGGCCTGCCGCTCGAAGTGTGGGTGGACGAGACGCGCCCGCGCAACCAGGGTGCCAGCCTCACCGCCTGGGAACTGGCGCGCGCCGGCGTGCCGCACCGCGTTGTCGCCGACAACGCCGGCGGCTTGCTGATGCAGCGCGGCGGAGTGGACCTGGCGATCGTCGGCTGCGACCGCGTCGCAGCCAACGGCGACGTCTGCAACAAGGTCGGCACGTACCTGAAGGCGCTGGCCGCGCACGACAACGGCGTGCCGTTCTACGTGGCGATGCCGCTATCGACCTTCGACGCCGCGCTGCCCGCCGGCGATGCCATTCCGATCGAGGAACGCAGCGAGCGCGAGGTGACGCACCTGGCGGGGCGTGACGACGAAACGGGCCGCGTCATCGAAGTGCGCCTCGTGCCCGAAGGCACGCGTGCCGCGAACCCCGCTTTCGACGTCACGCCGGCGCGGCTCGTCACGGCGCTCGTCACCGAACGCGGCGTGGTGGCGGCCCGCGCCGAGGCGCTGCGCGCGCTGCTCGACCGCCCGGCAGGGCCGGCCGCCGTCTTCCCCGGCGGTGACGCGGCCGGGCCGCGCGGCGGTGCCGGGCGATGAACGGCGAAGACCTGCCGCTGCGCGAAGCGCTGCTGACGGCGCTGCGCCGGCTCGATGCGCTCGGCATGAACCGCGGCAGCACCGGCAACCTCAGCCATCGCACCGGCAGCGGCATCGACGCGGCGATGTGGATCACGCCCACCGGCATGGGCGCCGACGACATCGGCGCCGACGACTTCGTCCGCCTCGGCGCCGAGGGTGAGAGCCGCGGCCGCTGGCGGCCTTCGTCGGAAGCGCCTTTCCACCGCGCCGTCTACGCGGCACGGCCGGACCTGAACGCCATCGTGCATTGCCATTCGCCGCACGCCACCGCACTGGCCTGCTTGCGCCGCGGGCTGCCGGCCTTCCACTACATGGTGGCCGTCGCCGGCGGCGACTCGGTGCCTTGCGTGCCGTACCACCTCTTCGGCAGCGAGGCGCTGTCGCAGGCAGTGGCGCAGGCGATGCGCGACCGCGACGCCTGCCTGCTGGCCAACCACGGCCTCGTGGCCGCCGGCGCGACGCTCGAACGCGCGATGAAGGTCGCCGTCGAAATCGAGTCGCTGGCCGGCATCTACCTCGCGGCGCTGGCGGTCGGCGAGCCGGTGCTGCTGGATGCGCTTCAGATGGCCGCGGTCATCGAGCGCTTTCGCCACTACGGGCAACCGGCGCGGCGCGAGGAAGACGGCCGGAAGGCCAGGTGACGAGCAACAGCCCGGCCAGCGCCAGCGCGAAAGCCGCTGTGTGGCCACTGCTGAAGGGCTCGCCGAGCACCAGCACGCCGACCGCGGCAGCGCTCAGCGGCACCATCACCATGAACACGCCCGAGCGTGCGGCCGGCACCTGCGCCAGGCCCGCCATCCACAGCCACACGGTGGCCATGCTCGCGGCCAGCGAATAGAAGACGAGCAGAGCCCAGGTGGGCGCGGTCACGGCGGCGAAGTCGAACCGGGTGGCCTGCCACAAGCCGAAGGGCGTCACCAGCGCCAGGCCCCACAGGTTGATGAGGGCGCTGATTCGCCGCGGCGCCAGTTGTGCCGTCAGTCGCTTGCCGATGACGACGTAGGCCGCCTCGCAGACGACGGCACCCAGCAGCAGCAGCGCTCCCCACGGCGACCCTGAACCCGAGGCCGAAGCGGAGGCCGCCGCGTCGCCCCCGGCAGCGGCAGGGCGCAGCAGCGCCAGCACGGCGACGCCGAGCACCGCGCAGGCGACGGCGGCCCAGACGCGCTTGCCCACGCGCTCGCCGAGTAGCCACCACGATCCCACTGCCACCGCGGCGGGAATGGCCGCCATCACGACCCCGGCAGCGACGGCGCCGCTGAGCTTCACGCCGAAGAGCATGCAGATCGAGAAGAGAAAGTTGCCGAGGAAGCTCTCCCAGAAAAGCAGGCGGCGGTCGCGCGTTGACAGGGGCGGTTCGGCGCTGCCGCGCTTCAGCCACGGCAGCATCGCCACCGCTGCGATGGCGAAGCGCAGCCAGGCGAGCAGGAACACCGGCAACACGGCGACGAGCAGCTTCGACAGCCCGACGTAGCTGCCGACGAGCGTGGTGCTGGCAGCGAGCGCCGCCCAGGCCCACCACGGCGGGCGTGCCACGGCCCCCGGGCCGACGAGCGGACCGCTCACGCGCCGCCCGCCTGCGCATTGGCGAGCCAGCCTGCTTGGTGCGCCTCGGCCAGCGTCAGGTCGAGGCAGCGGCGGATCAGCGCCACCATCTCGTCGATCTGCGCGCGCGTGATCACCAGCGGCGGCGCGACGATCATGCGGTCGCCGACGGCGCGCATCACGAGCCCCTCGCGGAAGCAGTGCGCGCGGCAGGCCATGCCCACTTCGCGCTCGGGCGGGAAGGGCGCGCCGCTGTCCTTGTCCTGCACCAGGAGCAGCGCGCCCATCAGGCCGCAGGTCTCGGCGTCGCCGACGAGCGGGTGCGAAGCCAGCTCGCGGTAGGCGGCGGCGAGATAGGGCCCGGTGTCGTCGCGCACGCGCTCGACGAGGCCGAGCTCGCGGATGAGGCGCACGTTGGCCAGCCCCACCGCGCAGGCGACCGGGTGTCCCGAGTAGGTGTAGCCGTGCGCGAACTCGCCGCCGCGCTCGATGAGCACCTTGGCGACGCGGTCGCCCACGAGCACGCCGCCCAGCGGCACGTAGCCGCTCGTCACGCCCTTGGCGAAAGTCATCAGGTCGGGCCGGCTGCCGAAGGTCTCGCAGCCGAACCAGCGGCCGGTGCGGCCGAAGCCGCAGATCACCTCGTCGGAAACGAGCAGCACGCCGTACTTGTCGCAAATGCGCTGCACCTCGGGCCAGTAGGTCGAAGGGGGGATGATCACGCCGCCGGCGCCTTGCACGGGTTCGCCGATGAAGGCGGCCACGCGGTGCGGCCCGAGCTCGAGGATCTTGTCTTCGAGCCAGCCCGCGGCGACGAGCCCGAACTGTTCGCGCGACAAGCCCTGCAAACGCCCGTGCGGCCACCAGTAAGGCTGCCCGATGTGCACGATGCCGGGGATCGGCAGGCCGCCTTGCGCGTGCATGCCGGCCATGCCGCCGAGCGACGCGCCGGCCATCGTGCTGCCGTGGTAGGCGTTGTCGCGGCTGATGAGGATGTCGCGTTCGGGCTCGCCCAGCAGCTCCCAGTAGCGGCGCACCATGCGCACGACGGTGTCGTTGCCCTCGCTGCCGCTGCCGGTGAAGAAGACATGTTCGAAGCCCGGCGGGCTCACTTCGGCCAGCAGCTCGGCGAGTTCGATCGCCGGCGGCGTGGCCGTCTGGAAGAACGCGTTGTAGAAGGGCAGCTCGCCGAGCTGCCTCGTCGCCGCGTCGATGAGCGCGCGCTGGCCGTAGCCGACGTTGACGCACCACAGGCCGCTCATCGCGTCGAGGAGACGATGGCCGTCGCTGTCCTCGAGCCAGATGCCGTCGCCGCGCGTGATGACACGGGCGCCCTTCTGCGCCAGTGCCTGGTGGTCGGTGAAAGGGTGCAGGAAGTGGCGCGCGTCGCTCGCCTGCCACTGTTCCGTCGTCCGCTTCGTCGTCGGCTCCGGCGTGGCGGCAGCGGCGGCGCCGGCGGTGCCTGTCGGTCGTGTCATGTTCGTGCTCCGCGCTCAGACGTGCAGCAGCAGGTGCTCGCGCTCCCACGGCGAGATCACCTTCATGAACTCGGCGTACTCGACTTCCTTGATCTCCGAGTACACGGTGACGAAGCCCCGGCCCAGCACGTCGGCCAGCGCGGTCTCGGCGCGCAGCAAATGCAGTGCCTCGCCCAGGCTGCGCGGGAGCTGGTAGTCGCCGAGGTAGGCGTCGCCCTTGCACTCGGGCGTCGGCTCGATCCGGTTGACGATGCCCAGCCAGCCGCAGGCCAGCGTTGCGGCCAGGGCGACATAGGGGTTCGCATCGGCACCGATGACGCGGTTCTCGATCCGGCGCGCCGTCGGCGGCGCCACCGGGCTGCGGATGCCCACGGTGCGGTTGTCGGTGCCCCATTGGATGTTGATCGGCGCGGCGGTGAAGCGGGCCAGGCGCCGGTAGCTGTTGACGTACGGCGCGAAGAGCGCCATCGCCGCCGGGATGTACCTCTGCAGCCCGCCGATGAACCAGAAGTACTCGCGCGTGGGCGCGCCGTCGTCGTCGCTGAAGAGGTTGCGGCCGCTTGCCCGGTCGATGACGCTCTGGTGCACGTGCATCGCGCTGCCCGGTTCGCCGGCGATCGGCTTGGCCATGAAAGTGGCGAACATGTCGTGGCGCAGCGCCGCCTCGCGCACCGTGCGCTTGAAGAGGAACACCTCGTCGGCGAGGCCGAGCGGGTGGTCGTGGAAGAAGTTGATCTCCATCTGCCCGGCGCCGATCTCGTGGATCAGCGTGTCGACGTTGAGCTCCATCTTCTCGCAGTAGTCGTAGACGTCCTCGAACAGCGGGTCGAACTCGTTGACCGCGTCGATCGAGTAGGCCTGCCGGCTCGTCTCGCTGCGGCCGCTGCGGCCGACGGGCGGCTTCAGCGGCACGTCGGGGTCGGTGTTGCGGGCGACGAGGTAGAACTCGAGCTCGGGCGCCACCACCGGGCTCCAGCCCTTCGCTTCGTACAGCTCGCACACGCGCCTGAGCACCGAGCGCGGCGCATACGGGATCAGGCGGCCTTCGCGGTCGTAGCAGTCGTGGATGACCTGCGCCGTCGGGTCGGCCGCCCAGGGCACGATGCGCACGGTGCTCGGGTCGGGGCGCAGGTGCATGTCGTGGTCGGTGGGGCTGATGACGTCGTAGTACGGCCCTTCGTCGGGGAATTCGCCGGTGACGCCCATCGCCACCACCACCTCGGGCAGGCGCATGCCGCGGTCTTCGGTGAACTTCTCGCGCGGCAGGATCTTGCCGCGCGCGACGCCGGTGAGGTCCGGCACCAGGCATTCGATCTCGGTGACGCGATGCTCGTTGAGCCAGCTCGTGAGCTGGCTGAAGGTGTAGTGTGCTTTCGTGTTCATGATGGATGTCCGTTTGCGCAACGGCGCCAGCACTGCGGCGGCATGGCGGCGTCGCGGGAGAGCAGCGACCGCTCCTGCCCGAAGGCAGCGCGGCCGGCCAAGGCTGTCGGCGCCGCTGCGGCGCGCCGGTCGGGGCTCGGGGCGTTGCCTGCCTCGAAGCCGGGCGCGCCTAGGCGCCGACGGTCGCTGGCTCGGGGGCCAGCGGCGGGTGCGGCAGCGGCTCGCGCGGGCGTCCGGGCCCGGCTCGCATCTGCTCGGCGCGGTAGGCGAGCAGCGCATCGCCGAAGGCGGCGAAGATGCGGCGCGACACAGGGTTCGCGGCGGCCTGCCACTCCGGGTGCCACTGAAGGCAGAGGTTGAAGCCGCGGGCGCCGCCGAGGCTGAACGCCTCGACCAGGCCGTCGGGCGCGCTGGCCTCGACAACGATGCCCGGCGCCAGCGTCTTCATGCCTTGGCCGTGCAGCGAGTTCACTGAAATCGTCTTCGCGTCGGCGCCGACGATGGACGCCAGCCGCCCGCCGGGGGCCACGTGCACCGGGTGCGCCGGGCCGAACTGCACTGCCATCGGCTCGCCCTGGGGGGCGCGGTGATCGGCGTGGCCGGGCACTTCGTGCACCGCCTGGTGCAGCGTGCCGCCGAGGGCGACGTTGAATTCCTGGGCGCCGCGGCAGATGGCGATGATCGGCATGCCGCGCGCCAGCGCTGCGCGCACCAGCGGCAGCGTCCACGCGTCGCGCTGCGGGTCCAGCGGCAGGGCCGGGTCGTGCACCGCCTCGCCGAAGTGCGACGGGTCGACGTTCGAAGGCGAACCCGTGAGCAGGACGCCTTGCGCGAGGTCGAGGGTGCTCTCGATCTCGTCGGCTTCGAGCCACGGCACGACGAGGGGCAGCCCGCCGGCCAGCCGCACGCCCTCGGCATACATGCGCGCCGCGACGAGGAACGGCAGGTCGCCGATCTGCTTGCTGCAGGCCGGCACCAGCACCACCGGCTTGCCGGCTGCCGGCGTTCGGGTCGTCGTCTTGCGGGTCATGGCGTGCGTGCTGCGACGCCGGCGGAAGCGCCGGCGTGGCAGCGCTCGGCTCAGGCGGCGCGCCGGATCGCGCCGCGCAGCGTCTCGACGATCTGGTCGATGTGGGTCTTCTCGACGATGAGTGGCGGCGAGATGGCGACGATGTCGCCGGTGGTGCGCACCAGCACGCCCTTGTCCCAGCAGTCGAGGAAGATGTCGAAGGCGCGCTTGGTCGGCTCGCCGGGTTTCGGCGCCAGCTCGACGCCGCCGACGAGGCCGAAGTTGCGGATGTCGATGACGTTCGGCTCGCCCTTCAGCGAATGCAGCGCGTCGGCCAGGACGCCTTCCATTTCCTTGGCGCGCGTGAGCAGGCCCTCCTCGGCGTAGGTGTCCAGCGTGCCGATGCCGGCGGCGCAGGCCAGCGGGTGCGCCGAGTAGGTGTAGCCGTGGAAGAACTCGATCAGGTGCTCGGGGCCGTTCATGAACACGTCGTGAATCGCCTGCTTGGCGATCACCGCGCCCATCGGCACCGCGCCGGCAGTGATGCCCTTGGCGCAGGTGATGAGGTCGGGCGTGACGCCGAAGGCCTGCGCCGCGAACGGTGCGCCGGTACGGCCGAACCCGGTGATGACCTCGTCGAAGATGAGCAGGATGCCGTGGCGGTCGCAGATCTCGCGCAGGCGCTGCAGGTAGCCCTGCGGCGGAATCAGCACGCCGGTGCTGCCGGCGATCGGCTCGACGATGACGGCGGCGATCGTGCTCGCGTCGTGCAGCGTCACCAGTCGCTCGAGGTCGTCGGCCAGCTCGGCGCCGTGCGCCGGCTGGCCGCGCGAGAAGGCGTTGCGCGCCGGGTCGTGCGTGTGGCGCAGGTGGTCGACGCCGGCCAGCAGGGTGCCGAAATGCTTGCGGTTGGCGACGATGCCGCCCACCGAGATGCCGCCGAAGTTGACGCCGTGGTAGCCGCGCTCGCGGCCGATGAGGCGCGTGCGCGCTCCTTCGCCGCGCACGCGGTGGTAGGCGATCGCCATCTTGAGCGCCGTCTCCACCGACTCGCTGCCGCTGTTGGTGAAGAAGACGCGGTTCATGCCCTTCGGGGCGATTGCCGCCACGCGCTCGGCGAGCTCGAACGCCAACGGGTGCCCCATCTGGAACGGCGGCGCGAAGTCCATCTCGGCGGCCTGGTCCTGGATGGCCTTGACGACGCGCGGCCGCGAGTGGCCGGTGTTGACGCACCACAGGCCCGCCACGGCATCGAGGATCTGGCGGCCGTCGACGTCCCAATAGTGCATGTCCTTGGCCCTGGCCAGCAGGCGCGGCGCCTTCTTGAACTGCCGGTTCGCGGTGAAGGGCATCCAGTGCGCGTCCATCGCGAAACGGCTGCCGGTGCTCTCGGCGGCCTGCATCAGGGCGGGGTCGACGGGCTTGTTCATCTGGGGTTCTCCGGTCGGCGCGCCAGGGATGGCAGCGCGAGTGTGTTCCGGCACGTTTGCGCCGGGCGCGGCTTGGGGCAACGAGTCTAGAGAGGAGGGCGCGCAATGTGCTTGCCAAGGGAATACGGGTTAACCCTCCTCCGCGCAACGTCCTGCGGTAACCAAACGGCCTGGGAGAATATCCTTCGAGCAAGGCCGTCTTCAATGCAACTGGATTCGATCGACCGAGCGATTCTCGAAGTCCTGCAAGGGCAGGGGCGCATTTCGAACCAGGAACTGGCGCAGCGGGTGCACTTGTCCGCCTCGGCTTGCCTGCGGCGCGTCAAGGCGCTGGAGGACGCCGGCGTCATCGCCGGGTACGTGGCGCTGCTCAACGCGAAGGCGGTGGGACAGCCGGGCACGAGTTTCACGATCATCAACCTCGACGGCACGCAGCCGAGCAAGCTCGAGGCGTTCGAGCAGGCCGTGCGCGCGACGCCGCAGATCCTCGACTGCTTCTACGTCGCCGGCGGCAACGACTACCTGGTGCGTTTCACCTACAAGGACGCCGAGGACCTGGAGCGCTTCCACGCCGAGGTGCTGCCGCGGCTGCCCGGCGTCGTGCGCAGCAATTCGATGCTCGTGCTGCGCACCGTGAAGCGCACGACGGCCTTGGCGCTGCCGGCGGCATGAGCGGCGGGGCGCACGAATGCGGCGCACGAATGAAGCCGGTCCTCGTGCTCCAGCACCTGAACGGCGACGGGCCGGCCTACCTGGGCCGCTGGCTGCGCCAGCGCGGCATCGCTTTCGACGTTCGCAACACAGGGGCGGGCGAGGCGTTCCCGGAGTCGCTGGCGGGCTATCGAGCGCTGGCCATCCTCGGCGGCGAGATGAGCGCCAACGATGCGCTACCCTCGTTGCGGCGCGCCGAGGCGCTGTTCCTCGAAGCCTTGCGCGACGGCGTGCCGACCCTCGGCCACTGCCTGGGCGGCCAGTTGATGGCGCGCGCGCTCGGGGCGCGAATCGGCGATTCGGCGGCCCCGGAAGTCGGCTTCCACCAGATCGCGCTCAGCGAAGGCGGCGAGGCGGCCGCCTGGTTCGGCAGCGGGCCCGCACCGTGCGTGTTCCAGTGGCACTACGAGGCATTCGACCTTCCGCCGCAGGCGCAATGTCTCGCCACGAGCGCCGCCTGCGCGCAGCAGGCGTTCGCGCTCGGTCCGCACCTGGCGATGCAGTTCCACATCGAGGTCGATGCGGAGAAGGTGACCCGTTGGTCGCACGACGACGGGGAGCGGTATCGGCACGCGATGGCGCGCCACGCCGCCACCGTGCACGACGGCGTACGAATCCGCGGCGATGCAGCGCTGTTGCTCGCCGGGCACCAGGCGCTGGCTGATCGCATCTACGGACGCTGGCTGTCGGCCGCTGCGCCGGCTTGAGCCTTCCGAGCGCGCGCCGGTCTGGCTGCCTCGGCTCTCGCGCTGCCGCATGGCAGCAACGCGATTCCACAATGCAAGATTACCTGCGCTGCATAGCAGCAAAATTCCTTCATACGCAAAAATGACGCTCCATAATGTGGAGTGCTTCCATAGCTCATTGATTTCTCAAGTGTTCATAGCGTGTCTTATATAAGACATGACTCATCACAGCGGAACCTCTATTGCTATGCTGACGGCGCCGAAGGCTCCCTTTCGCCCCGTTCTCAACCGACACAGGAGTACCGCTCATGACCGCCCCGACCCGCCAGCAACAAGCCGCCGCCCTGCAGAAGGAGTGGGCCGAGAACCCGCGCTGGAAAGGCATCAGCCGTGGCTACACGGCCGACGATGTCGTGCGGCTGCGCGGCAGCCTTCCGATCGAGCACACGCTGGCCAAGCGCGGCGCCGAGAAGCTGTGGAACATGCTCAACACCGAGCCCTTCGTCAACACGCTCGGCGCGCTCACTGGCAACCAGGCGATGCAGCAGGTGAAGGCCGGCCTGAAGGCCATCTACTTGAGCGGCTGGCAGGTGGCCGGCGACGCCAACAGCAACGGCGAGATGTATCCCGACCAGAGCCTGTACTCGGTGGACTCGGTACCCAAGGTCGTCAAGCGAATCAACGCCACCTTCAAGCGCGCTGACGAGATCCAGTGGAGCGAAGGCAAGAGCGACACCGACTTCTTCGCGCCCATCGTTGCCGATGCCGAGGCCGGCTTCGGCGGCGTGCTCAACGCCTTCGAGCTGATGAAGGCCATGATCGACGCCGGCGCCGCCGGCGTGCACTTCGAGGACCAGCTGGCCAGCGTCAAGAAATGCGGCCACATGGGCGGCAAGGTGCTGGTCCCCACGCGCGAAGCGGTCGGCAAGCTCGTTGCCGCGCGCCTGGCGGCCGACACGATGGGCGTGCCGACGATCCTGCTGGCGCGCACCGACGCCGAAGCGGCCGACCTCGTGACCAGCGACGTCGACGACAACGACAAGCCGTTCCTCACCGGCGAGCGCACCGTCGAAGGCTTCTACCGCACGAAGAACGGCCTCGCGCAATCGGTGAGCCGTGGCCTGGCCTACGCGCCGTATGCCGACCTCATCTGGTGCGAGACCGGCAAGCCCGACCTCGCGTTCGCGAAGGCCTTCGCCGACGCGATCCACGCCAAGTTCCCGGGCAAGCTCCTGGCCTACAACTGCAGCCCGAGCTTCAACTGGAAGAAGAACCTCGACGACGCGACGATCGCCAAGTTCCAGCGCGAACTGGGCGCCATGGGCTACAAGTTCCAGTTCATCACGCTGGCCGGCTTCCACAGCCTGAACTACGGCATGTTCGACCTCGCGTACGGCTACGCGCGCAACAACATGAGCGCCTTCGTCGAGCTGCAGGAGCGCGAGTTCGCAGCCGCCGAGCGCGGCTTCACCGCAGTGAAGCACCAGCGCGAGGTCGGCACCGGCTACTTCGACGCCGTGACGACGACGATCGAGAAGCAGGCCTCGACGGCGGCGTTGAAGGGCAGCACCGAAGACGAGCAGTTCTTCGACGGCACGCACCACTGAGCACAGTCCACGCGGGCCGGGCGGCAAGCCCGGTCCGCCCGTGCGTTCAGAGGCTTTCTTCGAGCATGCGCCGGTAGTCCTCGCGGCTGGCCAGCCGCGGGTTGGTCTTGTGGCAGTGGTCGGCGAGGGCGCCGTCGATGACGCGCTCGAACAGGTCGCGCGTGACGCCCATCGCCGCCAGACCGGCGGGCAGGCCGAGGCGGGCGTTCATCGCGCGCAGCGCGGCCGCCAGCTCGGTGCCCGCGCCATCGCAGCCAGGCAGGCCGATCGCCTCGGCCAGGCGCTGCAGGCGTCGCTCGGAACGAATCGATTCGGCGCCGGCGTTGAAGCGCACCACCGCCGGCAGGAACATCGCGTTCAGCGTGCCGTGGTGCAGGCGCGGGTCGACACCGCCCAGGCTGTGGCTGAGCGAATGCACGCAGCCCAGGCCCTTCTGGAACGCCATCGCGCCTTGCATGCTGGCGCTCAGCATGTTCCAGCGCGCCGCGAGGTCGCTGCCGTCGCGCGTGGCGCGCTCGATGTGTGCCCAGCCGCGGGCCAGTCCATCCAGCGCGATACCGTCGGCCGGCGGATTGACCGCCGGCGCCATGAACGTCTCCATGCAATGCGCGATGGCGTCCATGCCGGTGGCGGCGGTCAGGAGCGGCGGCAACCCGAGCGTCAGCTCCGGGTCGAGCAGCGCCGCCTTGGGCATGAGGTGCCAGCTGTGGAAGCCGAGCTTGCGGCCGTCGTCGACGATGACGATGGCGCCGCGCGCCACTTCACTGCCGGTCCCGGCGGTGGTGGGCACCGCGATGAGCGGCAGCACCTGCGCGGTGATCTTGTCGCTGCCGCCTTCGATGGTGGCGTAGGTCTTGAGCGGTCCGTCGTGCGTGGCAGCGATCGCCGCGGCCTTGGCCAGATCGATGCTCGAGCCGCCGCCGACGGCAACGAGGCCGTCGCAGCGCTCGCGCTGGAGCACCTGGACCGCGGCGCGAACGGCGGCCTCGGTGGGATTGGACGGCGTGCCGTCGAACACCGCGTGCGGCGCACCGGCAAGCGCCGCCTCGGCGCGTGCGAGAACGCCCGCCGCGCGCACGCCAGCGTCGGTGACGACGAGCGGTTTGCGGATGCCCGCGCGCGCGCATTCGGGCTTCAGCAGGCGCACGACGCCGGGATCGATGTCGATCTGGGTGAGATAGAGGATGCGTGCCATGCGCGACAGTATGCTCCGGCCCCGAGCCGACCCGCTTGTCCCGCAGCCTTCGCGCAGGAACGCCCGATGACCCAAGCCGCCGCGCCGAGCCTCGACCACAAGACCCCTGCACCGGCCGCGCCTGCAGGCACCGCGCCGCCGCAGCGCGCCGACTTCCGCTTCCTCGAGCGCTTGCGCGTGCGCTGGGCCGAGGTGGACATGCAGAAGATCGTCTTCAACGGCCACTACCTGATGTACTTCGACACCGCGGTGGCCGGCTACTGGCGCGCGCTGGCGATGCCTTACCACCAGACGATGGAGGCGCTGCAGGGCGACCTCTACGCGCGCAAGGCGACGGTGGAGTACGAGGACTCGGCGCGCTACGACGACGTGATCGAGGTCGGCGTGCGCTGCGCGCGCATCGGCCGCTCTTCGATGCTGCTGGCGCTGGCGGTGCTGCGAGGCGGCAAGCGCCTCGTGCACGGCGAACTGGTCTACGTCTTCGCCGACCCGGCCACGCAGACCAGCCGGCCGCTGCCGGCGCCGCTGCGCGAGGTGCTCGAAGCCTTCGAGGCCGGCTTGCCGATGGTCGTGTGCACGCCGGGCGACTGGAAGGCGCACGGCCAGGAGGCCGCTCGCCTGCGCCGCGCCGTGTTCGAAGCCGAGCTGGGTGCCGCGCAGCCGATGGGCGAGGATGCCGCCGATGCCGACGCCGTGCATGTGCTGGCCCGCAACCGATTGGGGCTGGCGGTGGGCACCGGACGCCTCGTGCGCGAGGCGGCAGACGGCGGTCGCACGTCGCGCATCGGCCGCCTCGCGGTGCTGGCGCAGGTGCGCGGGGCGGGCATCGGGGCGGCGCTCGTGGCGGCGCTCGTCGACGCAGCGAAAGCGCGCGGCGACCGCGAGATCGTGCTGTCGGCGCAGGTCGATGCGCGGCCCTTCTACGAGCGGCTGGGGTTCACGCCCGCGGGCGCGCCGTTCGACGCTGCCGGCTTGGCGCACCAGGAGATGCGGCGCCCTTTGTCTTTGTTGTAGCGGCGACGCCCCGCGGAGGGCGCAGGCCGCCGCCCGTTGCTGGCAAGCTGGCGGCAACTCGCCGGCTCAGGCGGCCGCGGCCGGAAGCGCGTAGGGTTGGTCCACGAACGTCAGCAGCGGACCATCGGCGCTGCCCAGGTGCAGCGATCCGCCCGCTGTGGCCGCGATCTTCAGTTCAACCAGCCCGGCGAAGGTGCCGGCATGCCCGCCGCCGAGGACCACCAGGCCGGCGGGCTGGCCCGGGTCTTCGCTGTGGAAGACCTCCTGCCCGGGCTCGAGCGCCGCGGCCGCCCGCAGGACGTAGGCCCGCCGCTTCAGTGTGCCGCGGTACTCGCTACGCGCGACGACCTCCTGGCCCGGATAGCAGCCCTTGCGGAAGCTGACGCCGCCCACGAGTTCGAGGTTCACCATCTGCGGCACGAACTGCTCGACCGTGGCGGCGACGATGCGGGCCGTGCCGCTTCTGGCTTCGAGCCAGCGCCACGCCGATGCATCGAGAGCAGGCAGGGCAGCCGGCGGCCCGCCGCCCGCGAGCAAGGCGCGCGGCACGACGCCGGCATCGGCCAGCGCATCCGGAAAGCGAATCAGCCGCCCTGCGCCCTGCAGCGAGGCCGCCTCCCAGGCGCGCTGCGGCCAGTTCGCGCCGAACGCCGAGACCGCTGCCGCGCCGGCCAGCCCCCACAGCGGCACATCGGCCGTCGCATCGCTGAGCTTGCACCTGGCGCGCAGCACGTACATCGACAGGCGCTTCAGCGTCGGCGCCAGCAGGTCGGCACTGCAGGCCAGCAGGAAGTCATCGGCATCGTCGCGCCAGACGACGAAGGTCGCCAGCAACCGGCCCTTGGCCGAGCAGTAGCCGGCCAGCACGGCGGCGCTGCCGCCGCGAAGCCCGCTCACGTCGTTCGTCAGCTGCCCTTGCAGGAAGCTCTCGGCGTCGTCGCCGCGGGCGCGGATGACGCCCCAGTCGGTGAGGCGCAGCGCGCCACAGGGGTTGCCGTCCGGCGCAGCGCCGCCAGGGTGGCTGGTCGATGAAGCGCCGGGGGCGCAGTCAGAGAGAGAAGACATGGCGCCGATTATCATTTCCGCCCATGGCAGCAAGGTCCAAGGGGTCGCGCCGATGGCTGGCCCTGGTGGGGGCCTTGGTCGTCGTCGCGCTGCTCGTCGCGGCGGTTTCGGCGTGGTGGGCCAACCGCTGGCTCGACGAGCCGATGGCCCTGGCCGGCGCTCGTGCCGAGGTCAACGTCGAGGCCGGCAGTTCGGCGCGAACGGTGGCCCAGCAGTGGGTCGATGCCGGCCTGGGCGTTCACCCGCGCCTGCTCTACGAATGGTTCCGCTGGTCCGGCCAGGCGCGCTCGATCCGCGCCGGCACCTATGAAGCGTTGCCGGGCATCACGCCGCGCCGGCTGCTGGCGATGATGGTTGCCGGCGAGGTGGTGCTCGAACGCGTGCGCTTCATCGAAGGCTGGACCTTCCGCCAGCTGCGCGCCGAACTCGCGCGCGCGCCGAACCTGAAGCCCGACACCCGCGCGATGAGCGATGCGCAGGTGATGGCCGCGCTCGGCGCGCAAGGCCAGCATCCCGAGGGGCGCTTCTTCCCCGACACCTATGCCTACGGGCGCGGCGTCAGCGACCTCGTCGTGCTCAAGCGCGCCTACGCGGCCCTGCAGGAGCGGCTCGCCGCGGCGTGGGCCGAGCGCGCCGCCGACTCGCCGTTGAAGAGCGCCGACGAGGCGCTGATCCTCGCTTCGATCATCGAGAAGGAAACCGGCGTCGAGGCCGACCGGCCGCTGGTGGGCGGTGTCTTCGTCAACCGGCTGCGCATCGGCATGCCGCTGCAGACCGACCCGACCGTGATCTACGGCCTTGGCGAAGCCTTCGACGGCAACCTGCGCAAGCGCGACCTGCTGGCCGACACGCCCTACAACACCTACACGCGCGCCGGCCTGCCGCCGACGCCGATCGCGCTGCCGGGGCTCGCGTCGCTGCGCGCCGCCGTACGGCCGCAAGCGACCCAGGCGCTGTACTTCGTGGCCCGCGGCGACGGCAGCAGCGCCTTCAGCGACTCGCTGGCCGATCACAACCGCGCCGTCAACCGCTACCAGCGGGGCGGGCGCTGAGAGGGGGCAGCCGGATGGCAGGACGCTTCGTCACCTTCGAAGGCATCGACGGCGCGGGCAAGAGCTCGCACATCGAGTCGCTCGCGCAGTGGTTGCGCGGCCGTGGCCACGAGGTGCTGGTGACGCGCGAGCCCGGCGGCACGCCGTTGGCGGAACGGCTGCGCGAACTCGTCCTCGGCGAGCCGATGGACACGCTCACCGAGCTGCTGCTGGTGTTCGCGGCGCGGCGCGACCACCTCGAGCGGCAGATCCTGCCGGCGCTGGCGCGCGGCGCCACCGTGCTGTGCGACCGCTTCACCGATGCCACGTTCGCCTACCAGGGGGCCGGTCGCGGCCTCGGCGCCGATCGCATCGCGGCGCTGGAGCAATGGGTGCAGGACGAGCGCCAGCCCGACCTGACGCTGTGGTTCGATCTGCCGGCGGCCGTGGCTGCGGCGCGGCGAACAGCGGCCCGCGAACCCGACCGCTTCGAACTCGAGGACGAGGCCTTCTTCGCCCGTGTTCGCGAAGGCTACGCGGCACGCGCGAAGGAGCACGCAGCGCGGTTCGTGCGCATCGAAGCCGAAGGCGCTGCGGCGGACGTGTGGCAGCAGGTGGTGGCGGCGGTGGCGGCGAAGGGCTGGTGGTGAGCGCGGAGCGACCCACCACCCCGGCGCCTTCGGAGCTGATCGAAGGCGGTGGCCGGCTGCCGCTGCCCTGGCTCGTGGCGCCGCTGACACAGGCGCTGGCCGTGGCGCGCGGCCATCACGCGCTGCTGCTGCGCGCCGCACCTGGAATCGGCGCGCGAGCGCTCGCGCTGTCGCTGGCTCAGTCGCGCCTGTGCGAAGCGCCCGGGCCGAACGGCCTCGCCTGCGGCGGCTGCGCGAGCTGCCGCCTCGTCCACGCCCATGCCCATCCCGACCTCTTCGTCCTGCTGCCCGAGATCGAGCGGAGGCAGACCGCGTGGCTCATCGGCGAGGACAAGCCCGAGGCCGAGGAGGGGGGCAAGCGCAAGCCGAGCCGCCAGATCCGCATCGACGACGTGCGCGTGCTCCTCGACTGGGTGACGAAGACCGCAGCGCGCGGCCGTGGCAAGGTGGTCCTCCTGCACCCGGCCGAGGCACTGAACGCGCACGCCGCAAGCGCGCTCCTGAAGACGCTCGAAGAACCGCCGGCGGCGGTGCAGCTCGTGCTGACCTGCAGCGACGCGATGCATCTCCTGCCCACCGTGCGCAGCCGTTGCCAGCAGGTCGTCGTGCCGCCGCCGGGCGTCGCCGAAGCCGCCGCGTGGCTGGCGGCGCAGGGCGTGGTCCGGCCCGAGGTGCTGCTGGCGGCCTGCGACGGCCGGCCGCTGGAGGTGCTGGCCTGCCAGGAACGGGGGGTCGATGCCGAGCGCTGGGCTGCGCTGCCGGCGGAACTGGCTGCCGGCCGCCCCGGCGCGCTGGCCGGGGCCGATGTGCCGTTGGCGCTGCAGTGGCTGCTGAAGGTATGCCACGACGCGATGGCCGCCGCGGTGGGCGCGCCCGGACGGTACTTCGCCGAAGGCGCGATGCCCGATGGGCTCGCCCTGGCGGCGCTGAACCGCTGGCATCGCGAGTTGCAGCGCCTGGCCCTCGCGGCCGAGCACCCCTGGCACGAGGCGCTGGCACTCGATGCGCTGGTCAGCGGCGCGCGGCTGGCGTTGTCGGCGCCGGGGCGCCGGCCGGGCGACATGGCGCCCAATCCGTCGCGCACTCCCTCTCGTGCGGGGGCCTGATCGGGCCGTCGCCCGGCGACCCCTTCGCTACACTGCACGCCATGAACGACCGCCTCACCACGCGCTCGGCCGGACTCGCCCCGGCTTCGGTGCCTGCCGGGGCGGCGCGGCCGAGCGTGATCCAGCTCGTCTTCCGCGAGAAAGGCGCGCTGTACGCGGCCTACATCCCTTTGCTGTCCGACGGCGGCCTGTTCGTGCCGACCACGCGCGACTATCGGCTCGGCGAAGACATCTACCTGCTGCTTTCGCTGCCCGACGACCCGCAACGGTTCCCGGTCGCCGGCAAGGTGGCCTGGATCACGCCGGCCAACGCTTCCGGTGGCCGCACGCAAGGGGTGGGCGTGCGCTTCCCCAACGACGAGAAGACGCGCCAGCTCAAGCAGAAGATCGAGGAGATCCTCGGCACGACGCTGCAGTCGGCCAAGCCGACGCAGACGATCTGAGCCTGCGGGTCGCGCAGGTCCCGCTGAGCGGTATCGCCCTGCGCGGGCGGCACCCGACGGCCGGCCGCGACAATCGGCGTCTCGTTCGCCTGCTCGCGCACCCTCGATGTTCGTCGACTCGCATTGCCACCTCAGCTTCCCGGAGCTGCTGCCGCGCGTCGGCGAGATCCTCGAGGCGATGGGCCACGCGCAGGTGGAGCGCGCGCTTTGCATCTGCACGACCCTGGAAGAAGCCGAGACTGTGATCGCGCTGGCCGCCCGCGACGAGCGGCTCTTCGCCACCGTCGGCGTGCACCCGGACACCGAGGGGCTGCGCGAACCCACGGTGGCCGACCTCGTGGCGCTGGCACGGCGACCGCGCGTGGTGGGCATCGGCGAGACCGGCCTGGACTACTACCGGCTGAACGGCCGCAGCATCGTCGACATGCAGTGGCAGCGCGACCGCTTCGCGGTGCACATCCGTGCCGCGTTGGCCACCGGGCTGCCCTTGGTCGTGCACACCCGCAGCGCCAGCGACGACACCCTGGCGCTGCTGCGCGAGCACGGCGCGGAGCAGGGCGCCTTGCGTGGGGTCTTCCACTGCTTCACCGAGACGCACGCGGTGGCGTTAGCGGCCCTGGAGATGGGCTTTCACATCTCGTTCTCCGGCATCCTGAGCTTTCGCAATGCGCAGGCGCTGCGCGACGTGGCGCGCGAAGTGCCGCTGGAGCGCTGCCTCGTGGAGACCGACAGCCCGTACCTGGCGCCGGCGCCGTACCGCGGCAAGACCAACACGCCGGCGCTGGTGCCGCACGTGGCGCAGGCGCTGGCCGCCGCCAAGGGTCTGACGCTGGAAGAAGTGGCCGCCGCAACGCGAGGCAATTTCGAGCGGCTGTTCGGCTTGCCGCCGGGGTCGACGTTGCCCGCAACGGTGGCTGCGCCATGAGCGAGGCCGTTTCGCCGATGCGCCGGTCGGTGGTCGTTCGGGTGAGCGTCGGCGTGGCCGCGGCCATGGCTGCGGTGATGCTCGGCACGGCACAGGCGGGCCCGAAGGAAGACTTCTTCAAGGCCGTGGAACTGGATCGGCCGCAGTTCGTGCGTTCGGTGATCGAGGCCGGCTTCGACCCCAACACGGCAGACGATCGCGGCCAGACGGGGCTCGGCATCGCGATGCGCGAAGGCTGCTTCGCAGCGGCCGAGGCGCTGCTGGCCTTCAAGCAGGTCCAGATCGACCTGCCGAATGCCGCCGGCGAGACCCCGCTGATGATGGCGGCGCTGCGCGGTCACGAGGCCTGGGTGCGGCGCCTGCTCGAGCGCGGCGCGGCCGTCAATCGACCGGGGTGGTCGCCGCTGCACTACGCGGCCAGCGGGCCCGAGCCGAAGGTGATCGAGTTGCTGCTGGCACGTGGCGCGCTCATCGACGCGCCATCGCCCAACGGCTCGACACCGCTGATGATGGCCGCCGGCTACGGCGCGGTCGATGGTGCCGCGCTGCTGCTGGCGCGCGGCGCGGATGCACGCCCCCGCAATCGAGCCGGCCTCGACGCGGCCGACTTCGCGCGCCGCGCCGGCCGCGACGCGTTGGCGGCTCGCATCGGCGCTGGCGTGCGGTGATTCACGGCCGCTGCGGCCTCGTGCGTCGAGCGGGGCATCTGCTCGGTGTTTTCCCCCTTTCTTGCGTATGCGGCCCATTGACGCCCGCGTAGAGTCGTTCGGCATCTGTCGTGGGACCAACACTGGAGAAACGTGATGACGCAACCGACCGCCGAGCACAACCCGTTCATGCTGCTCGTGCACCCCGAGGCGGTGTTCGCAGCGATGGAGAAGTCAGAGCGCCTGGGCAGCCTCAACCGCCACCTGTGCAGGCCTCTCGATCGCCAGGTCAGCCCGCAGGCGGCGGCTGCCACGGATGCCGACAACGACTGCACCGCGGACGGCGACCTGAGCGACGTGCTGACCACGCAGGAGCCGACATTTTCATGACTGGATAAGATCTTAGGCTTGGTAGTTCAGGCGAAGCTTTAGATCAGAAGGGGCCTCCGTGGCCCTATCACTTCGGCGGTTCACAGAGCACAATGTATATTATGTAAATCTACTGCATGAGGCGGGGCGTTCGTTCCCAGCGCCTGCGGCTCCGCTTGTTCGGGAGCCCACCTCCACCTCCACCGCCTTGCCGTCAGCCCGGCCGCCCATCGACGCGGGACCGCGACAACACCGGCCAGTAGCGCACCGCGTACAGCGCAAAGCCGCCTGACCACAGCAGCGCCGACATCACCGCTGCTTCCACGAGCCGCCCCGGGGCGAACAACGGCAGCGCCACCCGCACCAGCGCACCCGCCAACACGAGCACGTAGCACGCGGTGTCGAAACGGTCGGCGCGCAGTGGCCGCGCCGTGTGGCCGCGTGCCGTGCGCGTCACCATGCCGATGATGAGCCCGCCCACCGCGCCGGTGGTCAAGGCATGCGTGGCCAGGGTCGGCGCGACGAAGCCCATCTCGGCCAGCGCGCGCAACAGAAGATGGACCGGCACCCACAGGTAGGCCAGGTGCAGCACCCAGACCAGCGGCACCCGGCGCGTCGTCCACGGCTGCCACAAGCCCCAGCGAGCCGCGTGCGCCAAGGCCGCGACGGCGGCCGCGACAGCCAGGAGTACGCCACGCAAGCCCGCCGCATCGAGCAACAGCAGCAGCAGCACGCTGCCCAGCGCCGCCCGCTCCACCAGCGGCCGGCGCGAGGCTGCCGCGCCGGGGACACCGTTGTTGGTGAACATCGGGATCACCCGGCCGCCCATCACCGCCAGGATGAAGAGAACCACATCGAGCGCCACTTGGAGCGCGGTGCGCGCCACCGGGCCGATCAGGCCCAGCTGCGACAGGTGAAAGGCGCCCGCCGCGGCCCCGATCAGCACCAGCAGGCCGACGAAGAAGTAGTTGCGGCGGTTGCGTGCGCGCACGAACGGAACCGCCAATGCAACGGCGGCGGCCCACGGAAAGGCCACGTTCGCCACCGCCGCCGCCCAGCCGAAGGGCGTCAGCACCAGCAGGCGGGCCGCCAGCCAAAGCGCCGCCAGGGCCATCAAGGCGCGGCCCGTGGGTGTGGGCTGGTTCGACCAGTTGCGGCCCGCGGTGAACAAGAACCCGACGATGACTGCGAGCGCGAAGCCGAACAACATCTCGTGCGCGTGCCACAGCGACCCGCCGAGGTATGCGTGGCCGAGCCACCCGGAGAACTGCAAGGCCCACAGCGGCACCGACAAGGCCGCGAAAACCGTGGCCAGCAAGTAGAAGGGCCGGAACCCGAGCTCCCAAAGCGCGAAGCGATGCGGCGGCGCCGCGGGGGGCTCTTCGATGGCGTGAACGGACTGCATGGTGGCGTTCGAGGCGGACTGCGGCAGCGCTCGAAAAGCGGCACCGGGGACAGCGCCGAAGTCTAGAAAAGCCACTCCGCGGCCGCTTGACGTGCCTCAACGGCACCACTGCCGGCGAGGCTGCGCGCCGGCACCTCGCGCCGGCACCTCGCGCCGGCACCCTCCGCCGGTGCCTCCCGCCGCGCCTCCCGCCGCGCCTCCCGCCGCGCCTCCCGCCGGTGCCTCTTAGCCGGCCTCCTGCCCCGCTGCCGCCAGGTCGCCCCGGGCCAGCGCCGGCCGGGCCCTCGCAAACAGTGCCGGGTCCTGCACAAGGCGCATGAACGGCTTGGCCGACCCAGGCGGGCCGACGACGAGGCCGCCCGCGAGCTGGCCTTCGCGCAGCACGAAGCGCCACCACGCATCGGCGCCCGTGGCCGCCTGCAGCGTCTCGTCGCCCGCCTGCGGTTCGACGACGCCGAACGCGCGCACGTCGATGCCGTCGCACTTGAGCTGGACGATCTGGCGGCTCGCCGCGACGGCGCTCGTCTCGCCGAAGATGCTCTCGACGACCGCGGCAGCCTGTGCCGCGCCGATGGGCCACAGGCCGCGCGCCGTGCCGTCCTGCTCGGCGCAGTCGCCGGCAGCGAGGATGTGCGGGTCGCTCGTGCGCATCTGCGCGTCGACGCGGATGCCGTGCGGGCCGACCTCGAGCCCGGCGGCCTGCGCCAGCCGCACGTTGGGCCGGATGCCGAGGCAGGCGACGAAGAGATCGGCGCGCACCCGCGGTCCATGCGCCAGCCACGCCGTGGCGATGTCGGGGGCGCCGTCGAACCGTGTCACCTGCACCCCGGTCACCACCTGCACGCCGATGCTCTCCAGGTACGAGGCCAAGACGCCGGCGCCGCGCTCGTCGAGCTGCGCATTCATCAGGCGCTCGGCGCGTTGCAGCAGGTTCACGCGCAGTCCCAGCTTGTGCAGCGCGTCGGCGGCCTCGACGCCGAGCACGCCGCCGCCGACCACCACCGCGCGGCGGGCGCGCGTGGCCTGCACGTGTTCGCGGATCGACTCGGCGTCTTCCGCGGTGCGCAGCACGAAGGCGTTGCGATGATCGAGGAACTGCGCGTCGGGCTCGGTGGCGCTGGCGCCGGTGGTCAGCACCAGGCGGTCGTAGGCAAGCCAATCGCCCCCGTTGAGGCCCAGGCGCCGCTGCTCGCGGTCGATGTGCGCGGCGACGCGCCCGTGCAGCACCTGGATGCCGTTGCTCTGCGCCCAGTCGGCGGCCACCAGATGCAACGCCTCCATGCCTTCGGGGTCGTGCACCAGGCGCCCGATGCCCATGCGGTTGTAGAAGCGGTGCGGCTCGTTGGTGACCAGCGTGATGTGCACGCGCGGGCTGCCGCGCCGCAGGCCTTCGGCCACGCTCATGCCGGCCACGCCATTGCCGACGATCACCACCCGTTCGACGCCGGTGCCGCGGGCGCGGTCCAGGCGGGCCGCCGCGGCGATGGTCGCCGGGTCGGCGCGCGGCGCGGCAGAGCGCGCGTCGCGGTCGATCGTCACCGGCCCGCTCACCACGCACATGCAAGCCAGGCGCACGTTGCCGTCCAGCCCCATGCGGCGCAGCGTCGCGCGCTCGTCGGCCGCCATCGGCGAAAGGTGATCACCGCCGGAACAGACGGCCACCGCGTCGGCGCCACACACGCCCGAGCGGCAGCCGTAGTTGATCTTCAGCCCCGCCTTCTCGATCGCTTCGAGCAAGGTGCCGTCGTTGGCCGCCTGGAAGGTGATGCCGGTCTCGCGGTCGGTCACCTCTGCGGCGTGGCTGGCTGCGAGGCGGTCTTTCAGGCTCCGCCCGCCGCCGAAGCGCGACTTCGCCGCTGCCCGGGCGCCCTCCCCGCCTGCTTCGCCTGCTGGCTGAGGCTGCGCCTGCGCCGCGCGCGCCATGCGGGCCGTCGCTGCGGCGCGCACCCAGCGGCGCTCGGCGCGCAGGCCGTTGGCTAGAAGCCCCCCCGCCAGTGCCAGCCCGATGCCGCGCGCCAGCCACGACAGCCACTCGGACGGCGCAGCATCGAGCAGCCTTGCCGTGGTGGCCACCACCACCGGCCCGGCGAAGAAGTAGAAGATCGTGATCGCCGCGGCGCCGAACGCCAGCGACACGCGGTACGGGTTGGCCGGCACGAAAGCAACAGCCACCGCGTAAAGGCCTGCCGAAGCCACCGCCGCGCCCAGCAGCAGCCCCGCCCCCGCCGCCGTCCCCTGCAGGCCCAGCGGCGCGGCGAGGAAGTACCCCAGCAGCAGCCCCGGCAGCAGGCCCATGAACAGCCGCCGCTGCGCCGCGTAGCGTGCGTCGTCGTCGTAGACATCGCTGAACACGGCCGCGCGCGGGTTGAAGTCGTAGCAGTTCTTCTGGCAGCCCACGCAGGGGTCGCAGTAGCCGTTGCGCACCAGCACGATCGGCGCCTGGCCATAGGTGCGCTGGATCGGCCCCAGCGGGCAGAAGGTGCCGCACCAGCCGCTGCGGCCCTTGAAGAACCAGCCGCCGGCCAGCGCCGCGGCCAGCATCGCCAGCACCAGCACGCCGACGCTCGGGCCATCGCGGTTGAGCCAGGGCTGGCGCAACGCCACCGCGCCGATGAATACCGCCAGCGCGATGCTGAACGCCCAGCGCTTCACGCCCTCGGGCAAGTCGAGCCCCCGGCCACGACCGAGCGCGCGCGGCAACTGGTTCAGCGCCGCCATCGGGCACACCTGCCGCCACAGTCCCGGTGCGACGACCAGCAGCGCCGGCACCACGGGGATCGCCAGGCCCCAGAAAAGCAACAAGCCCAGTTCGGGCTCGGCGATCAACACCGCGGCGATCGCCAGCGCCACCACCACCGCCACAGCGCGCAGCGCGGCCCACAGCCAGGCCGGCCCTTGCGCGGGCATCTGCGTGTAGTTGCGGAAGTAGCGCGCAGCCGCCTCGGCGGCGCGCGCCTCGCGTGCCTCGCGCGCCTCGCGCAACCGGTCGAGGTCATGCGGATGGCCCGGGTCGCGGCCGCCTTCGGGCTTGCGCAGGGCGGCCGTTGCCGCGCCCCCGGCACCCGGCCGCGCACGCGCCGGTGCCGGCGAGGCGCTGCCCTTCACCACCGTGGCTGGGATGCCAGGCCGGTTTGACGCCGGTCCCCTCGCCACGGTGCCCGGCGGCGGGCCGCTGCGGATGATGGTCGCCGGCAATGCCGTCGACGCCTCGGTTTCTGCCGGCCGCGCCGGCTGGATCGGGACAGTGGGGCGTTGCATCCTGCTCGCGGCGGCTTCGGTGTCGTCTTTGCCGTTCTAGATGGCGGCAGCGCTGATGTTGCGCACGGCCAGCCTCAGTCGCCGCCCTGAACCCGGCGCAGGCGCCCCGCCACGGCGGCGCCGAGGTCGCGAAGCAGCGCCACGGCGATGCGCGGCTGCCAGGCCGCCAGTTGCAGCAGCGCCTCACGCGTCAGCAGCAGCACTTCGGCACTGCCGCGCGCGCGCACGCGCATCGTCGCGGCGGCGCCGTCGAGGAAGCCGAGCATGCCGAAGACGTCGCCTTCCTCGCGCAGTTCGGACCGCGGCGCGGCGCCCGGCGTCGGCTCGCCGGCTACCTCGACAGCCCCGCTGGCCACGAACCCCAGCGCTCCGGCGACGCGGCCGATCTCGAAGATCACCGCACCGTCGGGGTAGCGGCGCTGCGCCGTGAAGCCGATGAACTTCTCCCAGTCCTCGTCGCTCAGTTCGCCGAGGATGGCGCGGCCGGCGTCGGCCGGCGCCGCCTCGCGTGGGGCGGCCGGCGCCGCCGCGGGCACCGGAGCGGGCGACGGCGCTGCGGGGCCGTACTGGAAGAAGTCGTTGCCCATCGGGGTGCCTCCTCGTCGCCGGTGAATCGCCGCCCGCCCGAGCCGGCGGTGCAGCGCGGGGGCGACTCTACGGCTTCTCGGCACGCAGCGGCTTGTCGTAGGCCTCGGCCAGGTATGAGGCGGCAGCCGCGGCGTACGCTTCGGTCCAGCCCTTGCCGACGCCGATGCCCAACGCCGTCCAGAGGCTCGAATAGTGCCGCCACAACCGTTGCGCATCGTCGGCCGTGCCGACCGAACGCTCCAGCGCCGCCGGCGCCAGTTGCTCGCCCAGCCGCGCGCTGGCCGCGGCGAACGCCTCCAGCAGCCGCGGCGCATGCTTGTTCACTTCGCCGTGCGCGCGCATCAGCACGGCTTCGGCCTGCGGGCCCGCGGCCAGCAGCGCCGTGATCGCCTCCTCGGGGCCTTGCGCCGTGCGCAGGGCAGCAGCCTCGGAGTGCGAGAACTCCCGTGCCGCGCCGCTGCCGATGGCCTGCAGCTGCCGACCCTGCTGGTCCATCTGGTGCACGAGGGCGAGCACCGACAGGCGCAGGAGCCTGGCCACCCGCTCGGCGGCCAGCGCGGGGTCGCTGGCGCCCAGCGCCTGCGGCGGCACGCCCAGGCCACCGGCCAGCCGCTGCAGGATGTCGGGTGTCCCGGGCGGCGCCCGCCAGGCGCCTTCGCGTGGCGCGACGGCGGCGCCCCTCGGCGGTTCCGCGCCTGGCTCGCTGCGCGGCGGCGTCACCACCAGCTGCGGCTCGCCGCCGTGTTGCCGCGGCGGCGGCTTGGAGATGCGCGTCATGCCGGTCTTCATGTCCGCGCCGTAGGCGTCCGAGCGCACGGCGGCGCGTTCCCAATTGGCCCCGACCATCGCCGCCGGGTCGCCGCCGCGCCGGGGCGCTGCTGCGGCGGCCACGGCCGCGGCCGCCGGCGCAGCGGCGGCATCGGGCACCACCGAGACCTCGATGACGTAGTTGCCCAGGTGGATGCGGTCGCCGTGGCGCAGCAGGTGCTCGGCGGGCAGCCGTTCGCGCGCGCCATTGACCGAGGTGCCGTTGGTCGAGGTGTCGCGCAGCACGTGCCGGCCTTCGATGCGCACGATCTCGCAATGGCGCGCCGACAGCGCGAGCTGCCGGTCGAGGATGGGCCAGTCGCACTTGGGGTCGCGGCCGATGACGAAGCGCATCGCGCCCGGCGGCACGTTGGCCACCGGCTGCACCTTCTCGGCATTCTCCAGGCCGCTGACGATCTTGAGGCTGAGCATGGGCGCGATTGTGTTGCGCCGTGCGGGCGCGCTGTCCATCCCTATCGCCCCCTGCCGCCGGCCGGCGGCCTGGCGTCGTCTGGGAAGATCACCGCAGCGGTGCGTTGTCCCGGCGGCGACGCCGGCGCGGCGAACGATCGTGCTAAAAAGGGCGGCGCCCTCGTCCGCCCTCCTCCTGCCCTGTACGCCATGGACCTGAACTTCACCGCCGAGGAACTGGCCTTTCGCGAGCGCATTCGCGGCTGGGTCACCGAGAACCTGCCGCGCGACATCAGCGCCAAGGTGATGCTGGCGCAACACCTCACGCGCGAGGACATGCAGCGCTGGGCGAAGATCCTCGGCAAGCAGGGCTGGCTCGGCTGGGGCTGGCCGAAGCAGTTCGGCGGCCCGGGCTGGAACGCGGTGCAGAAGCACCTGTTCGAAGAGGAATGCGCGCGCGCCGGCGCGCCGCGTGTCGTTCCGTTCGGGCCGGTCATGGTGGCGCCGGTCATCATGGCCTTCGGCAGCGCCGAGCAGCAAAGGCGCTTCCTGCCCGGCATCGCCAGCGGCGAGGTGTGGTGGAGCCAGGGCTACAGCGAGCCCGGCTCGGGCAGCGACCTGGCATCGCTGAAGACGCGCGCGGAAAGGCGCGGCGACAAGTACATCGTCAACGGCCAGAAGACCTGGACCACGCTCGGCCAGTACGGCGAGTGGATCTTCTGCCTCGTGCGCACCAGCAACGAAGGCAAGCCGCAGACCGGCATCAGCTTCCTGCTCGTCGACATGAAGAGCCCGGGCGTGAAGGTGCGCCCCATCGTGCTGATGGACGGCGGCGCCGAGGTCAACGAGGTCTTCTTCGACAACGTCGAGGTGCCGGTCGAGAACCTCGTCGGCGAGGAGAACAAGGGCTGGACCTACGCCAAGCACCTGCTGGCGCACGAGCGCACCAACATCGCCGACGTCAACCGCGCCAAGCGCGAGCTCGAGCGGTTGAAGCGCATGGCCCGCGCCGAGGGTGTCTACGATGACATTCGCTTCCGCGACCAGATCGCGCTGCTCGAAGTGGACATCGTGGCGCTGGAGATGCTGGTGCTGCGCGTGCTCTCGGCCGAGAAGAGCGGCAAGCAGAGCCTGGACATCGCCGGCCTGCTGAAGATCAAGGGCAGCGAGATCCAGCAGCGCTACACGGAGTTGATGATGCTGGCCTGCGGGCCCTATGGCCTGCCCTTCATCGCCGAGGCCATGGAAGCCGGCTGGCAGGGCGACCACGTCGGCGCCGCGCACTGCGCCACGGCCACCGCCGGCTACCTCAACTACCGCAAGACGACGATCTACGGCGGAAGCAACGAGGTGCAGCGCAACATCGTCGCCCAGACCGTGCTCGGGAGCTGACCCATGGATTTCGACTTCTCCGACGACCAGCAGTCGCTGCGCGACGCCGTCCGGCGCTGGGTGGACAAGGGCTTCGCTTTCGAGCGGCGGCACGCGCTCGCCAAGGCGGGCGGCGCCACGCGCTCGGTCTACGGCGAACTGGCCGAACTCGGCCTCACCGGCCTCGCGATCCCCGAGGCACACGGCGGCATGGGTTTCGGCCCCGTCGAGGCCATGGTGGTGAACGAGGAACTCGGCCGCGGCCTCGTCAACGCCCCCTACGCCCACGCGGCCCTCGTGGCGCCCGCGCTGCTGGCCGCCGCGCCGCAGGCACTGCAGGCGGCCTGGTTGCCCCGCATGGCCACGGCCGAGACCCTCGTGGTGCTGGCCCACCAGGAGCGCGCCGCGCGCTACCGGCTCCATCACGTGACCACGCGGGCCACGCGCCAGGGCAGCGGCTGGGTGCTGGAGGGCGCGAAGAGCATCGTGCCCGCCGGCGACGAGGCCGACGCCTACGTCGTGCCGGCGCGCATCGCGGGTGCACCGGACGATGTGGCCGGCATCGGCCTCTTCCTCGTCGAGCGGACCAGCCTCGCGGCCGGCCAGGTGCGCGGTTATCCCACCCAGGACGGCGCCCGCGCTGCCGAGATCCGGCTGGCCGGCACGCCCGCCGCCCTCGTCACCGAGGAAGGGCACGCCGCGCTCGAACGTGCCGTCGACATCGGCATCGCCGCGCTGTGCGCCGAGGCGGTGGGGGTGATGGACCGCCTGGTCGAGCTGACCGTGGAGTACATGAACACGCGCAAGCAGTTCGGCGTGCCCATCGCCACCTTCCAGGCGCTGCGCCATCGCATCGCCGACGTGAAGATGCAGCTC
>JAEUPF010000123.1 GCA_016790425.1 Rubrivivax sp.
CTTCGCGCGGCCTTCGCGCCCGGGCCCTGCCGCGGCGATCCGCTATACTCTCGCCCTTCAAGCGCGGGGTGGAGCAGTCTGGTAGCTCGTTGGGCTCATAACCCAAAGGTCGCAAGTTCAAATCTTGCCCCCGCAACCAGGATTCTGAAGTGCCTGAACTGCCGACAGGCACTCGCGAAGCCCGCCCGGAGCGGGCTTCGTCGTTTGTGCCCTTCGCGGCCCAGCCATGGCCCGATTGTGGCCCACGGCCGCGGCCGCCTCGTCAGTTCTCCAGCTTGATGTTCGCCTTCTTCACCAGGTCGGCATAGCGCGCCAGGTCGGCTTTCATCAGCGCACCGTAGGCCTCCGGGCCGTTGACGAAGCGGTCGAGGCCGAGGCTGAGCAGGCGCTCCTTCATCTCGGGCGTGTCCATCACCGCGCCGATGTCCGCGGCGAGCTTGTCGACCAGCGCCGGCGGCGTTCCCGCCTTGGCGATGAAGCCGAACCACAGCCGCGCCTGGAAGCCCGGCATGCCGGCTTCGGCGAAGGTGGGCACTTGCGGGATCGCCGGCACGCGGGCGTCGCCGGTCACCGCCAGCGCCTTCAGCCGGCCGTTCGTGATGAACGGCAATGCGGCCACGGGCGCTGCGAACGAGAACTCGACCTGGCCGCCGATGAGGTCGGTCAGCGCCGGGCCTGCGCCCTTGTAGGCGACGTGGTGGGTCTTGATCTCGGCCATCACGTTGAGCATCTCGCCGGCAAGGTGGGTCGTTCCGCCCGCGCTCACCGACGCGTAGTTGAACTTGCCGGGGCTCGCCTTCGCCAGCGCGATGAACTCCTGCAGGTTCCTGGCCGGCAGCGCCGGGTTGACCACGAGCACCAGTTCGCTGCTGTACAGCGAGAGCACCGGCGCGAAGTCCTTGATCGAGTCGTAGGGCGTGGACATCAGCAGCGGGTTGATCACATGCGTGCTGCTGGCCAGCAGCAGCGTGTGGCCATCGGCGGCCGAGCGCAGCACGTCGCTGGCACCGATGATGCCGCTGGCCCCCGGGCGGTTGTCGACCACCACGGCCTGGCCCCACTTGTCCTTGAGCTTGTGGCTGAGCAGCTGCGCCACGATGCTCGTGCCGCCGCCGGGCGGATAGGGCACGACGAAGCGAACCGTCTTGTTGGGGAATCCCTGGGCGACCGCCGCTGCCATCGACAGCAGCCAGCCGCCCGCGACAAGCGCTGCGGCCGCCGGCAGTCGCCGCGGGGGGCAGCGCCTGCCGAACGCCGACGCTGCGCCGCTGCCGAAAGCAAGCCAGTTCCTCATCACGCAACCCTCACTGCGAAGTCATGCGGAAGATACGCCGGTCGCGGCGGCGTGCGGCGCGCCTGCGCGCGGTGCCTGCTGCGCGCCTGCGCGCGTTGCGATCACCCCGGCCCCGAACCACGGGCCCTCTTCGTCGCGAAGGCGCAGGCTCAGCGTCGGCGGCGTTGTCGCCGTCGCCACGCCGCGCGAAGGCCACTGCGAAGCGGCCAGCGTCGCCAGCGCCAGCCCGGCGCGGGCGCCTTCGAGGCGCCAGGATTCGACGCGCGCGCCCGGCAGACGCGGCAATGCCGCGTCGATCGCGGCAGTGAGTCGTTCGGGCGAATCGGCGGGGGAGTTCGCCAGCAGTTCCTGGAACCACGCTTCGGTGCGCGCGAGTCGCGGCGGTGCCGCCCCGTCGGGTGCGGCGGTGCGGGCCAGGCGCAGCCAGCACCCCTTGTAGGCCAGCGTGACCTGCAGGGCAACCTCCCGGCCCAGTGCAGCGGTGCCCTCGATGCGACGCAGGCGCGGGTCGGATCGCATGTCCGGCGCCAGCGCCAGCGCGACCTCCTCGGCGCCGGCGAGGCGAGCCGTGCCTTCGGCGGCCGCCAGCACCGCTGCCGCGTCGCCGCGGCCGGCTTGTTCGAGCCCAGCGGCCAGCGCGCTGCCGGCGATGGCCAGCGCGCGCTGCACGACGGCTTGCGGCGTGCCGCCGCCTGGCGCCAGCGCGGCGTCGAGCAGATCGCCCGCTTCCTCGAAGCGCACGTCAGGGCGCCGGCGGCGAACCACCGCGACCACGCCGTCGGGCAGGCCGGCCAGTTCGACCACGCCCACGCGCAATGCGGCCCCGGCTGCCGCCGGCAACGCGTCGCTCACCCCCTGGCCGAGGTCGAGCGTATTGACCAGGCGATCCAGCCGCGAAGTGGAGTGGATCCAGTCGGCGACGCGGCGCGACATCGTGGCCACCAGCGTCGCGCCGGCATCCGGCGCGACGACCAGCACGCCGTTGCTCCAGTACGGGATGAAATGCGTCAGCGCCGACACGGCGGCCGGCCGCGTCAGGTCGGTGTAGACCAGCACGCAGTGCAGAGCGCGTTCGCGCAGGCCGGCGACCAGCGCTGCCATCCGGCGTTCGAGGAGCGCCGGCGGCACTTCGTCGTGCGACCAGGCCATCAGTCCACGGCGCATCGCGGGTCTCCTTTCAGCCGCCGACGCTGAACAGCGTGCGCGGTGTCGCCGTCAGCACCTCGGCGCCTTCGGCGCGCGCGATCGCCGAATCACCGAGCACGACATAACCGACGTCCGGATGGTAGGTGTTGGGATGCACGATGAGGGTCATGCCGGCTTCGATCGGCAGCTCGACGTCTTCGAGCAGCGCCGGGCGCGAGTCGACGTACAGCCCGAGCCCGTGGCCGCGCACGCGCGTGTAGCGGTTGGTCGTGTACTCGCCGAGGCCCGCGGCGCGGAAGACGTCGTTCTCGGTGCGCGCCACCGCGGCGGCGGTGACGCCCGGCCGCAGTGCGGCCAGCCCCGCCTCCATGCTGCGGCGGAACAGATCGAAAGCGGCCGCCTGCGGTGCCGTCGGCGCCCCGAGCACGAGCGTGCGGCACACCTGCGCGTAGTAGCCGTCGACGCACGGCGTCAGCTCGGTCGTCACCAGGTCGCCGGCGGCCAGCCGGCGCTCGCCCGGGGGGTGCATGCCGCGAACCTCGCGGCCGCCGGAGCCGAGGATCATGAAGTTGTCGGGCACGCCGCGGCTGCGGAAGAAGGCCTCGACCTCCGCGGTCAGCTCGTACTCGGCGCGGCCGGGCCGCGCCGCACGCAGGAAGACCTCGTAGCCTTCGTCGGCCATCGCCGCGGCGCGTCGCACCGCTGCGATTTCCTCGTCGCTCTTGCGCATCATCAGTCCGTCGAACGGCTCGCCGGCATCGGCTAGCCGGCCGCGCCCGGCTTCGACGATGCCGTGCGGCATCAGCTTCAGCGGCGCCGCGGCGACGCGGTGGCCCGGCGCCGCGGCCATGGCGCTCACCTCGGCAGCGAGCGTGTTCAGCAGGTCGGGCCGCCAGTCGACATCGCAGTCGGGCGCCTCGACGCCGGCGCGCTCGGCCTCCATCGCGCATTCGAGGGTGAGGCGCACGCTGCCGTCGCTTTCCAGGATGGCCAAGCCGTGGCCTTCGAGGATCGGGAAGTCGCTGACGTAGCGCAGGTAGTCGCAGCGCCAGGCGTTGCCGTAGACCAGCAAGCGGTCCCAGCCGCGGTCGCGGCACAGCTCGCGCAGGCGCTTGCGCCGTTGCCGGGCCAGGGTCAGCGACATCAGCGGGTCTCCTGCATCGGTGCGGTGATCATCGCGGCGAACGGTGCGGCAGTCAGTGCTGCAGATCGACGACGGTCGTCGTGCCGTCCACCGACAGCCGCGTTCCATGGTGCGCCGACAGGCGCGCCGCGCGCTGCAGAACGCGCGCGGCCACTTCCCCGCGTGCCAGCAGCGGCCGGCCGCGCTGCGCCCGCGGCCTGCCGTGGCCCAGGTCCAGCGGATGCAGCCGCAGTTCGGCCAGCCGGCCGGCGCGGAAGTCGCAGGTGGCGACGAAGCTCTCCCAGAACGCGGCCTCGGCCGGGAAGCCGCGCGTGTCGTTGCCGGTGCGCGCGTCGAGGAAGTCGGCCGGCGTCGCTTCATGGCCGAGTCCGAAGCGGCCGTACGACTCCGACGGGAAGACGGGCACGGTGTCGTTCTGGAACACGAAGTTGCCGAGGCTGTAGAGGATCGGGCGGCCGCGGTAGATCTCGACCCCCAACGTCAGGTGCGGGCCGTGCCCGGCGACCACGTCGGCGCCGGCGTCGACGGCCGCGCGCGCGAAGGCGGTGGCGAACGCCGCGGGCTCCTCCATGCCGGCGTCGGTGGGCGCGGTCAGCCGGCCGGCGCTGCCGAACTCGTGCGAGTGGAACGAGAAGATCACCCAGTCGGCCTGGCGGCGCGCCTCGCGGATCGCGCGCAGATTGGCCTCGCCGTCGGCGCGGTTCACGGCGGTGCCCACGGTGAAGCCTGCGCCGCGCTCGAAGTGCGCGCCCAGCAGTTCCAGCGCATCGTCGCGCTCGGGCGCCACCTCGCTGGCGCTGTAGAACTGGGCCCGGTGGCGGGCCCGTTCGGCCGTCAGCCCGAGCGAGTCGCTGATGCGACGCAAAGCGCGCAGCGCCTCGTCGTCGACCTGGTAGCGGCGCGCGAAGCCGAGCGGGTTGACGCCGGGGCGGCCGGCGGCATCGGGGCGCTGGTCGGCGGCGCGGTTCCAGGGCCGGAAGAACGACGTCGCGGCGACCAGCGCGACGCGGCCGGCAGGCGTGTCGACGTACGCCGGCGCGCGCGCTTCGGCCAGGTTCGCACCGATGCCCGCGGCCGGGATGCCCGCGCGCGCCAGGTGCGCGGCCATCGCCAGCAGGCCATCGTGACCGTAGTCGGTGGCGTGGTTGTTGGCGCACGAGACGATGTCGAAGCCGAGCCACTTCAGGTCTTCCAGCAGCCGCGGCGCGGTCGTCATCGGCGTGCCCTGCGTGAAGTTGGGCGTGCCTTCGTCGCGTTCGCGCACCACGGTCTCGAGGTTGCCGAAAGCCACGTCGGCGCCGCGCACGAGCGAAGCCAGCGCGAGGTAGTCGTCCTCGTCGAAGACGGCGAGCGCGCGCGAGGGCATCAGGTCGCCGGCCAGCAGCATGCGGACGTCGCCCCGCTCGGATCGGTACGGCACGGCTCGGGCTCCGGCAGCTTCAGCGCAGGCTGGCGGCATGCAGCGCGGCGCTGCGCCCGCCGATGCGCCCGAACACGGCCCCCGACATCAGGCCGCTGCCGCTGGCGTAGTTGTGATAGTAGAGGCCGCCCACCAGTTCGCCGGCACCGAAGAGGCCCGGGATGCGCTTGCCCGCGGTGTCCTGCACCGCTGCTTCTGTGTCGACCTTCAGCCCGCCGAAGGTGAAGGTGATGCCGCACGAGACGCCGTAGGCGTGATACGGCGGCTTGTCCAGCCGCGTGGCCCAGTTGGACTTCTCGATCGGCAGGCCGCGCGTGGCGAGGCCGTCGCGAACGTTGGGGTCGAAGGGCACGTCGGGTCGCGGTGCCGCGTTGTAGGCGTTGATCGTCGCCAGCGCGCGCCCGGCATCGACGCCTTCGAGCTTGGTCACCAGTTCCTCGAACGTGTCGGCCTGCACCTTGGTCATGCGGCGGATGCGGTAGTCCTCGCGCAGCAGGTGCGTCACCTTCTGGTCGAAGACCTGCCAGGCGAACTGCCCCGGCTGGTTCAGCACCTCGCGGCCGTACTTGGCGTAGGTGTAGGTGTGGAAGTCGGCACCCTCGTCGAGGAAGCGCTCGCCGCGGGCGTTGAGGTAGATGCCGAAGGTGTAGTTGTGCTTCTGGAAGCTGTCGCCGACGCTGAGGTCGCCGAACGGCGGCGCGTTCATGTCCCACTCGGTGGCATGGCAGCCTGACCAATGGCCCATCGGCATCGCACCGATGTCCAGCGCCATCTGGATGCCGCGGCCGGTGTTGAACGCGGTGCCGCGCACGTGCGCCAGGTCCCAGTTGGGCCCCAGGTAACGCGCGCGCATCTCGGCGTTCGATTCGAAGCCGCCGCAGGCGAGCACCACCGCGCGCGCGTGCAGCTCCACCGTGCGGCCGTCGCGCCGCGCACGCACGCCGGTGACGCCGCGGTCGTCGTGCAGCAGGTCGATCGCCGGCGTCTCGTACAGCACCGGGATCCCCTGCTGCTCCAGGCGCTTGTGCAGCGCCTCCACCAGGCCCGGCCCGCCGCCCCAGATCTGGCACGGCAGGCCGCCCCAGAACTTGAACTTGCCGCCGACGTTGAAGGCGTGGCTGCCCAGCGTGAGCTGCAGCCGCACGCCCTGCTGGCACATCCAGCGCGCGGTGTCGAAGCTGCGCTTGATCATCACCTCGGTCAGGTCGGGGTGGCAGCGGTACTGCGTCAGCCGGCCCATGTCGTCGAAGAACTGGCCCTCGGTGTAGGTGTCGAACTCGACGTTCGACAAGTCCATCTCCACCATCTCGGGCACCACCTGGCGCAGGTCGTCGGGCCCGTTGTAGGCGAAGCGCAGCATGCCGCCGGTGAAGGTGGAGTTGCCGCCGCGCAGCTCGCGCGGCGCCGCTTCGAGCATCAGCACGCTGGCGCCGTGCTCGCGGGCCGAGAGCGCCGCGCAGGCGGCGGCGTTGCCCGCGCCGACGACGATGACGTCGGCGGCCCTTTCGTTGCTGTCGCTGTTCATGGGTTGGTGTTCCTGTCGGGAGCGGGAAAGAGCCACGGCGAACGCTCGCGGTGCGCGCGCTCGAAGGCGTCGATGGCGTCGCGCTGGCGCTCGGTCAGCTCCAGGTCGGTGAGGCCTTCGAGCAGGCAGCGCTTGCGCCGAGCGCCGATGGCGAAAGGGTGCGCGCGGCCGTCCGGCCCGGTGGCGGTCTGGCGCGGCAGGTCGATGACGATGTGCGCGCCGGGCGTCCGCTGCACGCTGGCGCGCAGGGCATCGACCGCGGCGGCGGGCAGCGCCACCGGCAGCACGCCGTTTTGCAGGCAGTTGCCGACGAAGATGTCGCCGAAACTCTCGGCGATGACCGCGCGCAGCCCGAACGCCACCAGCGCGAAGACCGCCGCCTCGCGCGACGAGCCGACGCCGAAATTCCGTTGCGCCACCAGGATGCGCGCGCCGGCGTAGGCCGGCTGGTCGAGGACGAAGCCCAGCTTGCGTCCGTCCGCACCGTGGCGCCGGTCGTGCAGGAACACGTGGTCGTGCGGCCCGGGCTCGGCGAAGCTGCGGATCAGCCGCGCTGGACAGATCTGGTCGGTGTCGACGTTGGACTCGTCCAGCGGGACGGCCACGGCATCGAAAACCTGGAAGGCTTCCATGGTCTAGAGGTCGGCCACGCCGCCGATGCGGCCGAGCACCGCGCTGGCGGCCGCCGAGGCCGGGCTCATCAGGTGGGTGCGGCTGCCCGGGCCCTGGCGGCCGGGGAAGTTGCGGTTCGAGGTCGATGCGCAGCGCTCGCCCGGCTGCAGGAAGTCCTCGCCGTTGACGCCGGTGCACAGCGAACAACCCGAGTCGCGCCAGGTCAGCCCGGCGGCGATGAAGACGTGGTGCAGGCCTTCGGCTTCGGCCTGCCGCTTGACACCGCTGGAGCCGGGCACCACCAAGCCGGGCACCAGCGCGTGCCGGCCGTCGAGCACGCCGGCGGCTTCGCGCAGGTCCTCGATGCGCCCGTTCGTGCATGAGCCGATGAAGACGCGGTCGATGCGCACATCGGCCAGCGGCTGGCCGGGCCGCAGGTCCATGTACGCCAGGGCTTTCGCCTGCGCCGCGCGCTGCGCCGCATCGGCCTGCGCGGCCGGATCGGGCACGCGGCCGTCGAGCGCGACGCACTGCTCGGGGCTCGTGCCCCAGGTGGCCATCGGCACCACCGTGTGGCCGTCCAGTTGCACCTCGCGGTCGAAGCAGGCGTCGTCGTCGCTCGGCAGGCGGCGCCAGGCCGCCACGGCGCGGTCCCACGACTCGCCGCGCGGTGCCTCGGGGCGGCCGGCCAGGTACTGCAGCGTCGTGTCGTCGGGCGCGACCATGCCGGCGCGGGCGCCGGCCTCGATCGACATGTTGCACAACGTCATGCGTTGCTCCATCGACAGCGCCGCGACGGCGCTGCCGGCGTACTCGATGACGTGGCCGGTGCCGCCGCCGGTGCCGATGCGGGCGATGATCGACAGGACCAGGTCCTTGGCCGTGGCGCCGCGGCCGAGCCGGCCGTCGACGCGGATGCGCATCGCCAGCGGCCGCGCCTGCCACAGCGTCTGCGTGACCATGGCGTGCATCACCTCGGAGGCGCCGATGCCGAACGCCAGCGCACCGAAGGCGCCGTGCGTGGCGGTGTGCGAGTCGCCGCCGCAGATGACCATCCCCGGCAGCGTGATGCCGAGCTCGGGCGCCACCACGTGCAGGATGCCCTGGCGCGGGTCGTGCAGCCCCACCAGGCGGCAGCCGTGGCGGCGCGCGTTGTCCTCGAGCGAGACCACCATCTGGCGGATCGATGCGTCGGCGATCGCCGCCACGCCTTGCGCGCGGCGCGTCGTGGGCATGTAGTGGTCGGCGCAGGCGATCACCTGGGCCGGGCTGCGCACGGTCCTGCCGCGCCGTTCCATCGCCGCGAACGCCGGTCGCGAGCCTTCGTGGATGAGCGTGCGGTCGACGTAGACCAGCGCGTCGCCGTCTTCCAGCGCGAGCACGCTGTGCGCGCGCCAGATCTTGTCCAGCATCGTGCGGCCGGTGGTGCCGGAGTTGCCGGGGGCGCCGGCGGCAGCGGGCGTGTCCATGGTCGAGACGGCCAATGTAGGGAGCCGTCGGCCGCTGCGCCATAGAATGCATCGACTATCAGCCATGCGCGGCGCGCATGGGTTGCCGGCGTGCCCGGCGTGCCGCCGGCAGCGCCGCGCCGGCGGCGAGGGGCCGGCCGATGAGACTGGAAGACCTGCGTGCCTTCATCCGCGTGGCCGAGTCGGGCAGCATCTCGCAGGCGGCCCTCGGGCTCGGCCTGACGCAGCCCTCGGTCAGCCGCCTGCTGGCGGCGCTGGAAGAAGAGTGCGGCACACGGCTGTTCCACCGCACCGGGCGCGGGGTGCAGCTGACCGAGGCCGGTCAGGCGGCGCTGCCCAAGGCGCGCGCCATCGTTCTCGACGCCGACCGGCTCGTCGTCGACATGCGCGACTTCGGCCAGTCACCCTCGGGCGTCGTCACCGTGGCCTTGCTGCCGTGGATGATGCAGCGCATCGCCGGCGACCTCTACGACGAGGTGCGCCGGGCCTACCCGCGCATCGTGCTGCGCATGGCCGAGGGCCTGAGCAGCCGCAACGAGGAAGGGCTCGCCGATGGCCGCATCGACATCGCGCTCATCGGCCGCTATCGCGCCACGCCGGCGCGCGGCGAGGAGGTGCTGATCGACTCGCAGCTGGCATTGATCAGCCCGCGGCGGCCCGAGGCGGTGCCGAAGACGATCGCCTTCCGCGACCTGGCATCGATCCCGCTGGTGCTGCCTTCGACGCAGCATCGGCTGCGCGCGGCCGTGGAGGCCGTGGCGCGCAGCCGGCGCGTGCACCTGAACGTCGTGGCCGAGGCCGATTCCTACGAGGCGCAGAAGGCGATCGTCCGCCGCCAGGGCTGCTGCATGCTGCTCAGCCCCGAGACAGCGCAGCACGACGTGGCCGGCGGCCAGTTCCACGCCCGCGAGATCATCCAGCCGCGCATGCCGCGCCTGGTGGTGATGTCGACCACCACGCACCGGCCGCTCAGCCGCGCGGCGCGCGGCGTGGCTGCCATCGTGCGGCGGCTGGTGCGCAAGGCGGCCGCGCGCTGAACGCGGCCGCGGTCGAGCGCTTCAGCGCTCGAACGAGCCCCCGTCGCCCGTGTCCAGGTGCGGCGGGCAGCGGCCTTCGGCGGGCTCGCCCGTCTCCGGGTCGAGCCAGGTGTTGATGCCGATGGCGTCTTCGGCTTCGGCCAGTGCCAATGCAGCGGGATCCTGGTCGTCGCGCTCGCGGTCGGCGCGCGCCGCTTCGGCCGAAGGAAAAGGGCCGAACTGCTCGTGGCCGTTGCGGGCCACCCAGTACCAGCCGTCGGGGTGCAGCACGATGCCCTGCTCGGCGCCGTCGGCGCGGTGTTCTTCGATGACCGCCGCAGCCCCTTGGCGGCGCAGCGGGCGCGGGGGGCGCTGGGGCTTGGGGTGCTGAAGCATCACGGGAAGTCCTTTCGTGGGCATGCTAATCCAGCCGGCGCGGTCGTGGCGTGTCGCGGCGGGCCCCCGGTGGCGGCGCGGCGCCTGTTCAGGCGGCGCTTGATGACCGTCAAGCCGGCCCCATTTGCGTGGAATCCCGGCCAGACACCCACCACCCGAGCCCGCCATGACGCACCTCGCCTGCCCGCAATGCGGCACCACCAACCGGCTGGCCGAAGACCGCCTGCGCGACGAACCCGTTTGCGGCCGCTGCGGCGCCGAGTTGATGGCCGCGCGGCCGGTGGCGCTGGCCGACGCGGTGTTCGACCCGTTCATCGCCGGCACCGAACTGCCGGTGCTGGTGGACTTCTGGGCCGAGTGGTGCGGCCCGTGCCGCATGATGGCGCCGCAGTTCGAACAGGCCGCCGCGATGCTGCCGCAGGTGCGCTTCGCGAAAGTCGACACCGAAGCGAACCCGAAGGCGAGCGTGCGCAACCGCATCCGCAGCATTCCGACGATGGTGCTCTACGCCGGCGGCCGCGAGGTGGCGCGGCGCAGCGGCGCGATGGCCGCCGCTGATCTCGTGCGCTGGGTGCAGGCCCAGGTCGCGCAGGCGCCGGCGGGCTGAGGAAGCCAGAAACCCATAAAACAACCCCGGAGAACCCCATGCCCTACAAGCGTCTTCTCGTGCCCCTGGACGAATCGGAAACCGCGCAGCGCGGCCTGGCCGAGGCGGTGACGCTGGCGCGCGCGCTCGGCAGCACGGTGGTGCTGCTGCACGCGGTGGAACTGGCGCCGATGCTGCCGGAAGTGGCCACCGGCGAGGCGTGGCAAGCCATCGGCGAGGGCCTGAAGGCCAACGGCCAGCGCGTGCTCGATGCCGCCCGGCAGCGCCTGAGCGCCGCCGGCGTGCCGTGCGAGGCGGTGCTGCACGAAGCCGATGCCGGCCGGCCGGCCGACACCATCGTTGCCGAAGCCACCGCACAACACTGCGACCTCATCGTCATGGGCACGCATGGCCGCCGCGGCATTGGCCGCGCGCTGCTCGGCTCCGACGCCGAGCTGGTGCTGCGCCAGAGCCCGGTGCCGGTGCTGCTGGTGCGCGGGCAAGGCAGCGCTGCCGGCTGAAGCTTTCGCGCGGTTCCTGCCGCGCCGGGCATGAAGGCTGCCGAAGGGCAGCCGTGAATCGCACCATCGGCAAGGCGGCGCAGGCCGCGCTCGCAACGGAAGTGGCGAAGGCGGCGCAGGAAAGGGCCGCCGCAACGGTGCCGGCCGGGCCGGCCAGCGCACCGAGCCCAGCCACGGACAAGAAGCGCCGCCCGGGTCTCCTCGGCCGCCTGGGCCCCGGCCTCATCACCGGCGCCGCCGACGATGATCCCAGCGGCATCGCCACCTACAGCCAGGCCGGGGCGCAGTTCCGCTTCGGCCTGGCGTGGACGCTGTTGCTGACGACGCCGCTGATGATCGCCGTGCAGCTGGTCTCGGCGCGCATCGGCTACGTCACGCGGCAGGGGCTCGCTGCCGGCATGTGCCGGCTGCTGCCGCGGCGCGCCGCGCTGGTGATCGTCGCGGCGCTGGTGGTGGCCAACACCATCAACATCGCGGCCGACATCTCGGCCATGGCCGAGGCCACGCGCCTGCTGACCGGCGGCCCTTCATGGCCTTGGGTGCTGGCCTGGGGCGGCGCCTCGGCGGCGCTGCAGATCTACGCCTCGTACGAGCGCACCGTGCGCGTGCTCAAGTGGCTGACGCTGACGCTCTTCGCCTACGTGGCGGTGGTGCTCGTCATCGAGGTCCCGTGGCGGCGCGCGCTCGAGGAATCGGCGGCGCCGTGGCGCGCGCTGCCGCCGGGCTCGGCCAAGGCCTACGCGGCGATGGTGGTGGCGATGCTCGGCACGACGATCTCGCCGTACCTCTTCTTCTGGCAGGCCACGCAGGAAGCCGAGGAGCACCGGCGCGCGGCGAAGGCGCCGACGCCTCACCCGGGCGGGCCCGCCGCCGAGCGGCACGGCGGGCACGACAAAACCGACAAGCGCGGCGGGCACGACAAGCACGACAAGGACGACAAGCAAGACCCGCAAGACCGGCACGGCAAGATGGCCGGGCGCCTGGCCGCGATCCGCCAGGACACGGTGCTCGGCATGCTGCTGTCCAACGCCGTCGCGCTGTGCATCGTCTTCTCGGCTGCGGTGGCGCTGAACCTGGCCGGCCACACCGACATTCGCTCGGCCGCCGACGCCGCCGCGGCGCTGCAGCCGGTGGCCGGCGAGTTCGCGTTCGCGCTCTTTGCGCTGGGCATCGTCGGCACCGGCGCCCTGGCCATTCCGGTGCTGGCCGGCTCGGCCGCCTACGCGGTGAGCGAGGTCTTCGGCTGGCGCGCCGGACTGTCGCGCCGCTTCCAGGACGCGCGCGGCTTCTACTCGATCATCCTGGCGGCCACGCTGCTGGGCACCGCGATGAGCCTGGTGCAGGTCGACGCGATGGCCGCGCTGGTGACGAGCGCGGTCATCAACGGCGTCATCGCCGTGCCGGTGATGGCGGTGATGCTGCTCATCGGCCGCTCGCGCCGGCTGCTGGGCGAGTTCGTCATCGGGCCGTGGCTGGCCGCCCTCGGCTGGGCGGCCACCGCGGTGATGGCCGCGGCGTCGCTGGCCATGTTCGCGACGATGTTCGGGTGACGATGGCGCCGTAGCGCGAAAGCGCGGGCCGCCGCGCGCCGGGTCCTGGATCGAGTCTCCAATAATGCGCGTGCCGCGCGCGGCGTGTGCCGAAGCGCGGCGAGGAGACCGGGGATGACGATCGATGCGCAACCGGCCCGCGGCATCGGCGTGCTGGTGGCGGCGCTGCTGCTCGCGGCGTGCTCTGGCGAGGCGACGCCGCCGTGGTCGGGCTATGTCGAGGGCGAGTTCGTCTACGTGTCTTCGCCGCTGGCCGGCACGCTGACCCGCCTGGCCGTGCAGCGCGGCCAGACGGTGGCGCGCGGCGCACCGCTGTTCGCGCTCGATGCCAGCAGCGAACGCGATGCGCGCGACGAGGCGGCCGCGCGGCTGGCCACGGCGCGCGCGCAGGCCGCCAACACCACCAAGGGGCGGCGCAGCGACGAGATCGCCGTCACGCAGGCGCAGCTGGCGCAGGCGCGGGCGCAGGCCGAGCTGGCCGATGCCGAGCTGGCGCGCCGGCGCGCGCTGGTGGCGCAGAACTTCATCTCCGCCGCGCAGCTGGACGATGCGCGGGCAGCCGCCGAGCAGGCGCGCGCCCATGTCGCCGAACTGCAAGCGGCGCTGCGCGTGGCGCAACTGCCGGCGCGCAGCGACGAGCGCGCCGCCGCCCAGGCCACAGCGCAGGCGGCTTCGGCCGCGCTGGCGCAAGCCGCGTGGCGCGAGCAGCAGAAGGAGCAGAACGCGCCGGCCGACGCACTGGTGAGCGACACATTCTTCCAGGTGGGCGAGTGGGTCGGCGCCGGCCAGCCGGTGGTGGCGCTGCTGCCGCCGGCGGGAACGCGGGCCCGGTTCTACGTGGCCGAGGCCGAGGTCGGCGCCATCGCGCCCGGGCAGCGCGTGCTGATCCAGTGCAGCGGCTGCGGCGCGCCGATTCCCGGCCGCATCGAGCGCGTCGCCACGCAGCCCGAGTACACGCCGCCGGTCATCTACTCCAACGCGCAGCGCTCGCGGCTCGTGTTCATGGTCGAGGCGCGCCCGGACGCTGCCGATGGCCTGCGGCTGAAGCCGGGGCAGCCCGTGGACGTGCGGCGGGCGCCGGCGCCCTGAGCCCGATGTCAGGACGCACGAGCGGCGCATGAACCCGCAAGCCGAAGCGGCCATCGACGTCACCGGCCTCACCAAGCGCTACGGCGGCCGCGCCGTCGTCGACGACCTGGGGCTGCGCGTCGCGCGCGGCCGCATCTGCGGCTTCCTCGGCCCCAATGGCAGTGGCAAGACGACGACCATCCGCATGCTGTGCGGGCTCCTCGAGCCCGACGCCGGGCGCGGCACCTGCCTCGGCCTGGACATCATCACCCAGGGGCAGCAGATCCGCCGCCAGGTCGGCTACATGACGCAGCGCTTCGGGCTGTACGAGGACCTGTCGATCCGCGAGAACCTGGATTTCGTCGCTCGCCTGTACGAACTGCCGCGGCGGCGCGAAGCGGTGGACCGTACGCTCGAGCGGCTCGGCCTCGCTGCACGGCAGGCGCAGCTCGCCGGCACGCTCTCGGGTGGCTGGAAGCAGCGGCTCGCGCTGGCCGCGTGCCTGATGCACGAGCCGCGCCTGCTGCTCCTGGACGAACCGACGGCCGGCGTCGACCCGAAGGCGCGGCGCGAGTTCTGGGACCAGATCCACGGCCTGGCGGGCGAGGGCATCACCGTGCTCGTCTCGACGCACTACATGGACGAGGCCGAGCGCTGCCACGAGCTGGTCTACATCGCCTACGGCAGGGCGCTGGCGCGCGGCACGCAGGCCGAAATCATCCGCGACGCCGCGCTTGTCGTCTGGGCCTTGCGCGGCGGCAGCGAGCAGGAACTGCCGGCGCTGGTGCAGGCGCTGAAGGCGGCGCCAGGCGTGCTCAGCGTGGCCGCGTTCGGCAACGCGCTGCACGTGGCCGGGCGCGACGCCGCGCAGCTCGAAGCCGCCATCGCGCCCTATCGGGGCCGGCCGGGCCTGGTGTGGGAACGCGCCGAGGCGAACCTGGAAGACGTGTTCATCAGCCTCATCGGCACTGCGCGCGACGACGCCGACGGAAGCGCCCGCGCTGAACCTGGGGTTCGCGCCCGCGCCGAGCGCGGCGGCGCTGCCGCGGGCTGAGGCCGGCTGAGCCGCGAGTGCTGCCGCCGCCGCGATGAAGCGCTTCTCCTTCGGCCGCACGCTGGCGGTGTTCATCAAGGAAGTGCAGCAGATGCTGCGCGACCGGCTGACCTTCGCGATGGCCATCGGTGTGCCGGTGCTGCAACTCGTCCTCTTCGGCTACGCGATCAACACCGACCCCCGGGGCCTGCCGACGACACTGGTCGTGCACGACAGCGGTCCGATGGCGCGCACGCTGGTGGCGGCGATGCAGAACACCGGCTACTTCAAGGTCACGCACCACAGCGCCAGCGAGGCCGAAGGCGAGGCGCTGCTCGACGGCGGCGAGGTGCAGTTCATGGTGGCGATCCCGCCGGACTTCTCGCGCCGCGTGGTGCGCGGCGAGCGGCCGGCGATGCTGGTGGCCGTCGATGCCACCGATCCGTCGGCCTCGGGCACCGCATTGGCTGCGCTGGCGACGCTGGCGAGCCAGGCGCTGACGCCGGAACTGACCGGCCCGCTGCGCTCGCTGCAGCCGGGTCCGCCGCCATACGAGATCCGCGTGCATCGCCGCTACAACCCCGAAGGGCTGTCGCGCTTCAACATCGTGCCCGGGCTCATCGGCACCATCCTGACGATGACGATGGTGATGCTGACGGGCCTGGCGATGACGCGCGAACGCGAGCGCGGCACGATGGAGAACCTGCTCGCCACGCCGGTGCGGCCGTTCGAGGTGATGGTGGGCAAGATCGCGCCGTACGTGGCGATGGGCTACATCCAGCTCGGCGTGATCCTGCTGGCGGCGTGGTGGCTCTTCGAGGTGCCGATGTTCGGCAGCCTGACGCTGCTGCTGGCGATGATCGGCGTGTTCATGCTCGCCAACCTGGCGGTGGGCTTCACCTTCAGCACGCTGGCCAAGAACCAGCTGCAGGCGATGCAGATGACGTTCTTCTTCTTCCTGCCCTCGATGCTGCTGTCGGGCTTCATGTTCCCGTTCCGCGGCATGCCCGAGTGGGCGCAATGGATCGGCGAGGTGCTGCCGCTGACGCACTTCCTGCGCATCGTGCGCGGCATCATGCTCAAGGGCAACGGCGTGGCGCAGACGCTGCCCGAGCTGTGGCCGATGCTGGCGTTCCTGGCCGTCGCCGGCGCGGTGGCGCTCAAGCGCTACCGGCAGACGCTCGATTGAACGGCGCCCCGGGCGCCCGCGGTGCCCGCTGCCGGCGACCACCGCCGAAGCGGCTCACGCCTGCGGGTGCCCGCCGGTGCTGCCGAGGATGTCGCCGCTGATGAAGCTGGCCGCCGGGTCGGCCAGCAGCACATAGAGCGGCGCGATCTCCGCCGGCTGCCCCGGCCGCCCGGTGGGCGACTTGCTGCCGAAGTTCACGAGATCGTCCAGGCTCTGCCCGCCGCCCAGCTGCAGCGGCGTCCAGAACGGGCCCGGCGCCACTGCATTGACGCGGACGCCCTTGGGCGTGAGCTGCTTGGCCAGCGACTTCGTGAACGAGACGATGGCCGCCTTCGTCATCGCGTAGTCGATGATGTCCTCGGAGGGGTCGTAAGCCTGGATCGAGGCGGTGTTGATGATCGCCGCCCCCGGCTTCAGGTGCGGCAGCGCCGCCTGCGTGATCCACAACAGCGCGTACAGGTTGGTCTTGAACGTGTCGTCCATCTGCTCGGGCGTGATGTCCGCCAGCGAGGGGCGCGCCTGCTGATAGGCGGCGTTGTTGACGAGGATGTCCAGGCCGCCGAGCGCGGCCACCGCGTCGGCCACGAGCTGGGTGCAGAAGGCGTGTTGGCGGATGTCGCCCGGAAGCGGCACGGCAAGCCGGCCCTCGGCGGTGATGAGCGCCTTCACTTCGCGCGCGTCGTCTTCCTCTTCGGGCAGGTAGCCGAACGCGACGTCGGCCCCTTCGCGTGCGAAGGCGATCGCCGCGGCGCGGCCGATGCCCGAATCGCCACCGGTGATGAGCGCCTTGCGGCCGGCGAGCCGGCCCGAACCGCGATACGACTGCTCGCCGTGGTCGGGGCGCGGCTGCATCTTCGACGCCAGCGCCGGGCGCGGCTGCTGCTGGCGGGGAAACGGCGGCTTGGGGTAGGCGCTGCGGAAGTCGGCGGGACGGGCGGCTGGATCAGCGGCCGGGGCGGCGCCGGAAGACGCGCTGGCAGGGGCACCCGCAGCGGCGCGGTGAGGAGAGCCTGGGGCTGGAGCGGTCATCGCGGTCCTCGAGGGGCAGCCGGTTCGCTGCAGCCCGGCAACCGCCGTTCCGGGCGCATTGCAGTCGTCCCCGCCGCCCGCGCAGGCTGCGCCCGGCGAGGCGGCGGCCCGACGGCCTGAACCGGAAGTTCAGGCTGGCTGCTGCCGCCACAGGTCTAGCCAGGACGCCGGCGCCCCGGCCACACTGCGTTCACCCACAGCGAGGAACACCTTGATGAACCGATTGACCACAGGCCTCGTCGTCGGCGCGCTGGCGCTGTTCGCGGCGGCAGCCGGCGCGCAGACGGCCTACCCCGGCAAGCCGATCCGATTGGTCGTCCCGCTTCCCGCGGGCGGCCCGAGCGATGCTGCGGCACGCGCGTTGGCCCGGGGCATGGCCGCCGGGCTCGGTCAGGAGGTGCTGGTGGAGAACCGCCCCGGCGGCAACACCGGTACCGGCGCGGCCGCGGTGCTGCACTCTGCGCCCGACGGCTACACGTTGCTGTTCGCGCCGGCTTCCAACGCCGGCCTGCCGCACCTGAGCAAGGCCTCGCCGTACAAGTCGATCGCCGAGTTCTCGCCGATCGCGGCGATCGGCGGCAACACGCAGTGCCTGGTGGTGCCCAGCAGCGTGCCGGCCAAGACGCTGGCCGAGTTCGCGGCCTATGCAAAGGCCGGCGCCAAGCCGTTGATGCGGGGCTCCAACAACGTCTCGGAGGACATGGTGGCGGGTCAGGTCACCGGGGCGCTGGGCATCACGCTCGAACGCGTGCCCTACAAGGGGGCGCCCCAGCTCTTGCCCGACCTGCTCGAAGGCCGGATCCAGGTCGCGGTGCTGCCGGTGGGTGCCAGCCTTGCGCACGTGCGTGCCGGGCGGCTGGCCATGCTCGGCTGCAGCACGGCCGAACGCATCCCCGCGCTGCCGGCCGTGCCGACACTGGCCGAGTCGGGCGTCTCGGCCGCGCCGCTGATCACGGCGCACTTCGTGCTCGGGCCCGCGCGGCTGCCGGCAGAGATCATCGAGCGCCTGGCCGGCGCCGTACGCCAGGCCGCGCAGGCTGCGGAGTTCAAGCAGGAGATGGATCGCCTGTTGATCGTCGGCACGGCCCGGGCGCCGGCCGAGACGCGCGAGCTGATGCTGCGGGCCGAGGCGCAGTACGCGCAGTTCGTGCGCGACACCGGCGCGAGCATCGACTGACCGAAGCGCGTTCAGCGACGGGCCGGCCAACCGCAGGCACGCCGGCTGTTGACCTTGAGCCAGGGCAGGCCCATGCTGCGCGGCCGCGAGGAAGTACCGCATGGCCTCGGGCGCGTCCGCTGGCAAGGGAGTGTGGCGTGACCGCGGGTGGATCGGCAATCGTGGCCGGCCCTGCGGCACGCAACTGATGGAGCCCCACCGTGAATGCGCCCAACGCCGCGCCCCCGTCGCCCCGCTTCGTCTTCGACGACGGGGCCGCCTACGAGCAGATGATGGGCCGCTGGAGCGCGCTGGTGGCCGAGCCCTTCCTCGCGTGGCTTGCGCTGCCCGAGGGTCTGGCCTGGCTGGACGACGGCTGCGGCAACGGCGCCTTCACCGAGGCGCTGCTCGTCCGGCAACGCCCGTCGTCGCTCGTCGGGGTCGACCCGGCGCCGGCGCAGCTGGCGTTCGCTCGCCAGCGGGCCGGCACACAGGGGGTCCGCTTCCTGGAAGGCGATGCCCAGGCGCTGCCGCTGCCGGACGCGTGCGTCGACGCCGCCGTGATGGCATTGGTGCTCTTCTTCCTGCCCGACCCCGCCCAGGGCCTGCGGGAGCTCGTGCGCGTCGTGCGCTCCGGCGGCACGGTCGCCGCGTACCACTGGGACCTGGCCGGCGGCGGCTTCCCGCTGCAGCCGATCCTCGATGCCGTGCATGCCGAGGGCCACGAGTCCCGCACGCCGCCGAGCACCTGGGCTGCGGCGCTGGAAGCGTCGGAACACTTGTGGCGCGCGGCCGGCCTGGTCGAGGTGCAGACACGGCAGTTCGAGGTGCGCCGCCGCTTCGACACCTTCGAGGACTTCTGGCGCACGGCGTACGGCAGCCCGCGCCTGCGCGAGCTGTTCGCTTCGTTGTCGCCGCCGGCCCTGCAACGGCTGACCGAGCGCGTGCGAACGCAGCTCGACCCTGCAGGCCGGGAACCGCTTGTTCTCGTGGCGAGGGCAAATGCCGTGAAGGGGCGCAGGGACTGAATGATCGTATGAGGAAGCAGTGTCACCGCTCGCCCAGGGCGGCACACTCTTTCGAAACGGTGTCAGAGCTGCCCGAACTTGCCGCCCGAAGAGCAGCCGCTCGAGCCGGCTTGCGCAGGGGTCAATGCATGACGGGGCGTCGATTCCGCCCGCACGCGACTCACGACTCCGACAGGGCCAATCGTCGGTCTTCGGAGTGCAAGCGCCGGTGGCGCAGCCATGTGCCGCTCACTCTGGCAGTACCCCGATCTCCTTCACGATTTCACCCCAGCGCGCCGATTCGGCCTTGAGAAAGGCACCGACCTGCGCGACCCCCATGCTGCCATCGACGATCGGTCCGATGGCCGCGATGCGCTCGGCGATGTCCTTGTCGCCCAGCAGCGCATTGCAGTCACGGTTGAAACGCTCGATCGCGGCGGCCGGCGTGCCGACCGGTGCAACCACGGCGAACCAGCCCACCATGTCGAAGCCGGCGTACTTCTCGGCCAGCGCCGGCACCTCCCCCCATCCGGCCACGCGCTGTGCGGCTGTCGTCGCCAGTACGCGCAGCCTGCCTTGCCTGGCCAGCGCTGCGGTGGAAGCCAGGTCGGCCACCATCGCCTCCACGTGGCCGCCCATCAGGTCTTGCGTGCCGACGCCGACCGACGCGTAGGGCACCAGATTGGCCCTCGCGCCGCTGCGCGCATTGAACAGGCGAGCGATCATGCCGCTGAAGGTGCGCGGGCCTTCGTTGCCGAGGGTCAGCGTGCCGGGTGCGGCCTTCGAGCGCGCGACCAGATCCTCGACGGACTTCAGCGGGGACTCGGCGCGCACCAGCAGCGCGAACGGGCTGCGCGCGATGAAGGCCACCGGCACGAAGTCCTTCGCCGGATCGTACGGCAGGACCTTGAACAGCAGCGGATTGGTCACCAGCGCCGCGGTGGTCGCGAAGTAGAACGTGCTGCCGTCGCCGGGCGAGCGCGCGGCGGCCTGGGCGCCGATCGTGTTCTGACCGCCGGGCTTGTTCTCGATCACCACCACCTGGCCCCACAGCTTGCCGAGCCGGTCGCCGAGGGCGCGCGCCACGTTGTCGGGCCCGGATCCCGGCGGCTGCGACAGGATCCAGCGCACCGGCCTGTCGGGCCAGGTATCCGCCTTCACCGGCGCGCCCATGGCGGCGAGCGCAGCGCTGGCGGCGCCGCCCAGGGCAAATGAACGTCGTTGCATCGTCACCTTCCTCGTCGTGGGTGAAAGTCCAATGTCCGTCGAACGCCCGGGCGCGCCGTCACGCCGCTTCGGCCTCGATCGGGGTGCGCAGCACTCCGATGCGCTCGACCTCGATCTCGATCGTGTCGCCCGGCTTCATCCAGACCGGTGGCGTGCGTGACTGGCCGACGCCGCCCGGTGTGCCCATCACGATCACGTCGCCCGGATCGAGCGTCATGCACTGTGCGAGCAGGTGGATCGTTTCGTCGACCGCGAAGATCATGTCGCTGGTGTTGGCGCTCTGCATCACCCGGCCGTTGAGGCGGCTCTCGATGTGCAGGCCCGAGGCCCCCGGCGGCAGCTCGTCTGCCGTGACCAGCACCGGCCCGAAGGGCCCGGTGGCATCGAAGTTCTTGCCGATGGTCCATTGGCCGGTGCGCTTCTGGTAGTCGCGCACCGAGATGTCGTTGAAGCAGCTGTAGCCGAACACGAACTCGAGTGCGCGCGAGCGCTCGACGTGGCGCGGCACGCGGGCGCCGATCACCACGGCCAGCTCCGCCTCGTAGTCGAGCTTGTCCGACACCTTCGGCACCAGCGCCGGTTCGCCATGGGGCAGCAACGAACTCTTCCCGCGGTAGAAGAACCACGGGTAGTCGGGCTTGTCCCTGCCGCCCTCCTTCGCGTGATCGAAGTAGTTGAGGCCGAGGCAGATGATCTTGCCGGGTTCCGGCACCAGCGGCGCGAGCCGCTGCTCGGCGAGTTCCAGCCGGGCCGCGCCCGAAGCGATGGCCGCCGCCCCTTCGAGGCGAAGGTCGGCCCCTGCGGACAGCGCAGCGCGCAGGTCGGCCGCCACCCCGGGACGGGCGTCGGCGAGGTCGATGATCGACGCCGCGTCGACGACAGCCAGACGCGGCTGCGCGCCACGCAGGTAGGTCACGAATCGCATGCGGGTTCCTTCATGTCGAGCCGGTTCATTCGTCGCGACCCAGTTCGCTCGCGGTGAGCGGCAGCGCCGCGTGGTCCGTGCGGCGCTTGTAGGCGCCGTTCGGAGCCACCGCCAAGGTCAAGGCGTCGTCGAGGTTCACGGCTTCCGAGCCGGCGCCGCCGGGGCCGGCAGCTCGTCGGCCAGCAGCGCCAGGCCGCGGCGAAGCATCCCCGCGTAGCGCTCGCTCTCGGCCTGGCGCTCGGCCGGTGGCCAGACGAAGAACCCGCGGCCAGCCTTCAGGCCGAAGTGGCCCGCGCTCACGTGGTCCTGCAGCGTCCTCGACGGCACCGCCGCGCTGCACAGGGATGGATAGATCGTGGCGGCGGCGGCGCAATGAACGTCGAGGCCGCCGTGATCACGCTGGAGCACCGGGCCCGCGGCAAGGAACCGGAAGCCGAAGCCGAATCGCACGGCCGCATCCACGTCCTCCGGCGAGGCCACGCCATCGTCGATGAGGGCGAAGGCTTCGCGCGCGAGCGCATGCTGCAGGCGATTGGCCAGAAATCCAGGCAAGTCCTTGCGCACCAGCACCGGCACGCTGCCGCACCCCCGCATCCATGCCACCAGATCCTCGGCGGCACGCTCGTCGCTCGCCGGGCCCATCACGACCTCGACCAGCGGCACCAGATGGGCCGGCATGAAGAAGTGCAGGCCGAACATGCGGCGCGCGCCCGCCAGTCCCGAGCCGATCTCGCGAATCGGGATGCCCGAACTGTTGCTCGTCAGCAAGGCGTTGGCAGGCGCGAGGCGGTCCAGTTCGGCGAAGACCTGCCGCTTCACGCCCAGCTCTTCCGGAACGTTCTCGACGACGAGGTCCACGTCGGTCCAGTCGACCTCGGCCAGCGTCGCCGCGGTGTCCAGTGCGGCACCGGCGGCGCGGTCCACCGGCAGCAGACCGCGCACCCGCTCGGCCGCAGCAGCACTTCGAGCGGCGCCGGCATCGACGAGCGTGACCCGGCTGCCGCCGCGGGCCAGAACGACGGCCACGTCGCTGCCCATCGTGCCGCAGCCGACCACCACGGCATGACGCAGCGCAGGTGTCGCTGGAGTGCGGTTCATGATGACGATCAGTGTGCGAAGCGCACGACCAGGCTGGCCGCACCGAGGGCCTTGCCGTTCAACGCCTCGAGCAGCTGGCCCTTGGTCAGGCCCGGTGACAGCGCACCCGGCTCGAGCGACGTGGCGATGAGCGTGAAGACGTAGTGCTGCGGCGCATTGCCGCGCGGGGGGCAGGGGCCGAGATAGGCCATGCCCGGGGTGTTCCTGCCTGCCGTGAACCGGGTGGGGGTCGACGTGGCCTCGCCCTCTGCCAGCCCGGAGACCGTGGCCGGGATGCCATAGGCCGTCCAGTGGTTGACGCCGAGGCCGGAGCGACCGGCCTGGTCGTCCATCAGGATCGCGAAGCTGCGTGTCCCCTGGGGCGGTCGTGCCCATGCCAGTGCGGGGGAGAGGTTCTCACCGACGCAGTTCGGATTGCCAGGGTTCTTCCCTGCATAGGGCCGGCTCAACATGGCGTTGTCGTCGAACGTCGGCGAGCTGAGCGTGAAGCCGGCCTGTGGGGGCGTGCCGGGCATGGCAGTGCAGGCGCTCAGCAGCAACACCAGAAAGGGCGATGCCATCGCCTTCGATGCGATTCGGTGTCCGGGCATGTGCCGTCTCCTGTGGGTGCTGATGCCGTCCAATGCGTGAGAGCGCGCCATGGCGGTCGATGGCCCTCAGGCGCCGACCATCGCCAGGCCGCCGTTGCAGAGCAGGAACTGGCCGGTCATGTGGCGCGAGTCTTCGGCCGCGAGGAACAAGGTCGGCCCGACCATGTCCTCGGGCGTCGCGATGCGTCCGAGCGGGGTCTGTCGCAGCACCTCTTCCCGTCGGCCGGTCTTCCAGTCGTGCCGGTTCTTCAGCGCCTCGGTCTCCATGAACGCGGCGCCCAGGGTGTTGACGCGCACCTTCGGTGCCAGCGCACGGGCGTACGACTTCGTGATGCCGATGACTGCGTACTTCGCCGCCGCGTACTGCGGCGCGCGGGGGCTGCCGGCGATCACCACCTGCGAGCCGATGTTGACGATCACGCCGCCGTCACCGTCGACCATGCGCGAGCCGACCTCGTGCGTCATGAACATCGTGCCCTTGACGTCGACTGCCAGCGTGTGGTCGATCACCTGCTCGTCGAACTCGCGCCACGAACGCTGATCGGAGGCCATGTCGCCGACGTTGTTGACGAGCACGGAGACCGGGCCGAACTCGAAGGCGGTCTTGCAGATCCGGCGCACGTCGTCCAGACGCGCGATGTCTCCTTGCACGGTGGTCGCCCTGCGTCCGAGCGATCGGGCCATCGCGGCCACCTGTTCGGCACCTGCGGACGAGCTGTTGTAGTGCACGACGACGTCCGCGCCTTCGCGCGCAAACGCTTCGACGAGCACCGCGCCGAAGCCGCGCCCCGCGCCGGTCACGAGCACCACCTGGTCCTGAAACCGACCTCTTGCCTGGCTCATGGCTGCTCCGCTGCGATCCGTCACGTCTAGAACCCCTGCCAGGCCGGTGCGTCGACGCCGTGGCCTTCCTTCCAACTCACGACGCGGTTGCGCAGGGTGCCGATGCCCTCGATGCTCGCCTCGATCAGATCGCCCGGCTTCAGGTACCACGCCTGCGGATCCTTGCTGAAAGCGGCGACCCCTGCCACGGTGCCCGTCGTCACGATGTCGCCCGCCGAGTAGCCTGCGGGCGAGAACTTGCTCACCAGTTGCGGCAGCGTGACCAGGAGGTTGCGCGTATTCGAAACCTGACGCTTCTCGCCGTTCACCGTCAGCAGCAGGTCGAGCTTGTAGGGATCGGGAATCTCGTCTGCAGTGACGATCCACGGTCCGAAGGGACAGAAGGTGTCGATCGACTTGCTGAAGACAAAGTTCTTCGACTGCATTTCGCGCCGCTGGATGTCGCGCGCGGTGACGTCGTTGAAGATCACGTAGCCGGCGATCACGTCGGCGGCCTGCTCGACGCTCAGATGCTTGCTCGCCTTGCCGATGATCATCGCGAACTCGAGCTCGTAGTCGAGCTCCTTCGTCAGGTGTTCCGGGTAGATGATCGGATCGTCCGGGCCGATGATCGCGTCGGGATTCTGGAAGAACATGATCCAGGGGTGGATCTCCGCGACCCAGTTGGCGCGCTTGCCTTCCTCACCGTGCTCGGCGTAGTTGCCGGCCGTGTGGAAGATCTTCTTGGGAATGATCGGTGCGTTGAGCTTGACGTCGACGAGTCTGAAGCGGTCCTTCGTCCGAAGCCTGTCCGCTTCGGCAGCGACGTGCATGCCGCCCATCTCGAACAGTCGGCGCATGTCACTGACATCGACGGCAGTGACGTGGTCTCCTTCGACGATGCCGACGCGCTGGCGGCCGTCCTTCGTGAATGTGGCGAGTTTCATCGGCGCCTTCCTGGGCTTCCTGCAACGCCCGGCATGCTGCCGCCCTTCAACCCTCGGAACCAATACTCCTTATTGCATGTGCTATTGGGCGAGCTTATGGATGCGCCGCAGCATGTCGCGGCTCTCCTAGAATGACTTGCACCCCGCCGCTTGGACGGGCGGCGCGCGCCCCGATGCGGATCGACCCTCGCCGACTGCTCGATCTCCTCGCCATCTCCAGGCACGGGACAATCAGCGCCGCCGCGGAGGCTCTGAATGTCTCTCAGCCGGGTCTGTCGCAGAGCGTGGCCCAGCTCGAGCACGGTCTGGGCGTGCGGGTCCTCGATCGCGACCGGCATGGCGCCCGTCTCACGGAGTTCGGCCGTGTGCTGGTGTTCCATGCCAGGGCGCTGGAGGCCCTGCTTGCCGGCGCAAAGGAGGAGACTCGCCTGCACGCGCTCGGTATCGAAGGACCGTTAGCCGTCGGCATCACCCCCGTCAGCGCGGCTTCCCTGGTACCGCAAGCGTTGGCCATGCTGTTGGAGGAAACGCCGAAGGTGTCGGTGTCGCTGGTGGAGGGCCTGGACGACGATCTTCTGGGAATGCTGCGCGCGCGCGAACTCGACATGGTGGTCAGCCGCCTGCGCCCGGGACTGGGTGGTGTCGCCAGCGAGCCGCTGATCTCCGCGGACTGGGCGCTGATCACCCACCCGAAACACGCGCTGGCCCGGCGCACATCGGTCCGACTGGCGGAGATCCCCGAGGAACGCTGGGTCTTGCCGGCTGGAGGCAGCGCCTTCCGGCGCCAGATGGAGATCGTGTTCGAGGCGGCCGGCCTGCCGTGGCCGACGGCCGGCATCAGCACCAACTCGATCCTCGCGATCAAGTCGATCGTGATGAGCACATCGGGCGTGAGCATCATGTCGCCGCTGCTGGTGGACGTGGAGCGGCAGGCCGGGCGTCTGCACGTCGTGCCGCTGCACGAAGTGGCGCCCCTGCAGCCCGTGGGAATGCTATGGCGCAGCCACGACGAACCGTCTCGGGTCGTCGCCCGGTTTGCGGAGTGCTTGCGGCTCGCTGCAGGCAAGACGTCCCGAACATGACGGCCCGCTTCGGACGAAGGCGCGAGGCGAACTCCAAGTCCAGGTCCAATCATGAAGGGCACCGGGCCGGCGCCGATCACTCCACCGTCACCGACTTCGCCAGGTTCCGCGGCTTGTGGTGCTCCGCGCGGCGCTGCGCGCCTTCACATCGCTGGCGCGTCGCAAGCCGTGCCCGTCATTCGACGGTCACCGACTTGGCAAGGTTCCTCGGTTTATCCACGTCCGTGCCGCGCGCGCAGGCGGTGTGGTAGGCGAGCAGCTGCAGCGGCACCACGTGCAGGATGGGACTCAGCGCGCCGTAGTGCTCGGGCATGCGGATCACGTGCACGCCGGCGGCGTTCTCGATGGCGGTGTCGGCGTCGGCGAAGACGTAGAGCTCGCCGCCGCGGGCGCGCACTTCCTGCATGTTGCTCTTGAGCTTCTCCAGCAGCGCGTCGTTGGGCGCCACCGTCACCACCGGCATCTCGGCGGTCACCAGGGCCAGCGGGCCGTGCTTCAGCTCGCCGGCCGGGTAGGCCTCGGCGTGGATGTAGCTGATCTCCTTGAGCTTGAGCGCGCCTTCGAGCGCGATGGGGTAGTGCAGGCCGCGGCCGAGGAAGAGGGCGTTGTGCGTGCGCGCGAAGTCCTCGCTCCAGCTGATGACCTGCGGCTCCAGCGCCAGCACCGCCTGCAGCGCCGCCGGCAGGTGGCGCAGCGCCTTCAGCTGCCGCGCTTCCTCGGCATCGGGCAGGCGGCCGCGCACCTGGGCCAGCGCCAGCGTCAGCAGGTACAGGCCGGCGAGCTGCGTGGTGAACGCCTTGGTGCTGGCGACGCCGATCTCGACGCCGGCGCGCGTGATGTAGGCCAGCTTGCACTCGCGCACCATGGCGCTGGTGGCCACGTTGCAGATGGTGAGCGTGTGTTCCTGCCCCAGGCTGCGCGCGTGCTTCAGCGCGGCAATGGTGTCGGCCGTCTCGCCGCTCTGGCTGATGGTGACCACCAGCGTGCGCGGGTCGGGCACGCTGTCGCGGTAGCGGTACTCGCTGGCGATCTCCACCGTGGTGGGAATGCCGGCGATGCTCTCCAGCCAGTAGCGCGCCGTGCTGCCGCTGTAGTAGCTGGTGCCGCAGGCGAGGATGAGCACGCGGTCCACCTGCTTGAAGACGCGGTGGGCGCCGTCGCCGAAGAGCTCGGGGCTGATGCCCTGCACGCCTTCGAGCGTGTCGGCCAGCGCGCGCGGCTGCTCGAAGATCTCCTTTTGCATGTAGTGGCGGTACGGGCCCAGCTCGGCGGCGCCGCTGTGCGCGTTCACCGTCTTCACCGGCCGCGTCACGGCGACGAAGCGCACGTGCTGCGGCACACCGTGCGTTCCGTGCGCGGCGTGCGGCCCCTGTGCCGCGGTGCCGGCCGGCGGCGTCTCGGGCCGCGTCACCCACACCTTGCCCATCTGCAGATCGACCACGTCGCCTTCCTCGAGGTAGACGATCTGGTTGGTGACGCCGGCCAGCGCCATCGCGTCGCTGGCGACGAAGTTCTCCGAGGCCGCCCCCTTGCCGCTGCCGCCGTTGCCGCCGGTGCCCACGCCCACCACCAGCGGCGAGCCCATGCGCGCACCCACCACGCGGTGCGGCTCGTCGCGGCAGAACACGGCGATGGCGTAGGCACCACGCAGCCGCGGCACGGCGGCCTGCACCGCTTCGAGCAGGTCGCCTTCGTACAGGCTGTGCACCAGGTGCGCGATGACCTCGGTGTCGGTCTGGCTGGCGAACACGTAGCCCTTGCGGACGAGCTCGGCGCGCAGCTCCTCGTGGTTCTCGATGATGCCGTTGTGCACGAGAGCGATGCGGCCGCTGGCGCCGGAGTCGCCGCCGCTGTCATCGCTGCCGCGGTCGGACGATGAAGCGTCGGCGCCGAGCGTGCCGTCGAACTCGCCGAAGCCGGTGCTCGCCGCGTCGACGCCAGGGCCGGCGCTGAAGTGCGGGTGCGCGTTGTGCACCGCCGGCGCGCCGTGCGTGGCCCAGCGCGTGTGCGCGATGCCGGTGCCGCTGGCGATGCCGTCGCGCCGGACGCTGGCTTCCAGCTCGGCCACGCGCGAAGTGCTGCGCGCCCGCGCCAGTTCGCCGGCCTGGTGAACGGCCACGCCGCAGCTGTCGTAGCCGCGGTACTCCAGCCGCTTCAGTCCTTCGATGAGGATGGGGACGATGTTGCGCGTGCTGACCGCGCCGACGATGCCGCACATGGTTGCCTGGCCTTTGCTGGGGCTGGAAGGGCGCAATGCTAGGAAGCCGGGGGTGAAATGTTCTGCCGAAATATGGCTGTTGATGGCTGGCAACGGCCGTTCGTGAGAACATGCAGCGCATGCTTCCATTTGGCCGTCCAAGATGAACGATGCCTTCACCCTGGAACTCGATCCGACCGATCTGCGCCTCTTGGAGCAGCTTCAGGCCGACGCTTCGCTGTCGAACCAGGACCTGGCCGCCGCCGCGCACACGTCGCCGGCCACTGCCTTGCGCCGGGTGCGCCGGCTGGTGGATGCGGGCGTCATCGACCGCCGCGTGGCGCTCTTGAACCCCGAGCGCATGCGCCTGGCCGGTGGCGAAGGCCTGAGCGCGATCGTCGAGATCTCGCTCGACCGGCAAGGCGCCGAGCACCTGGACGCGTTCGAGCAGCGCGTGCAGCCCGACGCCGAAGTGCAGCAGCTGTGGCGCGTCTCGCCCGGCCCCGACTTCGTGCTCGTCGTGCACTGCGCGCTCGGCATGGCCGGCTACCACGCGCTGGTGCAGCGCCTGTTCACGCAGGACGCCAACGTGCGCAACGTCAAGGCGTACTTCAGCGTCAAGCGCGCGAAGTTCGACCCGCGGGTGGTGCTGCGGCAAGCCGGGTAGCAACTCTGGCGCGCAGGCTTTGCTGCCGCCACCCCGTCAGCTGCGCACGACCGCCAGACCCTTCAAGTACTCCCCTTCGGGAAACACCAGCGTCGTCGGATGGTCCGGTGCGCCTTGCAGGCGGGCGACGATGGCGCCGTCCACTTCGGCGTCGATGCCGGCGCCGGCGACGATCTTGTGGAACAGCTCTGCACCGACGCCGCCCGAACAGCTGAAGGTGAAGAGCAGCCCACCGGGGGCAAGCAGTTTCAGCGCCAGGCGGTTGATGTCCTTGTAGGCGCGGGCGGCGCGCTCGGCGTGCGCGGCCGTGGGCGCGAACTTCGGCGGGTCGAGCACGATGGCGTCGTAAGGCTCGCCGGCCTTCAGTGCCTGGCGCAGGAAGGCGTTCACGTCGGCATCGGCCACCGTGCTGCGCGCCGCGTCGAAGCCGTTGCGCTGCACATGCGCCTGCACGCGCGCCAGCGCCGGGGCCGAGGAGTCGACGCTCGTCACCGCCTGCGCGCCGCCGGCCAGGGCCGCCACGGTGAAACCGCCCGTGTAGCAGTAGGCGTTGAGCACGCGCCTGGCGCCCAGCCGCCGCACCCATTGCGCGAAGAGCGCGCGGTTGTCGCGCTGGTCGAGGTAGAAGCCGGTCTTGTGGCCGCTGGCCACATCGAGCGCCAGCGTCCAGCCGTGCTCGCGGATCGTCACCTCGGTGTCGCCTTCGCCGCGCAGCCAGCCGGTCACCGGGCTCAGCCCTTCGAGGCCGCGCACGCCCGAGTCGCTGCGCTCGTAGAGGCGCATGCAACCGGTCGCGGCCAGCAGCGCATCGGCGATGGCGTCCTTCCAGCGCTCGGCGCCGGCAGAGAGGAACTGCGCCGAGAGCACCTCGCCGTAGCGGTCGACGATGAGCCCGGGCAGGCCGTCGGCTTCGCCGTGCACCAGGCGAACGCCGTCGCTGGTGGCGGGGAAGATGCCCAGCCTCTCGCGCAGGGCCAACGCGTGCGCGACGCGGCGCTTGAAGAACGCGTGGTCGATGCGCTCGGCTTCGTCGAAGCTCCAGGCGCGCACGCGGATGGTGGAGGTGCCGCTGTAGGCGCCCCAGGCGAGGAAGCGGCCGTCGTGCGCCTCGACGCGCACGGTCTCGCCGGGGTCGGCACGGCCCCGGGCGACGCTGCCCTGGAACACCCACGGGTGGCGGCGCAGCAGCGAACGCTCCTTGCCTTCGACGAGGCGGATGGACTTCATCGGCGCATTGTCGGCGGGCCTGCGCTGCCGGTCGTGCCGCCCCTCTTCGCTGCGGCCCCCTTGCGCCGGCCCGTGCCTTCCTCTGCGCCCACGGCGCGCAGCAGGTCGGCCAGCGTGCGGCCGGGCTCGTCGCGGAAGCGCTCCTCGCTCGTCTCGATGCGCCGCACGCGGTCGATGCGGAAGCTGCGGAAGTCGCGCCGCAGCTCGCACCATGCGGCCAGCGTCCACGCCGCGCCCCAGAAGAAGCAGCCGAGCGGGCGCACGGTGCGCGTGCTGGCGCGCCCTTGCTCGTCGGCGTACGCCAGCACGAGCTTGCGGCGCGCGACGACCGCCTGGCGCATCGCCGCCAGCGTGGCCCGCACCTCGGGTGCGATGCCGGCGTCGGGCGCGAACAGCGCCAGGCTCTCGGCGGCGGCGCGCGCGTCGGCGGGCAGCACGGCGAGGATCTTCGACAGCGCCGCTTCGGCTTCGGCGGCCATCGCCGCGTCCAGCCGCGGCTGGGCGATGCGCACCGCCGCCACCAGCGCCTGCGCCTCGGGCGCGGTGAACATCAGCGGCGGCAGCGTGAAGCCGGCGCGCAGCCGATAGCCGACACCGGCCTCGCCCTCGAACGGCACGCCGCGCGCTTGCAGGTCGGCGATGTCGCGGTACACCGTGCGCACCGACACCTGCAACCAGCCGGCGAGCTGCTCGGCCGTCGTGAGGCGCCGCCCGCGCACGAGCTGCACGAGTTCGAAGAGGCGGTCGGCACGGCGCATCGGCGGCGTCAGAGGGGCGGCGGCACCGGCGACAACGGTTCGCGCGCGCGTTCGCGATGCCCCCGCGGCGCCGCCGGTGCCGGAGGGCGGCTCACGTCAGCGCGTGCAACCCGACGCGGTTGCCTTCGCTGTCTTCGATGTGCGCGAAGACGCCCATGCCGTCGGGCAGCGTCACCTTGGGCGTCAGCAGCTTGCCGCCGGCAGCGGCCAGGCGCGCCAGCGCGCTGTCCAGCGTCGGCGCCACGCCCAGGTAGACGAGCGTGCCGGTGCCGGCCGGCGTGGCGCCGGGGCCGGCCATCACGCAGCCGCCGGCGCCCGGCTCGGTGTAGGGGAACACCGCCAGCGTCGTCTCGGGCCCCATCGCCTCGCGCCGCAGGCTCGCGCCGAGCAGCTTCTCGTAGAAGCGCTGCGCGCGGTCGATGTCGCGGGCGGGAATCTCGAACCAGTTGATCGCGTTCGTCACGGTCTCTCTCCGGGTTGTGGCCGCGAACCTTTGCTGTGTGGCGGTGCACGGCGGGTGGGTGAGGCCGTCATCGTGCAGGGGGGTTCCTGACAGCGTGGTGGCAGCAGGAGGGCCGGCAGGGCCATCCGCGCAGTGGGGCGAAAGCGGCGGGCGCAGGCGTGCGGGCCGCGGCCTCAGCCCTTGCGTCGCGCCCGCGGGTGCGCCGCGTCGTACACGCGCGCCAGGTGCTGGTGATCGAGCTTCGTGTAGACCTGCGTCGTGGCGATGCTGGCGTGGCCGAGCAGTTCCTGCACCGCGCGCAGGTCGCCGCTGGACTGCAGCAGGTGGCTGGCGAAACTGTGCCTGAGCATGTGCGGGTGCACCGGCGTGGCCAGGCCGCTGGCCAGCGACTGGTGGCGCAGCCGCAACCGCAATTGCCCCGGCGAAAGCCGCGTGCCGCGCCGGCTGACGAACAGCGCCGCTTCGTCGCCGCGCGCGAGCTGCGCGCGCACCGCGAGCCACGCCTGCAGCGCCGCCGCGGCGGCGCTGCCCACCGGCACGCTGCGCCGCTTGCTGCCCTTGCCGAGCACGTGCGCCGTGGCGCCGGCGAGGTCGATCCAGCCGCGGCCGAGCCTGTCGGCGGTGGCGCTGGCCTGCACGTCCAGGCCCAGCACTTCGGCGATGCGCAAGCCCCCGCCGTACAGCAGCTCGACGATGGCGTGGTCGCGCAGCGCAAGGGCCGCGCCGGCCTCGCTGGCCGGCGTGCGCGCCTCCTGCCCTGCGTGCTCGGCCAGCTGCACCGCCTGTTCCACCGAAAGCGCCTTCGGCAGCGGCTTGCCGGCCTTCGGTCCGCGCAGGCCCTTCACCGGGTTGGCGGCAACCTCGCCGCGGCGGCCCCAGTGCGCATAGAGCCCGCGCCACGCCGACAGCGCCAGCGCGATGCTGCGCGGCGCCAGGCCGCTGCCGCGCAGCGCCGCGGCCCAACTGCGCAAGTGGTGGGGTTGCGCCTCCTTCAGCGGCACGCCTTCGCGCGCCGCGCTCGCCTGCAGCCGGGCCAATGCTTCGCCGTACAGGACCAGCGTCCTCGGCGCCAGGCGCCGCTCGACGCGCAGGTGCCCGAGGTACTCCTGCACCTCGGGCGCCGCCGTTGCGATGCTGTCGTCCACCCGAGGGCCTTCGCGCGGGCCGCGCTGCCGGGCCAGCGCGTCAACGCCGGCCATGCCCGCTCACACCCGCAGCCGCCACAGCGCTGCGCCGGCCAGCTCGCCGATGCGCATCAGGAACTCGGTGCCCATCTCGGCGGCGTAGCGCGTGGGGTCGGGCGAGCCCAGCACCAGCAGCCCGAACGCCGCGTCGCCCTGACGCAGCGGGATCATCGCCACGCTGGCAACCGTGGCCGGGTCGTCGAGCCAGGCCACGGCCTCGAAGCCGGCGTTCACGCCGCAATACGGCAGCGTGAGGCTGGCGGTGAAGGTCTTCACGTCGTCGCTCACCGGGCGTGCGAAGGAGGGTCCGCCGCCGCTTTCGCTGCTGCCTTGGCCTTCGCCATCGCCGGCGCCTGCGCCCTGGTACTCCGGCGCCAGCCCCCACAACCGGATGGCCGCCTGGGGCACGAGGAACTCGTGCTTCAGCGTCGCGACCATCGCGCCGGGCAGCGCGGCGGGGTCGGCGGTGCGCATCAGCGTGCGCGTGAAGCGATGCAGCCGGTCGGCCAGCGCCATGTTCTCCTGGCCGGCGCGGATCATCTCCACGATCTTCAGCTCCAGCCCCTTGATGCGCTCGCGCAGCATTTCCATCTGCCGCTCCGAGAGCGTGACGGCGCGCTGCCCGTGCGGGCTGGTGAGGCGGATGCCCGCCAGCAGCTCGGCGTGGCGCTCGAAGAAGCCGGGCGTGCGCGCAAGGTAGGCCGCGATCTCGGCTTCGTCGGGCAGGCTCATGCGAGAACCTCGGCGCTGCGCGCTGCGGCATTCGCCTGGGGAACGGCCCGGTGGCTCATAGCGTGATCTCTCCTTCGAACACGAACTCGGCCGGCCCCGTCATGCGCACCGTGGCGCCGTCGGCCGGCCATTCGATCGTCAGGTCGCCGCCGCGCGCGTGCACGAGCACGCGGCGCGGGTGCGCCCCCAGCCAGCCCAGGCGGATGCCGGCAACCACGGCGGCGCAGGCGCCGGTGCCGCAGGCCAGCGTCTCGCCGGCGCCGCGCTCGTAGACGCGCAGGTTCACCTCGGTGGGCGAGAGCACCTGCACGAAGCCGGCGTTGACGCGCCTCGGAAAGCGCGCATGCCGCTCGATCAGCGGCCCGAGCGTGGCCACCGGCGCCGCGGCGACATCGGCCACGCGCATCACCGCGTGCGGGTTGCCCATCGAGAGCACGGCCACCTCGCCCAGAGCGCGGCCGTCGTCGGCGGCCAGCGGCCACAGCTCGAAGCCGGGGGCGGGAGCGGACGCACCGGCGAATGCCGGTGCTTCGGAGGACGCACCGGCGAATGCCGGACCTTCGCGCCGCGGCACCAGGCCGGCTGCATCGAACGGGATGCGCGCGTGCTCGAAGATCGGCCGGTTCATGTCCACCGTCACCTGGCCGTCCTCCTCGAGCACGAGCTCGAGCAGGTTGTTGACCGTCTCGACCTTGATGCGACGCCGGTCCGTCAGCCCGCGCGCGTGCACGTAGCGCACGAAGCAGCGCGCGCCGTTGCCGCAATGCTCCACCTCGTCGCCGCTCGAATTGAAGATGCGGTAGCGGAAGTCCACACCCGGCGTCGCGCTCTTCTCGACGACGAGGATCTGGTCGGCGCCGATGCCGAAGCGCCGGTCGGCCAGGCGCTGCGCCTGCGCGGCGGAGAGTTCCAGCGGCGAACGGGTGCCGTCGAGCACGACGAAGTCGTTGCCCGCGCCTTGCATCTTGGTGAAGTGCAGCTGCATCGGCGCTATTGTCTCGCGGCGACCGGCGGGCGGCGTTGGCCAGCCGCGCGCCTGCGTCAACCGGGCAGCGACGCAGCCAGCACTGCGCCCCAGGCACGCGCTGCCGCCTGCAGGCCAGCGGCCGTGAAGTGGCAGTCGTCTTGGCGCAGCGGCCCCGCCAGTGCGTCGGTGTCGGCGCCGGCGCGCACGTCCGCGTGGCGCGCGATCAACGCGTCCTGCGCCGCACGGATGACGGCGCCGCCCGCGCCGCTGCGGCAGCGCGTGGAGCGGGCCAGCAGGATCGGCGCGCGCACGCCGGCGCCGCGCAGCTGTTCGCGCAGCGCTTCGAGGCCCTGCACGTAGCGCGCCGCCGAGGTGCCCTCGCGCGCATCCGCCTCGCCCTGCTGCCAGAGCACGAAGTCGGCGGGAAAGTGCCGCGCATCACGCGCGGCCAGCCATCGGCCGAGTTCGCTGCGCAGCGGACTGCCGGGGTGCGTCCACTCGGCGACGGTCGTGCCTTCGACCGCCAGCAGGCTCAGCACCACTTCGCGTGGTTCGCCCAGCCGTGCCAGTTCGCCTTCGAGCAAGGTCCAGATCGAGCGATCTCGGCCGGTGCCTCCGGGCAGCGGGTCGCCGAGTCGGTGGCACGCCTTGCCGTCGAAGGCCGTCACGACCGCCGAGGCAGTGCCGGCTGTCGCGGGCGGCCGGTGCGGCAGCGCTTCGCCGCCGTGGTTGCCGGCATTCGACTGGCCCAGGACGAGCAGGACCAGTGGCTTGCGAGCACCCGCCGGCCTCGGCACGGTCCAAGGGCACGGCTCTGCCCCGCGTTCCGGAAACGGGGCGACGCCGGCCAGCCGTGCCCCAAGGCGCACGACCGCTTCGGGCCGCTGCCAGAACGAGCGCAGGCCTTCGACCACTGCCGCGGCGATCGCGATCAGCGCCGCCGCGGCCACCAGGGCAGCCGCCCGGCGACGGGGCAGGGACTTCACGAGCGGCGCTTGGCGTAGCGGGCCCGGATCGCCCGCATCGCTGGCCGCTCCACCCCGAAGGTGAGCATCGCGGCCAGCACGACGACGACGACAAAGGCGACGGCGATGCCTTGGTCCATCGAGCCGCCGCGCGCCAGGACCGCGCGCTGCACGACCCAGCCGATGTGCTCGTGCACCAGGTAGAGCGGGTAGGAGATCAGGCCGAAGAAGGCCAGCAGCGGGTTCTCGAGCCAGCGCGCCCTGCCCCCCGCCGCCGCCCAGACCCATAGCGCCAGCGCGGCGGCCAGCGAGGCGACCACCCAACCTTCGATCCACGCCAGAGTGCCGATCGCGAGCGCGGCGGTCAGCCCGATCGCGCCGCGGCTGCCGCTGCCGCCCGCCCGGGTGGCCTGATAGATGCAAATGCCCAGGGCGAACCAGGGCAGGTGGGTCAGGTTGAGCAGGCGCGCCAGCGTCCACGACAAGTCGACGCCGAAGTGCTTCGACGACACGTCATAGAACACACGCAGCGCGAGCAGCAGGCACAGGAAGACATGCACCCGGCGCAGTTGGCCGCTGACGAAGAGCGCCAGCATGGCCGCGTAGAAGAGCATCTCGACTTCGAGCGACCAGTACACCGAGTCGACATGCGGCACATTCAGGAGGCCGTGCACCATGATCAGGTTGGCCACGGCATGCCAGGCGCTGACTTCCTTGCCAGGCAGCCCCGCGAAGCTGACCACGGCGAACGTCAGGGCCACTGCAGCCCAATAGGCCGGGAACAGGCGCGATAGGCGCGACACGACGAAGTCCATCGCGCTGCGCGTGCGCTCCAGCGTCATGAAGATGACGAAGCCGCTGATGATGAAGAAGAGATTGACGCCGAGGTAGCCGCCCCACGCGAACGACAAGCTCGGGGTGTCGGCCGCGCCATACAGCTTCATGAACTGCGTGGTGTAGTGGAACACCACCACAGCGAGGGCGGCAACCCCGCGCAGCGAATCGATGGCTGCGAGGCGGCCGGCACCGCCCTTGGCCGCCGCGGCAAGGGCTGCCGTCGCCCGGGGCGCGACCTGACTGGTTGTCACTCGAACGGAACATGCAGCGTGGAGTCTGCGAGTGTGACAAGCGCGCGGGCATCTCGACGGCAGCCGCGCGCCGGGCACTCGCCGAGCGCGAGGATTGTCACGTTTCAGTACACCGGCGCCGCCCCCGGCGGCCGCGTCTTGAAGCGCTTGTGCACCCACAGGTACTGCGCGGGATAGAGGCGGATCTGCGCCTCGACGAAGCGGTTCATCGCCGCCGCGTCGGCTTCGGGGTCGGCGGTGGGCCAGTGCTCCCAGGGGCTCACGAAGTGAACACGCCAGCCGCGCCCGTGCGGCAGCATCTCGGCCACCAGCGGCTGCACGCGCATGTTCAGCGACTTCGCCATGCGCGAAGGCGCCAGCAGCGTCGCCGCCGGCACACCGAAGAAAGGCACGAAGGCGGCGTCGCGCAGCCCGAAGTCCATGTCGGCGGGGTTGAAGAACGCCAGACCCCGCTTGATGGCGCGCACCACCGGCAGCGCGCCGGCCGAGCGTTCGAAGAACATGTCGCGGCCAAAGCGCGAGCGGCCGCGCTTGAACGCGGCGTTCAGCACCGGGTTGCTCTGCGGCGTGTAGACGTCGCAGCCGGCGCGCGTCTGGTGCAGCTGCACCGCGGTGCCGCAGATTTCCAGGCCCACGAAGTGCGGCACCAGCCACATCACCGCGCCCGCGTGCCGCTCGGCGAACGAGACGTCGCCTTCCACCTGGATCAGCCGCTTCAGCCGCGCTTCGCTGGCATGCCACAGCACGCCGCGTTCGACGAGGCTGCGGCCGAGCCAGCGGAAGTGCTCGCGCACCAGCGCTGCACGCTCGCGCGGCGACAACTCCGGCAGGCACAGTTCGACGTTGACGAGCGCCACGCGCCGCCGCTGGCGGCCCACCAGGTGCAGCACGCGGCCCAGGCCGCTGCCCAGCGCCGACAGCAGCGGCAGCGGCAGCCAGTGCAGCAGCCACACCAGCGCCAGCAACGCGCGGGCCAGCCCGTTGACGAGCGCGCGCTTCATGAAGCGGCTCGCCTCACGCGCTCTCCTGCCGGCGCGGATTCTTGTAGCGGTGATAGCCCCACAGGTACTGCGAGGGCGCGCGAGCGATCAGCAGTTCCATCGAGCGGTTGATGGCGCAGGCGTCGACGCGCTGCGCCTCGGCCTCGTCGGCCGGCAGCGCGGCCGCGGCGGGCAGCGGCGCGGGCATCGGCATCACTTCCACGTGCCAGCCGGCGCCGCGCGGCAGCCGCCGGCCCCAGATGGCCAGCATCGCGCAGCCCGTCTGGCGCGCCAGCTTGCCCGCCAGCGTCATCGTGTAGGCGTCGCGGCCGAAGAAGGGCGCCCACACGCCCATGCCCTCGGGCGGCACCTGGTCGGGCAGCAGGCCCACGCTCTCGCCCTTGCGCAGCGCGCGCAGCAGCTGCCTTACGCCGCCCAGCGTGGCCGGCGCGGTGGCCAGGTGCGGCCGCGCGCGGGCGGTCTCCTCCAGCTCGCGCAGCGTGGCGTTGCGCGCCGGCCGGTACAGCACGGTGATCGGCTGGTGCGCGCCGAAGCGTTCGGCATACGCCTGGGCGCAGATCTCGAAGCAGCCCATGTGCGGCGTCAGCAGCAGCAAGCCGCGGCCGGCGGCGATGGCTTCCTCGACCAGCGCTTCGCCGCTCCACGACACCGGGTCGGCGATCGGCGCGTCCTGCGCGCGCAGCCACAGCCGCGGCGTCTCCATCGACATGCGGCCGGCCGCGGCCACCGCTGCGCGGCGGTCGGCCGCGCTCACGCCGGCCGCCGCCGCGTTGGCCTGCAGCCGCTGCCGGTAGCTCGGCGAAAGCGCGTAGGCCGTCCACCCGAGGCCGGTGCCCAGCCCGTGCAAAAGGCGCAGCGGCGCGCGCGCAAGGCCCCGCGCCAGCCACAGCAGCAGCCCGCCAGAAGACATGGTTCGGTAGAATTTCGAGGTACAGGCCGCCGAGTTAACGGACAACTTGCGGGGCGGCCGGCGGGTGTGAAGCTTAAGCGAGCCGAAGGGGCCCTTCTCCTCGGACGCCGCAAGCCAAGGCAGCCGCAGCCCGCCGGTCCCGACGCCGGCTGGCTTCTTCCGCTAAAGCGTTCGCCGCGGCTCCAGGGAACACCACTGACCGACGCGCGACGCGAGTCAGTGCAACTTCCGCCTAGACATTGGAGCCCCACAAGTGGCGAACGACTTCCTCTTCACCAGCGAATCGGTTTCCGAAGGCCACCCCGACAAGGTCGCCGACCAGATCTCCGACGCGATCCTCGACGCGATCTTCAAGCAGGACCCGCGCTCGCGCGTCGCTGCCGAGACGCTGACCAACACCGGCCTCGTGGTGCTGGCCGGCGAGATCACCACCAACGCGCACGTCGACTACATCCAGGTCGCGCGCGACACGATCAAGCGCATCGGCTACGACAACACCGAGTACGGCATCGACTACAAGGGCTGCGCCGTGCTCGTGGCCTACGACAAGCAGAGCAACGACATCGCGCAGGGCGTCGATCACGCGTCGGACGACCACCTCAACACCGGCGCCGGCGACCAGGGCCTGATGTTCGGCTACGCCTGCGACGAGACGCCGGTGCTGATGCCCGCGCCCATCTACTACGCGCACCGCCTCGTCGAGCGCCAGGCGATGCTGCGCAAGAACGGCAAACTGCCCTTCCTGCGCCCCGACGCCAAGAGCCAGGTGACGATGCGCTACGTGGACGGCAAGCCGCACAGCATCGACACCGTGGTGCTCTCCAGCCAGCACGCGCCCGAGATGAGCCTGGGCACGAAGATGAAGCCCGAGTTCTACGAGGCGGTGATCGAGGAGATCATCAAGCCGGTGCTCCCGAAGGAGTGGCTGAAGGACACCAAGTACCTCATCAACCCCACCGGCCGCTTCGTCGTCGGCGGCCCGCAGGGCGACTGCGGCCTCACCGGCCGCAAGATCATCGTCGACACCTACGGCGGCGCCTGCCCGCACGGCGGCGGCGCCTTCAGCGGCAAGGACCC
>JAEUPF010000156.1 GCA_016790425.1 Rubrivivax sp.
GACGCCGGCGGCATCCCGGTGCCCGAGGCGCCGGGCCTGGAAGCCGTGCTCGCCGGCCTGCAGACGCTGCACGCAGACGACGATGTGCTCGCTGCGGCCGCCGGCGCGGTCTTCGATGCGCTCTACGCCACCGCCGGTGCCGCGAAGTCGCAACGCAGCAAGGCCGGCGCGGCCGGCCCGACCGCAGAGACCGGAACGAAGAATGGAATGGAGGACAGACGATGAGCACGCCCGTCACATTGCCCCCCGGCGCGCAGGCGTCGCCATCGGCCCCCCCGGCCAATCCGCCGCTCGATCGCCCAACGGCCGTCACCTTCGGCGAGGCCTTCCGCTTCTGGCTCAAGCTCGGCTTCATCAGCTTTGGCGGCCCGGCCGGGCAGATTGCCATCATGCACAGCGAGCTCGTCGAGCGCCGGCGCTGGATCAGCGAGCGGCGCTTCCTGCATGCGCTGAACTACTGCATGCTGCTGCCCGGGCCCGAAGCACAGCAGCTCGCCACCTACATCGGCTGGCTGCTGCACCGGACGTGGGGCGGCATCGTCGCCGGCGGACTGTTCGTGCTGCCGTCGCTGTTCATCCTCGTCGGGCTGTCGTGGATCTACCTGCGCTTCGGCGAGGTGCCCGTGGTGGCCGGCATCTTCTACGGCATCAAGCCGGCGGTGACGGCGCTGGTGCTGCACGCGGCGCATCGCATCGGCACGCGGGCACTGAAGAACGGCTGGATGTGGGCGATCGCTGCCACGTCGTTCGTCGCCATCTTCGCCTTCGACACCCCGTTCCCGGCCATCGTCGCCGCCGCTGCGCTCGTCGGCTGGCTCGGCTCGCGCCGTTGGCCGCGGGTGTTCGCGCTCGGCGGCGGGCACGACGATGCGCAGGCCAGCTACGGGCCGGCACTGATCGACGACGACACGCCCACGCCGCCGCACGCAGCCTTCAGCCGGGCGCGGCTCACGCGCGTGCTGGCGGTGGGCATCGGCATGGCGGCGCTCGTGCTGGCGCTGCTGGTCGCCACGCAGGGCTGGCAAGGCACGCTGACGCAGATGGCGCTGTTCTTCGGCCAGGCCGCGCTCGTCACCTTCGGCGGCGCCTATGCAGTGCTGCCTTACGTCTACCAGGGCGCGGTCGAGTCGCACCAGTGGCTCAGCGGCCCGCAGATGATCGACGGCCTGGCGCTCGGTGAAACGACGCCCGGGCCGCTGATCATGGTGGTGGCCTTCGTGGGTTTCGTCGGCGGCTGGCACAAGGAAGTGCTGGGGCCCGAGTCGCTCTTCCTCGGCGGCGCCCTCGCCGCCACGGTGGTCACCTTCTTCACGTTCCTGCCTTCGTTCGTGTTCATCCTCGCCGGCGGCCCGGCGGTGGAAGCCACGCACGGCCGGCTCGGCTTCACCGCGCCGCTGTCGGCGGTCACCGCCGCCGTGGTGGGCGTGATCGTCAACCTCGCCTTGTTCTTCGCCTGGCATGTCTTGTGGCCGAAGGGCTGGCCGGGGCCTTTCGACGGCCTGTCGGCCGTGATCGCGCTGGCCTCGGCGCTCGCCCTCTTCCGCTTCAAGCTCGGCGTGTTGCCGCTCCTGGGGGCGGCTGCGCTGGCGGGCCTGGCCGTGACGCTGCTGCGCTGAGAAGGCGCCACCTGACGCACCCGCCCTCGCCGGCGAACGACCGAAAGGACGAACGATGGAAGCACAGCCGCTGCCTCTGCCCTATCCGGGCGACGCCCTGAAGGGCCTGTCTTCGCGCCTCATCGAGAGCCACCACCGCAACAACTACGGTGGCGCGGTGAAGCGCCTGAACGCGATCCGCCGCGCGCTGCGGCAGCCGCCCGGCGCCGCCGCGCGCGCCGGCTTCGAGCTCAACGGCCTGAAGCGCGAGGAGCTCGTCGCCACCAACTCGATGCTGCTGCACGAGCTGTACTTCGCCGGCCTCGGCGGCGATGGCCAGACGATGGAGCCGGCGTGGGCGCTGGCGCTGGAGGCCAACTTCGGCAGCGTCGCCGCCTGGCGCGACGAGTTCGCAGCGATGGGTCGCGCACTGGGCGGTGGCTCGGGCTGGGTGCTGCTCGCCTTCCAGCCGCGCGAAGGCACCCTCGTCAACCAATGGGCCGCCGATCACACGCAGGCGCTGGCCGGCGGCGTGCCGCTGCTGGCGCTGGACATGTACGAGCACGCCTACCACCTGGATCACGGCGCCGACGCCGCAGCCTACGTCGATGCGTTCATGGCCAACGTCGACTGGGGCGGCGTCTACGCCCGCTACCAGGCCGCCGTCCATGCGGCAAGCGAGCCGTTCGCGGCCGCGCCCGCGGACATCGACGCGGCCAGCGCCGTGCTCGACGTGCGCCGCGAAGGCGTCTTCGCCGAGGCCGCGACGATGCTGCCGGGCGCGCAGCGGGCGGACCCGGCGAGCCTCGTGCGCGAGCCGGTGGCGGCGCTCGCACAAGCGCGCGGGCCGGTCGTCGTCTACTGCGTCTACGGCCACGAGGTCGGGCGGGCCGCGGCGCTGCAACTTCGCGCCGCCGGCGTCGACGCGCGCTTCCTCGCCGGCGGCATCGACGGCTGGGCGCGCGCCGGCCGGCCGCTGGCGAAGAAGCCGGGCGGCTGAGCGGCGGCCGGCTGAGCGGCGGCCGGCTGAGCGGCGGCCGGCTGAGCGGCGCCGGCTGAGCGGCGCTGGCTGAGCGGCAGGCGGCTGAGCGGCGGCCGGCTGAAGGGGCGGCGGGAAGGGCGCGCCCGGCGAGCCGGACCTCGCGCCCAGGGCGCCTGGCCTTCAGCCGCCGCGGCGGCGCAGGCGAGCCAGCACGGCCTGCACCAGCGGCGCGATGGCCGAAGGCGGGAACGGCGACACGCTGCTGACGTTGATCTCGCACAGCACGTAGCGCTCGGGCTCGTGCGACGCGTGCTCGCCGAACATGAAATCGCAGTCCCACAGCAAGGGCAGGCGCTCGGCCGCGACGCCGCAGCGCTCGCGCAGCTGTTCGATCCACCCCGATTCGAGCCGCTGCTTCAAGTCCTGGAAGCGGGGATCGTCGGCCCCGTGGTACAGGCGCGGGCCCGGCGCCGGCGGCGGCTCGCCCGGGCGCCCCGGATGCAGCGCGTTCACCGCCTGGTGGCCGAAACCGCCGACGCGGTCGGCGACGAGATAGGCGCGCACCATGCCCTCGGCCAGGCGCGGCTGCCACGCCTGGTCGATCATGTGCCCGCCCGCTTCCGGCTCGAAGTACGGCGCCATGCGCTCCAGCAGCGCCGTCCAGTCCACCGTCTGTTCCTCGCTGCCGCGCTGCGCATGGCGAAGTCGCACCGCGCGGCGCCGCGCGCCGCCCGCGTTGTCCGCAGCGGCCGCATCGCCCGCATCGGCCCACTGCAAGCGCCACACGCCGATGCCGCTGTGGCCGCGGTGCTGCTTGAGCACGCGGGCACCGTCATCCAGCCGCCGGGGCAGCTCGGCCGAGAGCTGCGCGAGGCTCGCCACCCGGTGCACGTCGCTGCCGAAAGGCAGGTCGCGGGTCTGGACGAGCACGTCCTTCGTGCCCAGGCGCAGGATCGTTTCGGGGTGCGCGCTGACGAACACGCCCTGCCCGGCCACCTCGCCCAGCACGGCATCGAGCCGGTCGCGCCGCCGCCCGCCTTCGATCGGGTTGCACCAGACGAGCACCGCGTCCACGCGCCGCAGTTGCGCCGCCACCTCGCCAGCGAAGTCGTCGTGCCACACCGCCGGTTCGGCGCGCACGCCGGCCTCGGCGAAGGCGGCGAACAACGCGGCGAAGCGGCTCTCGGCCGGGTCGGAGCGGTCGCGCGCGGCGCGGTCGCCGGGGTACAGCAGCGCCACGGTGATCGGATGCGTGCCGCTCATGTCCGGTCCCCCAGAAGACGAGTAGCAAGTATCACGTTATCGGTAGCAGATGTCCATGGCCGCGGCCGCCTTCGCCGCGCCGCCCGCAGGGCCCGGGCCGATTCCGGCGTCCCCTAACATCTTCGGTTCGATGCCCGAACCGACCTCGCCCGCTGCGCCCTGGCAAGGCAACCTCTCCGAGCACACGCCGATGATGGCGCAGTACCTGCGCATCAAGGCCGAGCATCCCGAGACGCTCGTCTTCTACCGGATGGGCGACTTCTACGAGCTCTTCTACGACGACGCCCGCAAGGCCAACCGGCTGCTCGACATCACGCTCACCACGCGCGGCCACAGTGCCGGGGCGCCGGTGGTGATGGCCGGCGTGCCGGTGCACTCGGTCGAGAGCTACCTCGCGCGCCTGGTCAAGCTGGGTGAGGCGGTGGCCATCGCCGAGCAGGTGGGCGACGTCGCCACGGCGAAGGGGCCGGTCGAGCGCAAGGTGGTGCGCGTCGTCACGCCGGGCACCGTCACCGACAGCGAACTGCTGGCCGAGCGCGCCGACACGCTGCTGCTGGCGCTGCACAAGGGGCATGTGCAGGGAACCGCCGGCAAGGCGGGCGGCTTCGTCTGGGGCCTGGCGTGGCTGGCGCTGTCCAGCGGCGAACTCGGCCTCACCGAATGCAGCGAGCGCGAGCTGCCGGCCTGGCTGGCGCGGCTGGCGCCGGCGGAGGTCCTGCACGAATCGGGCGCCGCATGGCCCGAAGCCGTGCAGCAGGCGGCCGCCTGCGCGGCGCGCACGCCCCGCCCGGCCTGGCAGTTCGACACCGCGCTCGGCGAACGCAAGCTGCGCGAGCAGCTGCGCGTGGCCACGCTGGCCGGCTTCAACGCGCAGGACCTCGCGGTGGCGCAGGCCGCCGCGGCGGCGCTGCTGGCCTTCGCCGAGCACACGCAAGGCCAGGCGCTGGCGCATGTGCACACGCTCGCGGTGCAGCGCGCCGGCGCGCTGATCGAGCTGCCGCCCAGCACGCACCGCAACCTCGAGCTGACGCAGACGCTGCGCGGCGACTCGGGCCCCGGCGCGCCGACGCTGCTGGCGCTGCTGGACAGCTGCCGCACCGGCATGGGCAGCCGCGCACTGCGGCACTGGCTCACGCACCCCGAACGCCGGCTCGGCAACGAACCGGGCGCGGCGAGCGAGCGGCACGCCGCCGTCGCCGCGCTGCTGCTGCCGGCCGCCGAGGGCGTGCCGGCGTTCGAGCCGCTGCGCGAGGCGCTGCGCGGCGTCAGCGATGTCGAGCGGATCACCGCGCGCACGGCGCTGCGCCAGGTGCGGCCGCGCGAACTGGCCGGCCTGCGCGCAACGCTGGCGCTGCTGCCGGCCCTGGCCGCGCAGGTGCCGCGCGGCGGCACCGGGGGCCTCGTCGGCGGCAGCGCCGCGCCGCTGCTCGAACGCCTGCACGCCGCGCTCGCCACCGACGCGGCGCTGGCGCGCGAACTCGCCGCCATCGCCGAGGAACCCGCCGCGCAGCTGCGCGACGGCGGCGTCATCGCCGCGGGGTTCGATGCCGAGCTCGACGAGCTGCGCGGCATCAACGCCAACGGCGACGCCTTCCTGCTCGAGCTCGAAGGCCGCGAGCGCGCCCGCAGCGGCATCCCCAACCTGCGCGTGCAGTTCAACAAGGTGCACGGCTTCTACATCGAGGTGACCGGCTCGCACCTGGCCAAGGTGCCTGCCGACTACCGGCGCCGGCAGACGCTGAAGAACGCCGAGCGCTTCATCACGCCCGAACTCAAGGCCTTCGAGGACAAGGCGCTGGCCGCCGAGGAGCGCGCGCTGGCGCGCGAGAAGTGGCTCTACGAACAGCTGCTCGACGCGCTGCAGGCGCACATCGCCACGCTCGCGGCGCTGGCGCGGGCGCTGGCCGCGCTCGACGCGCTGGCAGCGCTGGCCGAGCGCGCGGCGACACTGAACTGGTGCCGGCCCGAGTTCGTCAACCACCCGTGCATCGACATCGAAGGCGGCCGCCACCCGGTGGTCGAAGCGCGCCTGGCCGCCACCGGCGCGCCACCGTTCATCGCCAACCACTGCCGGCTCGACGCCAAGACG
>JAEUPF010000172.1 GCA_016790425.1 Rubrivivax sp.
GAGGGACTGGAGCTGGCCGCGCGCGAGCGTGGCCGCGGTCGGTGCCGCGGCGGCCGCGGATGCGGCCGGGCCGGCCGCGGGCGCGGCGTCCTCGTCGATGCAGTTGGCGCGCACGCCGGCGGCGGCACAGACAGCGACGGCAGCGAAGGCCAGGCGTGCGAACGCAGGCGGCGAACGGGTGAACAGCGGGGTCGGGGGAACGGGGCGCAGCATCGTCGAAGCGGGGGCGCGCCGACGGACGGGCGCGCCGCCGCAGTCTGGCCGCCGCCGCGGCCGGCATTCGCCGGATGTCGCGGGCGAAGGCGGCGCTTTTCCGGCACGGCAGGGCCGCCGGCGGCGACGCCGTGCCGGTGCCCGGCAGGGTGCTGGCGCGCGAACCGTGCGGCGTCAGGCCGGCTGCACGCCGAACAGCCACGCCAGCGTGCTGAAGCTGGCGAAGGCGAGCACGGTGCTCGTGAGGATGATGCGGGCGATGCGGCCGTTGTCGGCTGCGAACCGTTCGGCCAGCAGCGACACGTTGCTGGCGCTGGGCAGCGCCGCGGCCAGCGTCAGCGCCACCAGCTGCGTGGCGGTGAGGTGAAGCCCGAGCGCGCGCACCGCCAGACCGAGCGCGAACACGAGCAGCGGATGCAGGAAGAGCTTCACCAGCGCCACCGGCACGAAGTCCGCCGGCGCGGTGCGCCCGTGCGCATGCTGGCCGGCGCGGTACAGCACGGCGCCGATGGTGAACAGCGCCACCGGGGTGGCCGAATCGGCAAGCAGGCGCACCACCACCTCCACCGGCCCGGCGAGCTTGAAGCCGGCCGCCGAGCCGAGCGCGCCGAGCGCGATGGCCCACGGCAGCGGGTTCGACACCGCGCCGCGCAGCGCCCGCGCCAGCGCCGCACGCGCACCGGCGCCGTGGTCGGCCGCAGCCGAGGCCGCTTCGGCCAGCGCGATGCACAGCGAACTGGTGACGAAGAGGTCGACCAGCAGCGTCGTCATCACCGGCGCCGTGGCCGCCGGGCCGAGCAGCGCGGCCAGCATCGGCAGGCCCATGAAGCCGGTGTTGGGGAACGCCGCCACCAGGGCGCCGAAGCTCGCGTCCTTCAGGCGCACGCGCGCGTTGAGCGAGAACGCGACGGTGACGAAGACGATCAGCAGCGCCGCGCCCAGCCACACCGCGAACGCGGCCGGGTTGAGCGACTCGAGCACCGGCGCGTTGTTGCCGAAGCGGAACAGCATGCACGGCAGCGCGAAGTACAGGACGAACGCGTTGAGCCCGGGAATGGCGCTTTCGGGCAGCACGTGCCGGCGCGCCGCCACGTAACCCGCGAGCACGAGCGCGAAGAAAGGCACCGTGACGGCGAGGATGGCTTGCATGGCGCGCGCGAGTATCGCCGCCGCCTGCGCTTCATCGGCCCGCCCGAGGCTTCGTCGTCGCGCGCCAGGGTTTCGTCGCAGGGGCGCGATGCCGCCCGCCAGCGGTGGCTATCCTTGCCGCCACCGTACCCGCCCAGGCGCCTTCGACAAGGGGCCGCACAGTCATGGTCACGATCGACTCCTCGCCGCCCTCGCACTCCCGCTCGCCGTTGCGGCGCTTCTTCGGCGGCTTCGCGGCGCTGCTGGACGGGACGCGGCGGTTGCTGCTGAACCTCGTGCTGCTGCTCGTGCTGGCGGCGCTGGCGGCACTGCTGTGGCAGCGGCTGCACAAGCCGGCGCTGCCCGACAAGACGACGCTCGTGCTCGACCTCTCCGGCGCCATCGTCGACCAGACGCGCGCCACCAGCCTGCGCAACCGCGTGCTGGCGCCGCTGCGCGGCCAGGGCAGCGGCGAGGCGCAGACGCGGCTGCGCGACGTGCTGGCCGTGCTCGACGCGGCGGCGCGCGACGAGCAGGTGACGCAGGCGCTCTTGCTGACCGACGACCTCGGCAACACGGGGCTGGCCACGCTGCGCGAGGTGGCCGCGGCCGTCGAGCGCTTCAAGGCCGCGGGCAAGAAGGTGGTGGCCTGGGGCAGCGGCTACGACCAGCGCCAGTACTACCTGGCCGCCTTCGCCGACGAAGTGTGGATGCACCCGATGGGCACCGTGGTGATCGAAGGCTATGGCCGCTACCGCACCTACTACCGCGAGGCGTTCGACCGCCTGGGCGTGAGCGCGAACGTCGTGCGCGCCGGCAAGTTCAAGAACGCCGCCGAGACCTTCTCGGCCAGCGGCCCGAGCCCGGAGACGGTGGAGTCGGACCGGGCGCTGTACGGCTCGCTGTGGGCGAGCTGGACCGGCGGCGTGGAGCGCGCGCGCAAGCTCCCCGCCGGCAGCGTGATGGCCTACATCGACGGCCTGCCCGGCACGCTGCAGGCCGCCGGCGGCGACACCGCGAAGCTGGCCGTGGCGAGCAAGCTCGTCGATGCGCTGAAGACGCGCGACGAGGTGCGCAAGGTTCTCGTAGAGCGCGGCGCCGAGGACACCGCGGCGAAGACGTTCCGCCAGGTGTCGCTGGCCGAGTACCGCGCCCGCATCGATCCCAACGAAGGTGCGACGGCCGGCGAGACGATCGGCGTCGTCGTCGCCCAGGGCGAGATCGTCGACGGCCGCGCCGGCCCGGGAACGGTGGGCGGCCTTTCCACCGCCGAGCAGGTGCGCCGCGCGCGCGAAGCCGAAGACGTGAAGGCGATCGTGCTGCGCGTCAACTCGCCCGGCGGCAGCGCCTTCGGCAGCGAACTGGTCCGCCGCGAGCTCGAACTCGCGCGCGCCGCCGGCAAGCCGGTGGTGGTGTCGATGGGCGATGTCGCCGCCTCGGGCGGCTACTGGATCTCGATGGCCGCCGACGAAGTGATTGCCGACGAGGCGACGATCACCGGCTCCATCGGCGTCGTCGGCATGATCCCCAGCGCCGAGGAGGCGCTCGGCAAGCTCGGCATCCACAGCGGCGGCACGACCACCACGTGGCTGGCCGGCGCGATGGACGTGACGCGCAACCCCGACCCGCGGCTGCTGGCGACGGTGCAATCGGCCATCGACCACGCCTATGCGCAGTTCGTCGGTCTGGTGGCCGCGCAGCGCAAGCTCACGCGCGAGCAGGTGGACGCGGTGGCGCAGGGGCGTGTGTGGAGCGGCCGCGACGCGCGCGAGCGCGCGCTGGTGGACCGGCAAGGGAGCTGGGCCGACGCGCTGGCCGCGGCACGCCAGCGCGCCAAGCTCGGTGCAACGCCAAGGTTGCGCTACTTCGAAGCCGAACCGGGCCGGCTGCAGCGGCTGCTCGGGTGGTTCGGCGTGGAAGAACGGCGCGCGGCGGACGCTGCCGCAGCGCTGACGCTGTTGTGGGATGGGGCAGAAGGCGCCGCCGAGGGCGGTGGCGGCGCCCCCGGGATTGCGGGTGTTGCCGGCGTGTCGGGTGTTGCGGGCGTTGCGGGCCTGGCGGGCGTCGGCGGCGCCGACGCACCGGCTTGGCTGGCGGAGCTGGGCTGGCTCGCCGACGTGGCGACCCGGCAGCGGCCGTTCGCCGCGGCCACGCATTGCTTGTGTTCGGCGCCGTGAGGGGTGCCGTGGTTCGCGGCGCTCGCGCCCGCCGTCCTGCAGCGCGAGCGCTGGCCGCCGCGGCCGCGCCGCTGGCGCTGATGTTGGCCATCACGCTGCCCGCGCGCGCCCAGGACGAAGTGCCCTTCATCACCACGCCCGACCGCGTGACCGTGGCCATGCTCGAACTGGCGGCGGTGACGCAGCGCGACCACGTGATCGACCTCGGTTCGGGCGACGGCCGCATCGTCATCACCGCGGCCAGGCGTTTCGGCGCCAGCGGCCTGGGCGTGGAGATCGTGCCCGAGCTCGTGCAGCGCAGCCGCGACAACGCGCGCGCCGCCGGCGTGGCCGGGCGCACCGAGTTCCGCGAGCAGGACCTCTTCGCCACCGACCTCGCGCGCGCGACCGTTGTGACGATGTACTTGCTGCCCGAAGTGAATCTGCAGCTTCGTCCGCGCCTGCTGGCGCTGGCGGCGGGCACGCGCATCGTCTCGCACGACTGGGACATGGGCGACTGGCAGCCCGACCGCGAAATGACGCTGGAAGTGCCCGACAAGGCGATCGGCCGCGAAAAGAAGTCGCGCGTGATGCTGTGGGTGGTGCCGGCGCAGGTGCAGGGCACGTGGTGCAGCGCCGGCATGGGCGGGGAGCACGGCAGACGGGAGAACCTGCGGCTGGAGATGACGCAGCGCTTCCAGCGTTTTTCGGCCACGCTGCAAAGGGAGCGCGACACGGGCGCGGCGGGCGCGGCGGGCGGGGCGGGCGCGGCGGGTGCGGCGGGCGGGAGCGCGCCGGCACCGGTGGTCGTGTTCGACGGCCGCATCGAGGGGCTCGCGCTGCGCACCGAAAGTGCAGCAACGGCGCCGCCGGCGCATTTGCGCGCCGCCCCGGACGGCGCCACGCTGCAGTTGGTGCAATTGGCAGGTGCCGGCGCCGCCCATGCCGGCCGGGTTTTCCGTCGCGCCGGCGCGGGGGGCTGCTGAAGCACCGCGCTCGGTGGCGCACCCCGGGCGGATTCGGGGCGCGCCGAAGGCAAGGGGGCGCGCGCCCCGATGCCAGCCGCCTCTACTTGATCGCGAAGTCCTCGAGCTTGCGTCCCGAGGCGAGCGCAGTGCGCAGCCACACCGGGCGCTTGCCGCGGCCGGCCCAGGTGTTGCCGTTCTCGTCGCGGAATTTCGGCGCCACCTTGCGGCCGCTGGCCGCAGCCACCTTGCGCGGGCGCCCGGGCTTGCGGCCCGGCTTCTTGCGCGTCGCGCCCTTGGCGGCGGCGCTGCGCGTGCCGCCGAAGCCCAGATCACCGGCGGTGAGGCCGTAAGTGACGATCGCGCTGCGGATCTTCGCGATCACGTCGGCCACCTCGGCGCGGCGCTGCTTCTCGGCTTCCGCCTGGAGCCCCTCGATCTGCTTGAGGATTTGCTGATACGTCTTTTGCGTCATTTCATTTCCGGTGTGGGGGAACTCCCTGGCGATGATTGCCACCGCACCCCGTTTGCCAGCTCGCTTGCTCGCTCGTCATTCGCCGAATCCCGGCTTGCTTGGGGCGCGGCATTCTAGGCACGATATTCGCGGCGGAAGAGGCGCCGTGGATATTCGGCGACAAATCGGCCCGCGACCGCTTTCGGGAGCCGGGGGCGCCGTGCCGGCGAGAGGCCCGGGGCCGCGCATCCCGTGCCATCATCGCGGCATGATCACGCTGCACTACTTCCCGGGCAACGCCAGTTTCGCCGTGCACGTTCTGCTGCGCGAAATCGGCGTGCCCTTCGAGATGGAACTCGTCGATCGCGCCAAGCAGGCGCACAAGGCCGAGGCCTATCTGAAACTGAACCCGAACGGTCTCATTCCGGTGCTGGTCGACGGCGCCCAGGTGCTTTACGAAACGGCCGCCATCGTGCTGCACCTGGCCGACACGCATCCGCAGGCGGGCCTCGTTCCCGCCGTCGGCAGCGGCGAAAGGGCGCACTTCTACAAGTGGCTCTTCTGGTTGAGCAACACGATGCAGGCGGCGATGCAGCCGTATTTCTACCCCGAACGCTGGGTCGACGATGGCAACGCGGCGGGCGCGGCGCAGGTGAAGGCGCGCGCGCAGGCGCGGCTGGACGGCTGCCTGCAACAGATCGATGCGCACCTGGCCAGCCACGGGGGCCCGTGGTTTCACGGCAGCCGCTACAGCGCCGCCGATCCGCTGGTGTTCATGCTGTGCCGCTGGACGCGCGGATTCACCGGCAGCCGGCCGGCGCGCGACTACCCGGCGATCGGGCCGTATCTGCAGCGCATGCTCGAACGGCCGGCGGTGAAACGGGCGTTCGAAGTGGAAAGGCTGACGGCGCCGCTCGTGTGAAACGAGACGCGCGCAGCACAGCCCGAAATTCAGAGCGAACCGCTGCTGCGCAGCCTCTCCAGCCGCAGCGCCAGCGCCTGGCGCTTTTCCGACAAGCGCTGGCGCAACGCGCGCACAGCCGCTTCGCCGGAACCGGGCCGGGCGGTCAAGGCATCGAGCTCGGCCTGCAAGGACGCGATTTCCTGCATCGCCTCGACCTCGGGCGGCACGACGCCGGCGTCCTTGAGGATCTTCATCGGCATGCGCAATTCGGCCGGCGTTTGCTCGTAGCCGTCGCCCAGGTTCAGCGGGCGGCCGAAACTCGGCGCGCTCTTCAGTTCGCCGCTCTTCTCGCTTTCGGCCAAGTGGCGGCCGATCTCGTCCTCGACCAGGCGCAGGCGCTGCTCCTTCTTCTCCTGCGCGGTGGGCTTGTCGGCGCTCACGCCCGCTCCCCTTCCGAATCGCCGAGCGCCGCCAGCCAATGCCGCGTCAGCGGCGTCACGGGCTTGCTCATGCGGCGCTCGTTGACGAGCGCGCGGCCCATGCCGCGGTGGCCGCCGCCGGCTGCGGCAGCCAGCAGCGTCAGGTCGATCAGGTCGCGTTGCGCGTGGCTGCCGCCGAAACGCTGCGCGAGCGTGCGGATCGGATAGATCTGTTCGCAGGCAGCGGCGGCGGCGCCGCGCTGCCAGGCGAGCAGCCCGCGCATCAACGGCAGGCCGACTTCGCGTGCCATCAGGTGGTTGCTGCGGCGCGCGTCCTCGGGCGCCATGGCGCGCTCGGCGCAGCGCGCCACCCACGCCTCCGCGCGATGAACCTCGCCCGCGCCGAGCATCGCCAGCACCGCGTGCACGTCGTTGAAGGCGTAATAGCCGGCGGCGCCCGCGCCTTCGTGGTCGGCGAGATCCCAGCCTTGCAGCAGCGCCGCGCAGCGCGCGGAGACGTCCTCGCCCAGCAGGTGCAGCCGCCACAGCATCGCCGCGGCGTCCACGCGCTGCAGCGTGATCTGCAGCGCATCGCCGGACAGATGGCCATCGACCACGCGCAGCACGCCGGCGATGTCCAGCGCTTCGAGCCGGAACAGCGCCTTGTGCCACCACAGGTGAGCGGCGAAGCCGTTGCCTTCGCTCCACACGCCCTGATGCTGGCGCAGCCACGCGCCGCCTTCCTCGAAGCGGCCCTGCATCTCCATCACGTGCGCCACGGCGTGCACGGCCCACGGCGCGCGCGGCTCGATGGCCAGGGCGCGCCGGCCGGCTTCCTCGGCCTGCGGCTGCAGGTTGCATTCCTCCAGGCCGAAGGCGTACAGCGCCAGCACATGCGCGTACAGCGGGTCGCCTTCGTCCCACTCGGGCAGCGCGCGCGCCGGGCGGCCGCGCAGGCCGGCGGCGTCGCCGCGGTAGAAGTCCCACAGCTGCGCCCATTGCAGCGCCAGCGCGTCGCGCGGGTGTTCCACGAGCAGCTCGTCCCAGGTGCGGCAGGCGCTGTGCCAGCGGCCCTCCAGCACCTGCTGCACCGCTTCGAGGTGCGCGCGTTCGCGCGGCGTGGCGTGCTCGGCGCGGTCGCGCGCCGCGGCCAGGTGCGCGGCGGCCTCGGGCACCAGCGCCGGCTCGGTGAGGCTCAACAGGAACCCCGCCTTCATCAGGTGCGGCAGCGCCCAGCCGGGGTCGGCGGCGATCGCCGTGTCGAGGTCGGCGATGGGCACGTCGTAGAACGACATCATCCGCCACAGCGCGCGCTCGGCCGCTTCGCGCGCCGCGGCGCTGCCGCTCGCGCACGGGTTGCCGCGGGGATCCTGGTGGGCCATTGCGGCCGGACTTTAGCGCGCCAGGGAAGGCGCCTTGGCGTCGCGCGCGCGCTTCGCGCTTCAGGCCGCGGGGGGCTGCGGCCAAGGCTTCAGCGCATGGGCCGGGCGCAGTTGCTCGAAGGCACGCGCCAGGCGCAGCACGCCCAGGTCGTCGTGGCGCCGGCCGATGATCTGCAGGCCGATCGGCAACCCGGCGCTGTCGTGCGCGCAAGGCACGCTCGCCGCCGGCTGCTCGCTCATGTTGTAGGGCAGCGTGAAGGCGATGTGCGCCATCGTCGTCAGCGGGTCGTTGGTGGGGCTGGCCCACTCGGCCGGGTAGGTGACCACCGGCGACACCGGCGAGAGGACGAAATCGAACGGCTGGCACGCGGCCACGGCGGCCTCGCGCAAGGCGCCGATCTGGCTGAAGCCGTGGAAGAGCTCGGCCGTGCTCGTGCGTTCGCCCACCGCGGCCCAGGCGCGGATGTACGGCAGCACCTTGTCGCGCCGCGCCGCCGACAGGGCCGAGATGTCGACCCAGCTGCGCACGCGCCAGAAGAGGTTGATGCCCTCGGCCATCTCGGCAGTGAGGAAGGGCTGCATCGGCTCGACGCTGGCGCCGGCCTGCTCGAACAGGCGCGCCGCGCCGGCCACCGCGGCGGCGGTGTCGGCGCTCGGCGGCAGGCCCCAGCCGGCCTCGGTGAGCAGGCCGATCTTCAAGCCCTTCAGCCCGTCGAGCCCTTTCCGTCCGTTCACTTCGAGCGTCAGGTCGGCCCAGGCGATGTCCTGCTGCGGCAGGCTCGTCGTGTCGCGCCAGTCGGCTCGGGCGAGGGCGGCCATCATCAGCGCGGCGTCGGTGACGGTGCGCGTCATCGGCCCGGCGACGCGGCCGATGTAGGGCGGCTTGATCGGCACGCGGCCGTTGCTCGGCTTCAGCCCGACCACGCCGCACCAGCCGGCGGGCAGGCGGATCGAGCCGCCGATGTCGGTGCCCACGTGCAGCGGCCCGTAGCCGGCGGCCGCCGCCGCGCCGGCGCCGGCGCTGCTGCCGCCGGGGTTCTTCGACACGTCCCACGGGTTGCGCGCCAGCGCGTGGAAAGTGGAAAGGCCCGAGCTCAACATGCCGTAGTCGGGCATGGTCGTCTTGGCCAGCAGCACGCAGCCGGCTTCGGCCAGGCGCGCCGCGGGCGGCGCGTCATCGGCCGCCGGGGTCAGCTCGGTGGCGGCGGTGCCCAGCGGCACCGGCGTGCCCTTCGTGGCGATGTTCTCCTTGATCGTCACCGGTACGCCGTCCAGCGGCGAGCGCGGCGTGCCGCGCTGCCAGCGCGCTTCGGCCTCCCGGGCCGCGGCGAGCGCGCGCTCCGGGGCGTAGGCGTACAGGGCATGCAGGTGCGGCTCCCAGCGCGCGATGTGGGCAATGACCGCCTGCGTCACCTCCACGGGCGAGAGGCGCCTGGCGGCGAAGGCGGCCGAGAGTTCGGCGGCGCTGAGGTCGTGCAGGTCGGGCATCGTGTGCGGGTTCGTGGGTTCGTGGGTGGGATCGTGCGGCGCCCACGGCAAGCGGGACCGCGGACGAAGCGTCGTCAAGCCGGCGTCAGAGATGCGTGGCGCGAAAGCGCGCCAGTCGCTCGGCGGCCTGCTTGCGCACGTAGTTGCGCATCGGCGGCAGGGCGCCGAACAGCCGCCCCGGCCAGCCGAGGGCCTGCGCGGCCCAGGCGCTGAAGTCGAAGCGGTCGACGTGGCGCAGGATGTGCCCGTCGGGGCTGAATTCGAAGGTCGAGTCGACGACGTTGCGCACCGGCCGGTCGGCGGTGCCGTACAGGTATGTCACCTCCCAATGCGCGCTGCCGCCGAGGCCCTCGACGTGGAAGTCGCCCGCCTGCAGCGACCACATGTCGCCGCTGCGCTTGCGCGCCGAGCGGCACAGCATGCGCCACATGGCGCCGATCTCGGCGGCGCCATGCAGCGAGAACAGCGGGTCGTCGAACGTCGCCTGCGGCGCGTACAGTGCCTGCATCGCCTCGCCGTCGCGCTTCTCGAACGCGCCATAGAGGCGCTGCAGCGTGTGCAGGCGGCCGGCGGCGAGGCCGGCCTCTTCGAGCGTCATGGCGCGCTCAGCTCCAGCTCACCGCGCCCATGTCGTTGGCGAAGATCGGCGAGCTGTTCCACAGGCCCTTCAAGCCGCGCTTGAACACCGCCACCTGCGCCGGGTTCCAGATGTAGACGTTGACGCAGTCCTCGGCGAGCTGGCGCTGGACCGCCTGCCACAGGCGCGCCTTCTCTTTGGCGTCGCTGGTGGCGGCGAGCTGGCTCACCAGGCCGCGGAACTTGGCGCTGTCGTAGCCGAAGTAGTAGTTCGGGTCGGCGTAGGCGGTGGCGTAGTCCAGCGGCTCGACGTGGTTGATGATCGTCAGGTCGAAGTTGCCCTTGAACGGGCCCGAAAGCCACTGCGCCCACTCGACGTTCTCGATCTTCGCGTTGATGCCGACCTTGGCCAGCTGCGCCGCGATGATCTCGCCGCCCTTGCGCGCGTACGGCGGCGGCGGCAGCGTCAGCGTCACGTTCAGCGGTGTCGCGACGCCGGCCTCCTTGAGCAGCGCCTTGGCCTTCTCGGGGTCGTAGGGGTACATCTTGGTCAGGTCGACGTACCCGGCGTCGGTGGGCGCGAAGTGGCTGCCGATCGGTTTGCCCAGGCCCTCCTGCGCACCGTCGATGAACGCCTGGCGGTCGACGGCGTGCGCCAGCGCGCGGCGCACCCGCACGTCGTTGAACGGCGGCTTCCGGTTGTTGATGGACATGATGCCCTTGCCGGCGGTGCTGCCCACTTCGACGACGAAGCGCTTGTCGGCCTGGAACTGCTTGAGCGACTGGAACGCCGCGAAGCGCGGCATGCCGTCGATGTCGCCGGCCAAGAGCGCCGCCACCTGCGCCGCGGGGTCGTTGATGAAGCGGAAGGTGACCTTGGCGAGCTTGACCTTGGCCGCGTCGCGATACGCGGGCGACTTCGCCAGCACGACCGCGCTGCCCTTGTTCCACGCCTCGACGACGAAGGGCCCGGTGCCCACCGGCTTGGCTGCAGCCTGCGCAACGCTGCCCGGGTGCAGGATGACGGCGGTGTTCTCGCCCAGGCGGAACGGCAGCGAAGCGTCGGCCTGGTTCAGCACCAGCGTCAGCGAATGCGGGTCGTGCACGATGACGCTGGAGATGTTGTCGAACAGCGCCTTCTTCGCCTTGTTCGTGCTCTTGGGGTCCTTGGCGCGCTCGAAGCTGAACTTCACGGCGCTGGCGTCGAAAACGGCGCCGTCGCTGTACTTGACGCCCTTCCTGAGCTGGAAGGTGCAGGCCTTGCCGTCGGGCGCCAGCGTCCAGCTTTCGGCCAGCAGCGGCGTCACCGCGCCGTCCATGCCGATCTTCGTCAAGCCTTCGAGCACGTTGTAGTGGACGATCTCGCCGATGGCGGCGGCGGCGCCGGCGGTGGGGTCCAGGCCCGGCGGCTCGAGCACCATGCCCAGCACGACGGTGTCCTTGCGCCGTTGCGCGAAAGTGGTCGCGGGCCAGGCGGCGGCCAGCGGGGCAGCGGCGAGGCTGCGGATCACTGTGCGGCGTTTCACGTTCGGCATCACGGGCTGCTCCTCTCGTTGGCTCGTCGGCGGGGTCGGTTGCACCGATCCGTGCATTCTGCGGCAACGAAAGAGGCGCGCTTACGGGCCGGTTTTCGGCGCCTCCAAGGGCGCTGTCGCGCACGACGATGCGGGGCCATGTCGCACCCTACCGCCGCCCTGCCGCCGCCCGCGCCGTCGCTGCTGATGCTGCCTGGCGAGTTGCTGGTGCTGTTCTTCGTGCGCCTCGACGCGGCGGTGGCGGCACTGGCGGTGCCGCCGCCGCAGTTGCTCGAAGGCCTGCGCGCAGCGCGCGACCTGCTCGGGTTCGAAGGCTTGCAGCGCGATGAGGACGATCGCCTCGACGAGTTGTTGCCTTGGGCGGGGAGTGTTTGAAATTGGCGCGGTGGTGCTCGCTTGATTGACGCTTGTTTGATGACGCTTGTTTGATGACGCTTGCTCGGGTGACGTACGCTGAGGTCGGCGCGCCAAGGCCGCCGGGTGGTCGGCTCCGCTCGTGTCCTCTTCAGGCCGCCTGTGCTCCGCTGGCGCTGCGCAAAGGCGCCCCGATGCCCCCTTTACCTCGCTGAGCCGACCACCCGGCGTCCTTGGCGGGCACAGCCGTCGCAGTGCGAGAGATGGCATGCCACCGTGGGTGCCGGATCGGGACGATGGGGTGCGCCGCGCCGCGAGGTCAAGGGGGCATCGGGGCGCCTTTGCGCAGCGCCAGCGGAGCACAGGCGCCCCGAAGAGGACACGAGCGGCGCGGGGCACCCCGTCGGCCCGATCCCGCCACAAACTTCCGTGCGCATGGAAAGCGCCGATGACAGCGACCGCGAACGGCCGGGTGGCCGCTCCGCCGAGCCCCGGCACGCTGGCGTTCAGCGCTGCGGCGCCGCCGCCAGCAGCCGCTGCGTGTACGGATGCTCCGGCGCGCGGAAGAGGCGATCGGGGTCGCCGCGTTCGACGACGCGACCGTGCTGCAGCACGATCACTTCGTCGCACACCAGGTCCACCACCGCCAGGTCGTGGCTGATGAAGAGGTACGCGAGGCCGTAGCGGTCCTGCAGATCCTGCATCAGGTTGAGCACCTGCGCCTGCACGCTCACGTCCAGCGCGCTCACCGGCTCGTCGGCGACGATGAGGCGCGGCCGCGTGATGAGGGCGCGTGCGATGGCGATGCGCTGGCGCTGGCCGCCGCTGAACTCGTGCGGGTACTTGGCCAGGTCGCTGGCACGCAGGCCCACCGCGTCCAGCGCCTCGCCGGCGCGCTCGCGCCGCTCGGCGACGCCGGCGCCGTGCAGCACCGCCAGCGGCTCCGACACCGTCTGCAGCACCGTGCGCCGTGGGTCGAGCGAGCCGTAGGGGTCCTGGAACACCATCTGCAGCTTGGCCCGCTGCTGGCGCAGCGCCGCGGCATCCAGCGCGTGCAGGTCCACGCCGTCCAGGCGCACCGTGCCTGAAGTGGGCGGTTCCAGCGCCATCACCAGCCGCGCCAGCGTGCTCTTGCCCGAACCCGACTCGCCGACGATGCCCAGGCTGCGGCCGGCCTGCAGCGTGAAGCTGACGCCGTCGAGCGCCTGCACCTCGGGCGCCGGTGCGAACAGGTTCTGGCGCGGCAGCCGGTAGCGCTTGCCCAGGTGTTCGGCCACCAGCAGCGGCGCTGCGTTGTCGCCGCCTTGCGTGCGCGAGCCGATCACGCCACGCCGCCCACGGCTTCTTTCGCCGCTTTTGCCGTGAACACCGCGTCCATGTGCAGGCAGCGCGCGGCGTGACCGGCACCGACCGCGAACTCGGGCGGCAGCGCGCTGCGGCAATCGTCGGCCACGCGCGGGCAGCGCTCGGCGAAAGGGCAGCCCGCGGGCAGATCGGCCAGCTCGGGCACGCGGCCGGGGATCGTCGCCAACCGCGTGCCGCGCGCAAGCCCCAGGCGCGGACGCGCCGCGAAGAGGCCCTGCGTGTACGGGTGTGCGCGCTTGGCGAACAGCTCGGCGGTCGGGCCGCTTTCGACGACAGTGCCGCCGTACATCACGTGCACGCGCTCGACCATGTCGGCCATCACCCCCAGGTTGTGGCTGATCAGCACCAGGCCCATGCCGGTGCCTTCGCGTTCCTGGCGCACCAGCTCGCTGATGAGGTTGAGCACCTCGCGCTGGATCGTCACGTCCAGCGCCGTCGTCGGCTCGTCGGCCACGAGCAGGTCGGGCCCGCAGGCGAGCGCGATGGCGATGACGACGCGCTGCCGCTGCCCGCCCGAAAGCTGGTGCGGCCAGGCATCCAGGCGCGCCTTCGCCTGCGGCAGCTGCACGCGTTCGAGCAGGCGCAGCGCCTCGGCGCGCGCCGCCGCGGCCGACAGGCCCTTGTGCAGCCGCAGCGGCTCGGCGATCTGGTGGCCGATGCGGTGCAGCGGGTTCAGCGCCGTCATCGGCTCCTGGAAGACCATGCCGATGCGGTTGCCGCGCAGCTTGCACAGCTCGGCCTCGGGCAGCGTCGTCAGCTCGATGCCGTCGAAGCGGATCGAGCCGGCCACGCGCGCGCCTTCGGGCAGCAGGCCCATCAACGCCAGCGCCGTGATGCTCTTGCCGCAGCCGGACTCGCCGATGAGCCCGAGCGTGCTGCCGCGCTCGAGCGAGAACGAGACCTCGCGCAGCGCATCGGCCGGGCCGCGCTGCGTTTGCAGCGTGACGCGCAGGCGGGAGACTTCGAGCAGGGGCATGCGGGAAGGGGCGGCAGCAATGGGGCGGGAACGGCGCGGCTGGCGCGGCACTCGCGCGGCACTAGCGCGGCACCGGGGCGGCCGGCTCTGCCGCAATCTGCTTCAACGCCTGCTCGAACACCTCGGGCGGCTGCGCCCCTTCGATGAGGTGCCGACGGTCGACGACGATGGCGGGCACGGCGTGGATGCCGGCGCGTTGCCATTGCTGCTCGGCGGCGCGCACCTGGGCCGCGTATTCGTCGCCGTCGAGGATCTGCGCGGCACGCGCGGCGTCCAGGCCGACGCGGGCGGCCAGGTCCAGCAGCACTTCGCGGCTGCCGGGGTTGCGGCCTTCGCCGTGGTAGGCCTGCAGCAGTGCTTCCTTCAGTTGGCGCTGCTTGCCTTGCTCGCCGGCCCAGGTGAGCAGCCGGTGCGCGTTGAACGTGTTCCATACCCGCGCGCGCTCGCCGAAGGCGAAGCCCACCGCGGCGCCGCGCTCGCGGATGCGCGCCTGATTGACGCGGATCTGCGCTTCGTCGATGCCGTACTTCGCGCCGAGGTAGGCCACGGTGTCGGCGCCTTCAGCGGGCATGTCGGGGTTCAGCTCGAAGGGCTGGAAGTGCCATTCGAGCTCGATGCCGGGGGCGACGCGGCGCGCCGCCTCGGCCAGCGAATGCAACCCGATGGCGCACCACGGGCAGGCCACGTCGGAAACGAAATCGATCTTCAGCGTGCGCGGGGGCAAGGGTCGGGCTCCTGGTGGATGCGTGTCGTGCGGGCTCGGCGCGCCGGGTGTGTGCTTCGCGTGCGCGCCGGTGGGTCGGGCGGGCTTCAGCGCTGCCGCGCCAGCTTCGGGTCGAGCAGGTCGCGCAGGCCGTCGCCCATCAGGTTCAGGCCGAGCACGCTGAGCATGATCGCCACGCCGGGGTACACGGCCAGCAGCGGCGCCTGGAACATCTGCGTCTGCGCTTCGTTGAGCATGCGGCCCCAGCTTGGCTGCGGCGGCTGCGTGCCCAGACCGAGGTAGCTCAGCGCCGCCTCCGCGAGGATGGCGGTGGCGAACGAGATGCTCGCCTGCACGATCAGCGGGCTGGCGATGTTGGGCAGCACGTGGTCGATGGTGATGCGCCAGGGCCCCTTGCCGGCGGCGCGCGCGGCGGTGACGTACTCGCGCGCCCACACCGCGTTGGCGCTACCGCGCGCGATGCGCGCGAACACCGGGATGTTGAAGATGCCGATGGCGACGATGCTCATCACCAGCCCCGGGCCGTAGATGGCGGTGAGCATGATCGCCGACAGCAGCGCCGGGAAGGCGAACGTGAAGTCGCTGGCGCGCATCACGAGTTCCTCCACCCAGCCGCGGTTCTCCGAGCGCGAGGCCGAGGCGAGGCAGCCGAGCGCCACGCCGATGACGAGGCCTATGCCCACCGCGATGACGCCGACGACGATGCTGTTCTGCGCGCCCACGAGAAGCTGCGAGGCGATGTCGCGCCCGAGGCTGTCGGTGCCCAGCCAGTGCGCCAGTGACGGCGGCAGCAGCTTGTTCGGGATGTCGATCTCGGCCGGCGGGTAGGGCGACCAGAACAGCGACACGAAAGCTGCCGCGGCCAGCGCGCCGCTGAGCAGCCCGCCGACGACGAAGCTCGGGTGGCGGCGCGCCCGCCACCAGAAGCCACGGGCGCGGCCCGCTGCCGGACCTTCCGCGGGCGTGAAGGACGCGAAGGACGTTGGGCCCGTGCTCATGCCGAAGCCACGCGCAGCCGCGGGTCGATGACGGCGTAGAGCACGTCGACGACGAAGTTGACCACCACCACCACCGCGGCCAGCAGCATCACCACGTCGCGCACGACGATCAGGTCGCGGTTGCTGATGGCCTGGAACACGAGGCGCCCGATGCCCGGCAGCACGAAGACGTTCTCGACGACGATGGTGCCGGTGACGAGGTTGGCGAACTGCAGCCCGGCCACGGTGAGCACCGGGATCATTGCGTTGCGCAGCACGTGGCGCCACAGCGCCTGGCGCTTCGAGAGGCCCTTGGCGCGCGCCGTGCGCACGTAGTCCTCGCGCATCACCTCGATCACCGCCGAGCGCGTGACGCGCGCCAGGATGGCCGCCTGCACCATCGCCAGCGAGATGGCCGGCAGGACGAGCGCCTGCAGCCCTTCCCACAGGCTGCCGCCTTCGTCCTCGGTCCAGCCGGGAAAGCCGCCGGCGCTGACCCATTGCAGGTGCACGGCGAAGAGCAGGATCAGCAGGATCGCGAACCAGAAGTTCGGGATCGCGATGCCCACCTGGCTGGCGGCCATCACGCCGACGTCGCCGAGCTTGTTGTGGCGCGCTGCCGCGTACAGGCCGAGGCCCAGCGCCAGCACGACGGTGAGCGCCATCGCCAGCACCGCCAGCGGCAGCGTCACGCGCATGCGCTCGGCGATCAGCTCGGCGGTGGGCGTGTCGTAGCTGATGCTCTGCGCGGTGCGGCCTTGCAGCCAGCCGCCCACCCAGTCGGCGTAGCGCGTGGCGGCGGGGCGGTCGAGGCCGAGCTTGGCTTCGAGCGCGGCGATGGATTCGGGCGTCGCCGTCTCGCCGAGGATCACCTCGGCGGCGTTGCCCGGCAGCAGTTCGAGCACCGCGAAGACCACCAACGAAGCCACGGCCAGCGTGGCGAAGAAGGTGGCGAAGCGCTTGAGGAGGAAGAGGCCCAACGGGAGGAAGCAGAAGGAAGACGGCAGCGGCCGCGCCGCCGGCGCAGCGGTCTATGATGCCTCAAGCTCACGCACTTCCTCCTCGGTGGCGGCCATGTCCATGCAGCACGTTCCCTTCGACAGCACGCAGGTGTTCATCGGCGGCCGCTGGCGCGCCGGCGATTCCGGGCAGACGCTGTCGCTGGCCAACCCTTCCGACGGCAGTGAGCTGACGCGCATCGCCCGCGGCGGCGCCGCCGACATCGGTGCCGCGGTGGCCGCGGCGCGCGCCGCGCTCGCTGGAACGTGGGGCGCGCTCACCGCCGCCGAGCGTGGCCGGGTGCTCTTGAAGATGAGCGCCAAAGTGCTGGAGCAGGCCGACGAGCTGGCGCGCCTGGAAGCGCTGGACGTGGGCAAGCCGCTGAAGCAGGCGCGTGCCGACGCGGTGGCGCTGGCGCGCTACCTGGAGTTCTACGGCGGCGCGGCCGACAAGGTGCACGGGCAGACGATTCCGTTCGCCAACGGCTACACCGCGCTGACGCTGCGCGAGCCGCACGGCGTCACCGCGCACATCGTGCCGTGGAACTACCCGATGCAGATCATCGGCCGCTCGGTCGGCGCGGCGCTGGCGATGGGCAACGCCTGCGTGTTGAAGCCCGCCGAGGAAGCTTGCCTCACGGCGCTGGCTTTCGCACGCATCGCCGGCGAGGCCGGCATCCCGGCCGGGGCGCTGAACGTGGTGCCGGGGCTCGGCGAAGAGGCCGGTGCGGCGCTGGCGGCGCACAAGGGCATCAACCACATCTCGTTCACCGGCTCGGTGGCGGTGGGCGCGTTGATCCAGACCGCGGCGGCGAAGAACGCGGTGCCGGTGACGCTGGAGCTGGGGGGAAAGAGCCCGCAGCTCGTGTTCGCCGATGCCGACCTCGATGCGGCGCTGCCTTTCCTCGTCAACGCCGGCATCCAGAACGCCGGGCAGACCTGCTCGGCGGCCAGCCGCATCCTGGTGCAGCGGCCGGTGTTCGACGAAGTGGTGCGGCGCATGGCCGAGCGCTACGCGGCGCTGCGCATCGGGCCGGCGCTGGACGATCTCGACATCGGGCCGGTGATCTCCGCGCGCCAGCGCGAGATCGTCATGGGGTATCTGGAGGTCGTGAAGAGCAGCGGCCTGAAGGTGGCCGCGGCGGCGCCGATGCCTGCCTCGCTGCCGCGCGGCGGCTACTACGTGCCGCCGACGCTGGTGGCCGACGTGGACCCGGCGCACCGCATCGCGCAGGAGGAGATCTTCGGGCCGGTGCAGGCCGTGATCCCCTTCGGCGACGACGCCGAGGGCGTGGCCATCGCCAACGGCACCGCCTACGGCCTGGTGGCGGGCTTGTGGACGCGCGACGGCGGCCGCCAGTTGCGGCTGGCGCGCCAGCTGCAAGCCGGCCAGGTGTTCGTCAACAACTACGGCGCCGGCGGCGGCGTCGAGCTGCCCTTCGGCGGCGTCAAGCACTCGGGCCACGGGCGCGAGAAGGGCTTCGAGGCGCTGTACGGGTTCTCGACGCTGAAGACGATCGCCATCAAGCACGATTGAAACAAGCGGCGCGCCGCGCGGCGCGACCGTCCACACCATTCGAGGAGTGAGCCCGATGCGACTCGCAGGCAAGGTTGCCGTCGTCACCGGCGGGGGTTCGGGGTTCGGCGCCGGCATCGTGCGCAAGTTCGTCGCCGAGGGGGCGCGCGTGCTGGTGGCCGACATCAACGGCGATGCGGCGAAGGAAGTGGCCAGGGAGGTCGCCGGCGCCGCGGGCGACAAGGCGGCGCAGGGGCTGCGCGTCGACGTGGCCAGCGCCGCCGACGTGCGCGCGATGGTCGACGCCGCCGAGCAGCGCTTCGGCCGCCTGGACATCGTCGTCAACAACGCCGGCGTCACGCATCTGCCCGCGCCGCTGGAGAACGTGAGCGAGGCCGACTTCGACCGCATCGTCGCGGTCAACATGAAGGCGATCTACTACGCGATGCGCGAGGCGGTGCCGCGGCTGAAGGCCAACGCGCCGGGCGCCAACGGCATCCGCGGCGTGGTGCTGAACATGGCCAGCACGGCCGGCGTCAGCCCGCGCCCGCGCCTGGGCTGGTACAACGCCAGCAAGGGCTGGGTCATCACGGCCACGCGCGCCAACGCGGTGGAACTGGCGCCGTTCGGCATCCGCGTCGTGGCGCTCAACCCGGTGGCCGGCGAGACGCCGCTGCTGAAATCGTTCATGGGCGAGGACACGCCCGAGGTGCGGGCGAAGTTCCTCTCGACGATCCCGATCGGCCGCTTCTCTCAGCCCGAGGACCTGGGCAACGCGGCGTGCTTCCTGTGCAGCGACGAGGCCAGCATGATCACCGGCGTGTGCATGGAAGTGGACGGCGGCCGCTGCATCTAGCGGCGGCGCGCCGTGCTGGCGGCCTTCAGCGGCCGCCGATGTGCCGGTCGGCCGCGGCGAAGAGGTCGGAAGCGAACGACGGGTCGGTGTGGGCGATGCCCGCGGCCACGCGGCGCAGCGCCGCGGCTTCGTCGAAGCGGCGCATCTGTTCGTTGTGCGCGTGCCAGGCGTCGTAGCTCTTGCGCACGAATTGCAGGACCGCTGCGAAGGCGCTGGCGGCCCAGGGGGCGCCGCGCGGCACGGCAACGGCTGCCGGGGCCCGCAGGGTGATTTCGCTCATGGTGACTGTTCCCTTTCCTTGGCTGCTCCGCGCGGCGAAGCCGGTTGGCTCGTCGGCTGGAGCGGGTGCCGTTCACATCGGCATCCTGTGCCGGGATATTAGGGTTACTACCGATACTCACACGATGAAAGTTGAGCACGAGTGACATGAGCAGCGCTCATATCAGAATCGGCCCGTGCCCAGCCCTGCCGCCAACTTCCGCACCCTCGACCTGAACCTGCTGCGCGTGTTCGACGCCGCGATGGCCGAGGGCAGCCTGACGCGCGCTGCCGCCACGCTGGCGATGACGCAGCCAGCGGTGAGCCACGCCATCCGGCGCCTGCGCGAGGCGCTGGGCGACGAACTGTTCACGCGCACCGCGCAAGGCGTGCGGCCCACGGCGCTGGCCGAGAGCCTGTGGCCGCAGGTGCGGCAGGCGCTGGCCACGCTGCGGCAGGCCATCGCGCCCGGAGCGTTCGACGCCCAACGTGACGCGGTGACGTTCCGCCTGGCGATGGCCGACGCCACCGCGGCGTTGCTGGTGCCGCCGCTGGTGACGGCGATCGAGGCCGAACACGCCGCGGCGACGCTGCGCGTGCTGCCGCTGACCACGCGCGACCCGCGCCGGCTGCTGCAGGCGCAGGCCATCGACCTGGCGGTGGGTTCGTTCCCCGAGGTGGCGGCGGCGCTGCGCTCCGAAGGCGGTGAGCCGGCGCTGCGGCAGCGGCCGCTGTACGACACGCGTTACGTCTGCGTGATGCGCCGCGGGCACCCGCTGGCGCGCCGCGCTGCGCTGACGCTGGAGGCCTACTGCGCCGCGGCACACCTGCAGGTGAGCTTCTCGGGCCGCGGCGTCGGCGCCGTGGACCAGGCGCTGGCGGCGCTGGGCCGGCAGCGGCGCACCGTGCTGACGGTGAACCAGTTCTTCACCGCCGGGCGCGTGGTGGCGCGCAGCCACCTGCTCACCGTGCTGCCCGAGAGCTTCCTCGAAGCGACCGGCTACCGCAGCGAGCTGGCCATCGCCGAACTGCCGCTGGCGCTGCCCACCGTGCACGTGGGCATGCTGTGGCATCTGCGGCACGACGCCGACCCGGCGCACCGCTGGCTGCGCGAGCGCGTGGCGGCGGCAGCGAAGCCGCCCCGCGCGTCGGCGCGATGAACGCTTTCGCGCCGGCGCGGCCAGCGTCAAGGCGGCCGGCCGGCCTGCCCTGGCGCCGCTCCGCCGGCGCTCGCACCCGCGCCGGCGGAGCGCTGCGGCAGCCAGCGCAGCAGCGTCGCGTACAGCGTGCGCGCCAGCACCGGCTTGCCGATATGGTCGTTCATGCCGGCGGCCAGGCAGGCGGCGCGGTCCTCGCCGAACGCGTTGGCGGTCATGGCGATGATCGGCAGGGCCGGGCCCAGGCGTTCGCGGATGCGCCGCGTCGCTGCCAGCCCGTCGAGCACCGGCATCTGCATGTCCATCAGCACGAGGTCGAAAGGCCCGGCCAGCGCCTTGGCCACCGCTTCTTCGCCGTCGGCCGCAAGCTCCACGGCGAGCCCGGCGCTGGTGACGAGCTCGGCAGCCACCTCCTGGTTGATCACGTTGTCCTCGGCCAGCAAGACGCGGCAGCCGGCGGCGCGGTGCCCGATCTCGGCGGCGAGGCGGGCCTCCTCGGCGAAGGGGGCGGCCGCTGCGCTGCCCGCCGCGGCGGTGCCCGCCGCGCCGCCGCCGGCCTGCTGCAGCGCCTGGAGGAGCACCTCGTGCAGGCTGGACGGCGTGGCGGGCTTGGCGAGCACCGCTGCGGCGAGGCCCGCCTCGTCGAGCCCCCGGCGGGCCAGCGCCGGGTCGTGGGCGGTGACCAGCACCTGGGCCGGCATGCCGCGGGCCAGGGCGCCGCGCAGGGCGAGCAGCGTTTCGATGCCATCGAGCCCGGGCATCGCCCAGTCGACCAGCACCACGTCGTACGGCGGCCCGCCGCCTCCCACCGCGCCTTGCACCGTGCCTTGCGCGGCGCCTGGCGCAGCGCCCGCCGCATCGCCCTCGGCCTGGACGGCGCGGCCGATCCCGGCAGCCCCGCTGCGCTCGCTGTCCACCACCAACCCGAGCAGCCGCATCTGCTCGGCCAGCGCCTCGCGCGCCTCGTCCAGGTCGTCCACCAGCAGCGCGCGCAGGCCGCGCAACACGGGGCGTGCCGCTGCCGCGCCGGCGCCGGTGCTCGCGTCGGGCAGGGCGGCTATGCCGTCGCCGCCGTCATCGGCGCAGCCGGCGGCGCGGCGCAGCCAGGCGGTGAACCAGAAGGTGCTGCCGGCCCCTTCGCGGCTTTCGACGCCGGCGTCGCCGCCCATCAGCCGCGCCAGATGCCGCGTCAGCGCCAGCCCGAGCCCGGTGCCGCCGTAGCGGCGGGTGGCCGAGTTGTCGGCCTGCTCGAACGACTGGAACAGGCGCGCCAGGCGGTCGGCGGCGATGCCGATGCCGGAGTCGCTGATCGCGAAGCGCACGTGCAGCCGTTCGCCGCGTTCGCCCTCGGCGGCGAGCAGCTCGGCGCGCAGCCGCACCCAGCCGGCGTCGGTGAACTTGACGGCGTTGGACAGCAGGTTCACCAGCGCCTGCGCCAGGTGCTGCGGGTCGCCGACGAGGCGCGCGGGCAGGTGGTCGGTGTCGATCACCAGTTCCACCCCCTTGGCCGCGGCGGCCTCGGCGACGAGGGCCATCGCCCGGCCGACCAGATCGTCGCGCGAGAACTCCAGGGCATCGAGCTCGAAGCGGCCGGCCTCGATCTTCGACAGGTCGAGGATGTCGTTGATCACCTGCAGCAGGTGCTGGCCGGCCGCCAGCACCTTGTGCAGGCGCTCGCGCTGCGCCGCGTCCTTGGGCTCGCGCGCCATCAGGTGCGTGAGGCCGAGGATGGCGTTCAGCGGCGTGCGGATCTCGTGGCTCATGTTGGCCAGGAAGGCGCCCTTGGCCTGCGTGGCCGCCTCGGCGCGCACGCGCGCGCGGTGCAGTTCGGTGATGTCGGCGGCGGCGTAGAAGTAGCCCTCGACACCGCCCTTGCGCCGGTCGGGTTCGCGATGCACGAGGAAGTGGCCCACGCGGCCGTCGTGCGCGCTCAGGTCCAGTTCGACCTGCTCGGAGGCGCCGTCCAGCGCCTGCCGCACCGACTCGCGGTGGCGCTCGAACTCGGCCGGCCCCAGCACCTCGGGGATCGTGCGGCCGATGACCCGCTCGCGCTCGAGCCCGAACCATTCGAGATAGGCACGGTTGGCGAAGCGCAGCTTCTGCTCGCGCGTCCAGTAGGCCAGCAGCGTCGGCTGGAAGTCGGTCATCACCTGCGCGAACGACTCCAGCTCGAGCTTTTGCTGCAGCGCCGCGCTCAGCTCGGCGGTGCGCTCGAGCACCAGCTCCTCCAGCCGCTCGCGATGCGCCTGCAGCTCGCGCGCCTGTTCGCGTAGCTGCGCCTGGGCCTCAGCGCGGCGCGCCTCGCCGCGCAGCGCCGCCGCGGCCAGCACGGCGAACAGCGCGCCGACGATGCCGAGGGTGGCTGCCCTGAGCGTGCGCGCCTGCCGCTCGACGGCGGCGGCGCGCGCGGCCAGCGCGTCGTCCAGGGCACTGACCTCGCGCGCCAGCTCGTGCAGCAGCCGCCGCCCCTGCGGTTCCTCGGCCGGGCCGGCCGGGCCGCGCTGCCAGGTGCGGCGCAGCGCGCCGATCGCCTCGGCCAGCGCTGCGGCGCGTGCCGGCTCGCCGAGGCCGGCCGCGACGCCCGTCAGCGCCTCCTCGGCCTGCTCGAGCAGCGCCAGCCCCTGCGGCTGCTGCCACGGTGTGTCGGCCGTGCCGCCCAGGCGCAGGTGCAGCACGCCGAGGTACAAGTCCTGCGCCGCCTGCTTGACACGCAGCGCCGTCGCCGCCGATGCGGCCAGCGCGCGGCCGTGCCAGGTCTCGACCGCACCGATGGCCGCCGCCGAGAGCACCGCTGCCACCAGCGTGACGAGGATCCAGCTGCGGCCCAGGCGCGGGCGCGCGGCGGCGCCGGCGCCGGCCTGGCCATCGTCAGGGCCGGCCGCCATCGCGTGCCCGCGGCAGGTCGTCTTCCCCGAGCCCCAGCTCGCCGAGCATCGCCAGGTGCGCGGCGCTGCCCAGGTAGCCGGCCAGCGCCTCGTCGATCGCGGCGGCCAGCGCGGCGGCGTCCTTGCGCACGGCCATCGCGACGTGGTCCTCGTGCGTCTGCTGCGCCTGCTGCGCCGCCGGTGCCGCGCCGGCGCCGGACGCGACGAGCGCGGGCAGCGCCACCAGCCGGCCCTGCGCGGCCCGCGCCATCGCGCTGACGGCCGGCAGCGAAAGCGCCAGCGCATCGGCGCCGCCGGTGCCGACGATGGCCGCGCCGGTGCGCACATCGGGCACGACGACGAGGCTGGCCGGCGGCGTGGCGCGGCCGGCGAACTGCGCCTCTTCGACCGAGCTGGCGACCACGGCCACGCGCAGCGAAGGCGAGGGCCGCACGCTCGCGTAGGTGCCCAGCGCCGGCGGCTGCCCGGCGCGCACCAGCCAGCCCGGGCGCACGCGCAGCTGCGGCCGCGTGAAGCGCACGCGCTCGCTGCGCGCCGCGGTGACGAAGAGCCCGGCGGCGATGATGTCGAAGCGGCCCGCCTCCAGCTCCGGCAGCAGGCGGTCGAAGTCGGTGACGATCCACACCGGCCGCAGGCCCAGGTGCCGGGCGACGGCGCGCGCCACCTCCAGCGACTCGCCGCCCGGCGTCCGGTCGGCCTTGAGCATGGCGTAGGGCGCCTCGACCGCATAGCCGATGCGCAACTCGCCGCGCGCGCGCACGTCGCGCAGCGAGCTGTCGCCGGCAACCATCCACACAAGCGCCGCCACCACCGCGGCCAGCCCGGCCACCGCGGCGCCGGCGGCGGCGAACACCCGGGCCTGCGAGCGCAGCGGCGGCCTCACGAGCCCCTCGCGAGGCAAGAGCGACACGCCGCGCGGTCCATCCGGGTCAGTCGATGACGGCGGCCATCGCGTTGGCCGTGCGCTCCACGTTGCCGGTGTTGAGCCCGGCCACGCAGATGCGCCCCGAGCGGATGAGGTAGACGCCGTACTGCTCGCGCAGCCGGTCGACCTGTGCCGCGCTCAGGCCGGTGTAGCTGAACATGCCGCGCTGGGTGAGGAAGTAGCCGAAGTCGCGCCCCGGCTTCTTCGCCGAGAGGGTGGCGTGCAGGCTGTGGCGCATCGCCTGGATGCGCTGGCGCATCGCCGCCACGTCGGCTTCCCAGGCGGCGCGCAGCTTCGCCTCGCCGAGCACGCGCGTGACGATGCCCGCGGCGTGGATGGCCGGGCTGGAGTAGTTGCGGCGCACGGTGGCCTGGAGCTGGCCGTAGACCCGGTCGGCCTCGGCCGCGTCGGCGCAGACGACCGAGAGCGCGCCGGCGCGCTCGCCGTAGACGCTCATGCTCTTGGAAAACGAGTTGGCGACGAAGAACGACAGGCCGCTGTCGGCGAGCAGCCGCACCGCGAACGCGTCCTCGGCGATGCCGTCGCCGTAGCCCTGATAGGCGAGGTCGAGGTAGGGCAGCAGCTCGCGCCGGCGCAGCAGCGGCACGAGCCGCTCCCATTGGTCGCGGCCGAGGTCGACGCCGGTGGGGTTGTGGCAGCACGCGTGCAGCAGCAGCACGCTGCGCGGCGGCAGCCGGTCGATCGCCTCGCACAGGGCGTCGAAGCGCACGCCGCCGCTGGCCGCGTCGTAGTACGGGTAGGTGTGGACCGCGACGCCGGCGCCTTCGAACATCGCGCGGTGGTTGTCCCAGCTCGGGTCGCTCATCCACATGCCGCTTTGCGGCAGCCAGCGCTTGATGAAGTCGGCACCGACCTTGAGGCCGCCGCTGGAGCCCACCGTCTGCAGCGTGACGACGCGCCCGGCCTTCAGCGCCGGGTGGTCGGCGCCGAAGAGGAGCTGCTGCACGGCGGCGCGCATCGCCGGTGCGCCGGCGATCGGCAGATAGGGTTTCGGCCCGCTCTCGGCCAGCATCGCCGCTTCGGCGTCGCGCACGCATTGCAGCACCGGGATGCGGCCTTCGTTGTCGAAGTAGATGCCGATCGACAGGTTCACCTTGTCGCGGCGCGGGTCCTTCTGGAACTCGTCGTTGAGGCTGAGGATGGGGTCGCCGGCGTAGCGGTCGAGGTGCTGGAACATGACGGGGGTGGGGCTCTTGGAGCGGACGGAGGTTCGAAGGAAGGCCGGCGCGGCGAAGGCGAGGGCGCTTCAGGCCGCGGCCGGCGCCGGTGCGGCGAGAGCGGCTTCGATGTCGGCGCGCATCGACTCCGGGGTGTCGCGCGACGAGTAGCGCTTGATGACGCGGCCGTCGCGGCCGACCAGGAACTTGGTGAAGTTCCACTTGATCGCCTCGCTGCCCAGCAGCCCCGGCGCCTCGGCCTTAAGCCACTGCCACAGCGGGTGTGCGTCGCCGCCGTTGACCTGCACCTTGGCCATCATCGGGAAGCTGACGCCGTAGTTCATCTCGCAGAACGACGAGATCTCGTCGTTGCTGCCCGGGTCCTGGCCGCCGAACTCGTTGCTCGGGAAGCCCACCACGACGAGGCCGCGTGCGGCGTAGTCGCGCCACAGTTCCTCCAGGCCCTTGAACTGCGGCGTGAAGCCGCACTGGCTGGCCGTGTTCACCACCAGCAGCACCTTGCCGCGCTGGCTGGCGAAGTGCGCGTTCTGGCCTGCGATCGACACGGCCTCGAAATCGTAGATGGTGCCGGGCATGGGGCCCTCCGGAAGTGAGACGCGGGATCGTAGCGCCGCGGCATGCCGATTGCCGTGCACGCGGGCTATCGATGAACCCCACTCGGGCCGGCCGGCGCAAGGCCTGCCGTCCACCCGCGGAGCGATTGACTTGACCGCGGGCGGCACGGACAGTCGCCTTGTGCCTGCGCCGGCACCCGCTCAACCCGGACGGCTCGGACCATGACGACCCTGCACCGCATCGCCCTGCTCGGCTTCAGCGCCTTCGAGTGCCAGGCGCTGGCGTCGTATTTCCGGCTCGCCAGCACGCGCGAGCCTCGCTATGAACTGGTGCAACTCATGCTCGGAGCCGACTTCGTCGTCGCCGACGCGGACCATCCGCCCTCGGTGGAACTGGTGCAGGCGGTGCAGCGGCTGCCCGAGACGGTGTTCGTCGGTGCCAACCCGCCCGAGGGCGCGGTGGCCTGGCTGCCGCGGCCGATCGACCCGCGGCGGGTGCTGCGCGAGCTCGACGCCTTCGCCACCCGCCGCATGCAGTCTTCGTTGCCGGCGCGCGCCGCGGCACTGGCCCGCCGCCGCGGCGCCGAGGCCGAGGCGCGCCGCCGCACGGTGATCCAGCCGGCGCGCCCCGAGCGGCCGGCTCCGCCCGAGCATCTGCTGCTGCAGCCGGGCGACCGCGGCGCGGCCGCGGAAGTGGTCGACCTGCCGCTGCCGCTGGAGCTGGCGCCGCAGGGCACTGCGCCGGCCGCGGCGCCCGCGGTGGCCGAGGCGCGCCCCAGCAGCGCCGCCAAGGCGCTGATCGTCGACGACAGCGAGGTGGCTCTGCGCTTCCTGCAGAAGAAGCTGGCGCCGTTCGGGCTGGTGGCCGATTGCGTGCGCCACAGCGACGCGGCGATCGAGCGGCTGGCGCAGCGGCGCTATGACTTCGTGTTCCTCGACATGGAGCTGGGCGACCGCAGCGCGCTCGACGGCCTGGGCCTGTGCCGGCGCATCAAGCGCAGCGCCAGCGGCGCCAACGTGGTGATGGTCACCGCGCACCACAGCGAACTGGACCGTGTGCGCGGCGCGCTGGCCGGTTGCGACGGCTTCCTCGGCAAGCCGCTGGATGCCGACGAACTGGCGCTGTACCTGGCGCGTTGCGGCGTGCGCGCGCCGGTGGCCGCCAGCGCCGTGCTCTCCTGAAGCGCCGGTGCGCAGCCGCAAGCCGTGAGGCCCGGCGCCGGCGCTCAGCCGCGCGCGGCCAGCAGTGAGGCGCCGACGATCAGCGCCGCGCCCAGCGCCAGCGCCGGCGTGAAGGCGCCGGCCCCCAGCAGCACGGCGCTGCCGCCGGCGAACACCACTTCGCTGACCATCACCACCGCCGTCACGTTGGCGCTGACGCGCGCGGCGCCGTACTGCAGCGCCAGGTTCGCCGCCACGAACCATGCCGCCAGCAGCAGCACGCCGGCCAGCCATGCCGTCGTGGGCTCGGGCAGCGGCACGCGCGGGCTGCCGAGCGCCGCCGCCAGCAGCGTGGCGACGACGGCGCCGCCGAGGAACATCGCCAGCGCCCGCGCCGCCTCGGGTTCCCCGGCGTGGCGGCGCAAGAGGACGTTGGTGAGCGCGAAGGCGAAGCCGCCGGCCAGACCCAGCCACTCGGCCAGCGTGTGCGGCAAGGGCCAGCGGGCGACGGCGCCGCCGCCCGCATCGGCAGGCCACAGCACGATGGCGGCGCCGGCCAGCGACATCGCCAGCCTCAGCGCGGCGCCCGGGGTCAGCGGCTCGTGCAGCAGCCAGCGCGCCAGCAGCACGGCCCACAGCGGCATCAGGTAGAACAGCAGCACCACGCGCACCACGTCGCCGATCGTCACGCCCCAGTTGAAGGTGGCGTTGGTCGCGCCCGAGGCGAGCAGCAGCGCCACCAGCGCGGGCGCCCGCGCGAGCTGCCGCCAGGCCGAGGGGCGCGCCGCGGTGACGACGAGCACCCCGGCGGCATAGACGATGGCGGTGGCCCAGAGCGGGTGCAGGCCGCGCTCGCCCAGCTCGCGCAACGGCCACCACGAAACGCCCCAGGCGAAGGCGTTGAACAGGAGCCCGGCGATCGCCCAGGCGCGCGGGCTGCCGCTGCCCTCGCGGGCCTCCTCAGTGGCCATCCGTGCGTGCGATGGCCAGCAGGTGCTCGACCTCGGCGCGGTGCGTGCGCAGGTTGCGCAGGTGCCAGCGGCGGATCAGCTCCATCGTGCCGGCCACGGCGACGCCGAAGATCGCGATGGCGCCGAAGGCCGACAGGCCGAAGCGCGTCATGCCGGCGTAGAACGCGCCCAGGCCGAGGATGCAGGCCTGCTCGTTGAAGTTCTGCACCGCGATCGAGCGGCCGGCGCCCATCAGGTTGTGGCCGCGGTGCTGCAGCAGCGCGTTCATCGGCACGACGAGGAAGCCGCCGAGTGCGCCCAGCATCGTCAGGAACGGCGCGGCCACCCACACGTTGTCGATGGCGACCATGCCGATCACGAGCACGCCCATCGCGATGCCCAGCGGGATGACGCCGGTGGCGCGGTCCAGCCGCATCGCCGCCGTCGCCACGACGGCGCCGACGGCGGTGCCGATGGCCACCACGCCCACCAGGCGCGAAGCCTGCGTCGTGTCGTAGGCCAGCGCTGCGGCCGCCCAGGCCAGCACGATGTAGCGCAGGTTGCCGGCGACGCCCCAGAACAGCGTCGTCGTCGCCAGCGAAATCTGCCCCAGCCGGTCGTGCCACAGCCGCGAGTTGCAATCGGCGAAGTCGCGCACCAGCAGCGCCAGCTTGGGGTTGAACGGAATCAGCGGCGCTTCGGTGCGCGGGATGTACAGGTTGAAGATCGCGGCGAGGATGTAGATGAACACGAGCACGCTGATGGCCGCCTCGGGCGGGGTGTCGATGCCGGTGTCCAGCAGCGGGAAGTCGAAGCCCAGCAGCATCGCCGCGACGCGCGCGCCGACGAGCTGGCCTCCGAGCAGCACGCCGAGGATGATGGAGGCGATCGTCAGGCCCTCGATCCAGCCGTTGGCCTTGACCAGCTGCGAAGCGGGCAGGAGCTCGGTGAGGATGCCGTACTTGGCCGGCGAATACGCCGCCGCGCCGAGGCCGACGATGGCGTAGGCGAGGATCGGGTGCGAGCCGAACAGCATCATCAGGCAGCCGACGATCTTGATGCTGTTGGAGACGAACATCACGCGGCCCTTCGGGATGCAGTCGGCGAAGGCGCCGACGAACGGGGCCAGCACGACGTAGAAGAGCGCGAACATCGGCACCAGCGCGGCGCGCTGCCATTCGGCAGCGCCGCCGCTGCGCAGCAGCTCGACGGCGGCGACGAACAAGGCGTTGTCGGCCAGCGAGCTGAAGAACTGCGCCGACATGATGGTGGAGAAGCCTCTTTTCATCGTCGTCGGCGTGCGCGGCGGCCTTGCGGCCGCCGCGAAGGGTTCTCCTCGGCGGCGCAGGGCGCGATAGGGGAGGCCGAAAAGCGGGCTTGAAGGGGCCGATGGATTGCGGCGCTTCGAGGCCGGCCGGCCTGCGGGGCGGCGGTTTATAGCATGCGCATTTGCGGTGCCAGAATCGCCGCGCCCCATTTCGAGGCCCCGCGCTTCCGGGGGCTTTCCTCCTTCGCAGCCCCTCATGCCGCGTCCGATCGAAGCGCTCATCCACACCGCCGCGCTGGCGCACAACCTCGCGCGGGCGCGCGCCGCCGCGCCGGGCGCCCGCCTCTGGGCGGTGGTGAAGGCCAATGCCTACGGGCATGGCATCGAACGCGCCTACGAAGGGCTGCGCGGCGCCGACGGCTTCGCGCTGCTCGACCTGGCCGAGGCCGAACGCGTGCGCGCGCTCGGCTGGCGCGGCCCGGTGCTGCTGCTCGAAGGCGTGTTCGAGCCGCGCGACCTGGAGACGGTATCGCGGCTGGACCTATGGCACACGGTGCATTGCGCCGAGCAGATCGACTGGCTGGCCGCGCACAAGACGGCGGCGCCACAGCACGTGTTCCTGAAGATGAACAGCGGCATGAACCGGCTCGGTTTCCGGCCGGCGAGCTACCGCGCCGCGTGGGTGCGGCTGAACGCCCTGCCGCAGGTGGCCGAGATCGGCCTGATGACGCACTTCTCCGATGCCGACGGCGTGCACGGCATCGAAGCGCAGCTGCAAGCCTTCCGCGCCGCGACGCGCGACCTGCCCGGCGAGCGCACGGTGGCCAACAGCGCCGCCATCCTGCGCCACCACGGCGCCGGCGGTCTCCTCGCGGGGCCGGACGCCGACGACTGGGTGCGGGCCGGCATCATGAGCTACGGCAGCGCGCCCGACTTCCCCGAGCACGACGCCGCGCACTGGCAGCTGATGCCGGCGATGACGCTGCGCACGCGCCTCATCGCCACGCAGCAGCTCGGGCGCGGCGACAGCGTCGGCTACGGCAGCACGTTCGTCGCCGGGCAGCCGATGCGCATCGGCATCGCCGCCTGCGGCTACGCCGACGGCTACCCGCGCCATGCGCCGCACGGCACGCCGGTGCTGGTGGACGGCGTGCGCACGGCCACCGTCGGCCGCGTGTCGATGGACATGCTGGCCGTGGACCTCGCGCCGGTGCCCGGCGCGCGCATCGGCAGCGAAGTGACGCTGTGGGGCCGCAGCGGCGCGCCGCAGGCGGCGGCCGGCAGCCCCATCCTTTCGATCGATGAGGTGGCACGCTCGGCCGCTACGATCGGCTACGAACTCATGTGCGCCCTGGCCCAGCGGGTGCCGGCGCGTGCGGTGAGCCAGTGAGGTTCGGGCCAGAAAACCACCCGCGCCAGGAGCGAGGAGCGAACATGGAACGCGGAATCTTCATGACCATCGTCGTCGGCCTCGTCGTGGGCGCCATCGCGCGCTTCGTGATGCCGGGCGAACAGAAGATGGGCTGGATCCTCACCTGCCTGCTGGGCATCGGTGGCTCGCTGGCCGCCGGCTTCATCGGCCAGGTGGTCGGCTGGTACCGGCCGGGCGAAGGCGCCGGCTGGATCGCCTCGGTGGTCGGGGCGCTGGTGCTGTTGTTCATCGTCGGCAAGTTGAAGGGCGGCTCCGGCAGCGGCTCCTCGTCGTGACCGGCCGCTGAACACGCCGCAGCAGCGGGCGGCAGCCGCGGCACCAGAATCGCCGCATGGCCGCCGCGAACAAAGCCCCCAGGACTGTCTTCCACTGCCGCGCCTGCGGCGGCGAGAGCCCGAAGTGGCTGGGCAAGTGCCCGCACTGCGGCGAATGGAACACGCTCGAAGAGGGCTTGGCCGAAACCGCGTCGAAGCACCGCTTCCAGGCGCTGGCCGGCAGCGGCGCACCGCCGGCGGTGGCCACGCTGGCCGAGATCGAGGCGGCCGAGGTCGAGCGCGCCAGCACCGGGCAGGAGGAACTCGACCGCGTGCTCGGCGGCGGGCTGGTCGCCGGCGGCGTGGTGCTGATCGGCGGCGACCCGGGCATCGGCAAGAGCACGCTCTTGCTGCAGGCGCTGGACGCGATGAGCGCGCGCATGCCGGTGCTCTACGTCACCGGCGAGGAAAGCGGCGCCCAGGTGGCGCTGCGCGCGCGCCGGCTGGGGCTTTCGGGCGCGCGCGTGCGCGTGCTGGCCGAGATCCACCTGGAGCGCATCCTCGCCGCCATCGAGGCCGAGCGGCCGGCACTGGCGGTGATCGACTCGATCCAGACGCTGTACTCCGACCAGCTCACCTCGGCGCCCGGCTCGGTGACGCAGGTGCGCGAGTGCGCCGCGCAGCTCACGCGCGTGGCCAAGGGCAGCGCACGCGGCGGCACCGGCATCGTGCTCGTCGGCCACGTGACGAAGGAAGGCGCGCTCGCCGGCCCGCGCGTGCTGGAGCACATGGTCGACACGGTGCTGTACTTCGAAGGCGACACGCACTCGAGCTTCCGCCTGGTGCGCGCCATCAAGAACCGCTTCGGCGCCGTCAACGAGATCGGCGTCTTCGCGATGACCGAGCGCGGCCTGAAGGGCGTGGCCAACCCGAGCGCGATCTTCCTTTCGACGCACGGCGAGCCGGTGCCCGGCTCGTGCGTGCTCGTCACGCTGGAAGGCACGCGGCCGCTGCTGGTGGAGGTGCAGGCGCTCGTCGACAGCGGCGGCCCGAGCCCGCGGCGCCTCTCGGTGGGCCTGGACCGCGACCGCCTGGCGATGCTGCTGGCGGTGCTGCACCGGCACGCCGGCGTCCCCTGCATGGACCAGGACGTGTTCGTCAACGCGGTGGGCGGCGTGCGCATCGGCGAGCCGGCGGCCGACCTCGCGGTGCTGCTGGCGATCCAGGGCAGCCTGCGCGGGCGTGCGCTGCCGCGCGGCTTCATCGCCTTCGGCGAAGTGGGGCTGGCCGGCGAAGTGCGCCCGGCGCCGCGCGGCCAGGAGCGGTTGCGCGAGGCGGCCAAGCTCGGCTTCAGCGTCGCCGTGGTGCCCAAGGCCAATGCCCCGAAGAAGGCCATCGAGGGGCTGACGGTGCACGCGGTGGAACGCATCGAGCAGGCGATCGACGCGGTGCGCTCGCTGGCCTGAGGCGAGCGCGCCCGATCGAGCGGACAGGAGCCCGACGCGGCGGCGGGCTTCTTGTCATCGGCGCAGGATGCCCCCACGTTGCAGGCCAGCCGCCGTTGCGGCGGTGGTGGTTGCGATCAACCTGCCGGAAGGACCGAAGGCCATGTGGAAGCGCTTGTCCGTGCTGTGGACCGTGGTGCGTGGCGACGCGCGGCTGCTGTGGCGGGCGCTGCGCCACCCGCGTGCGCCGGGGTGGTTGAAGGTGGGCACGCTGGCGATCGTGGCCTACGTGCTGTGGCCGGTGGACCTGGTCCCCGACTTCATCCCCTTCCTCGGCGCCGTCGACGACATCGTCCTCGTGCCGCTGGCCATCCGCTTCCTGCTCGACCGCCTGCCCGGGGCGCTGCGCGCGGAGATCTCGCAGCCGTTGGCCTGAACCTCGGCGCCGCGCCATCCTAACCGCCGCGGCCGGCGAGCAGTTCACGGGCCGCGCTCGCGATGCCGTAGCCGGCGCGCCGCAGTTCGTTGCCGATGCGGTAGGCATACGTGCTGCCGCGCTTCCACTTCGCGAACTTGCGGTCGGGCGCGGTGACGATGGTCGAGGCGATCACCTCGTCGTGGCCGCAGGGCGTGGGCGTGACGAGGCGGAACTTGAGGCCGAAGCGCCAGCCCTGGTCGAACACGTGGTCGTACGGCAGGCTCATCGGCAACAGGCCTGCGACGTAAGCGGCGGCGGCCTTGCGGTTCATCAGGTACGCGCTCGAGCCGGTGCAGCGCGAAAGCATCACCGCCAGCGAATGCCCCGGCGCCACTTCGAGGTAGGGCACCGGCGTGCCCGAGTGCACGGCCGAGAGCTTGGCCACGTCCCAGCGGTCGCGGCGCGCCACGAGGCCTTCCAGCACTGCAGGCAGGCTGGCGTGCAGCAGCACGTCGTCTTCGAGCACGAGCGCGAACTCGAACGGGCTGGCCAGCAGCGCGCGCATGACCTCGACGTGCGACAGGTAACATCCCAGCTCGCCCAGCGCGGGCGTCATGCCGTGCTTGCGCCGGTAGGCGGGCTCGTCCAGCGAGGCGGCCTGCTCAGGCGTCATCGCACGCGCATCGACAGCGGCCAGGCGCGTCCAAGGCAGCCCGAGTCCATCGAGCTGCGCGCGCACCCGCGCCAGGCGCTCGGGTGCCCGATCGAGGTTGATGACCCATGTGTGCAGGCTGTGCAGGCGGTTCGGCGGATTCACGGCGCGATTCTGCTGTCGCGGGCGGCTGCATCCCCGCATGAACGCAGCACTCGGCTGGGGGCTTGCGGCGCTGGCCGTGGCGGCGGGCTTCATCGGCTGGGGCTGGCCCGGCGTGGCACTGGCCCTCACCGTCATCGTCTTCTGGCTGCTGCTGCAGTTCAGCCGCTCCCTGCGCGTGCTGCGCGAAGCCTCGGGCCGGCCGGTGGGCAGCGTCGACAACGCCGTGATGCTGCACGCCAAGCTGCATCGCGGCCTGAGGCTGCCGCAGATCCTCAGGCTCACGCGCAGCCTCGGGCGCAAGGAGCCGGTGCCACAGGCCGGCGCAACGGGTGCGGCACCGGGCGGCCCGGGCGCAAGCGTCGAGGAACGCTTCTCGTGGGCCGACGCCGGCGGCGACAGCGTGCTGGCGGTGCTGCGCGATGGCCGTCTGGCCGAGTGGACGCTGACGCGGCGGGCTGCGGGCCCCGGGGCGCCGGCGCCCCCGCCGCAGCCGCAAGCCGCCACGTCGGGCAGCGGCGACGCCCCCGGAACCTAGAATCCGGCCTCAGTCATCCCTTCGCATTCGCTGCCGGCGCCTCGAAGAGGCGCGGCGGCCCCAGGAGCAAACCATGTCGATGTCCGACCGCGACGGCAAGATCTGGATGGACGGCCGCCTCGTCGACTGGCGCGACGCCAGGATCCACGTGCTGACGCACACGCTGCACTACGGCTGCGGCGCCTTCGAGGGCGTGCGCGCCTACAAGACGGCCAGCGGCAAGACGGCGATCTTCCGCCTGCGCGAGCACACCGAGCGCCTGTTCAACAGCGCCAAGATCCTGCGCATGAAGATCCCGTTCACGATGCAGCAGGTGATGGACGCGCAGTGCGAGGTGGTGCGCGCCAACAAGCTGGACAGCTGCTACCTGCGCCCGCTGACCTGGATCGGCGACCAGAAGCTGGGCGTCAGCCCCAAGGGCAACACGATCCACCTGATGATCGCCGCCTGGTCCTGGGGCGCCTACCTCGGCGAAGAGGGCCTCAAGCGCGGCATCCGCGTCAAGACCAGCAGCTACACCCGCCACCACGTCAACATCACGATGACGCAGGCCAAGGCGGTGAGCAACTACACCAACAGCATCCTCGCCAACATGGAAGCCACCGACGAGGGCTACGACGAGGCGATGCTGCTGGACGCCTCGGGCTTCGTCAGCGAGGGCGCCGGCGAGAACCTGTTCATCGTCAAGGGCGGCACCGTCTACACACCGGACCTTTCCGCCGGGGCGCTGAACGGCATCACGCGCAACACCGTCTTCGCGATCTGCAAGGACCTCGGCCTGCCGCTGGTGGAAAAGCGCATCACCCGCGACGAGGTCTACATCTGCGACGAGGCCTTCTTCACCGGCACCGCCGCCGAGGTGACGCCGATCCGCGAACTCGATCGCATCGAGCTGGGCAGCGGATCGCGCGGGCCGATCACCGAGAAGATCCAGAGCGCCTTCTTCGACATCGTCAACGGCCGCAACGCGAAGTACGCCGAGTGGCTGGCGCCGGTGTGAGCGCGGAGGACACAACAGCCATGAGCCACCGCGTCGCCGATCCCGCCACCACCGCCCCCAAGGCCGTCGTCGAACTGGCCGCCGCCGACCTCGTAGGCCCGGGCGTCGTCCACTGCCCGAATCCGAAGATGCCGCTGTGGAGCACGCACCCGCGCGTGTTCATCGACGTGGCCACCACGGGCGAAGGGCGCTGTCCGTACTGCGGCACTGCGTACCGGCTGAAGGCCGGCCAGAAGGTGCACGCGGCGCACTGAGCGCCCAAGTGCAGCGCGGCGTGCTGCCCCGTGCGGCGGCGCGGGGGCGAAACGCACCAGCCCGGGCTAGAGCGCTTCGATGATCTCGCGCCGCTTGCGCTGGTATTCCTCTTCGGTGATGAGGTTCGCTTCGCGCAGCCGGCGCAGCGTGCGCAGGCGGTTCTCCTGCTCTTCGAGGTAGGCTGCGTCGCGTACGCGTGGCGGTGCCGCACGGGCCGCGGCCGCTGGTGCGCTGGCGGCAGCGGCCGCCGCCGGCGCAGGACCGCGCGCGGCGCTCGCGCCCACTGCCGCGGCCGATGCGGCCGATGCGGCTGATGCGGCCGATGCCGCTGCTGCGGCCGATGCCGCTGCTGCGGCCGATGCCGCCGCCGCGGGTGGCGCGGCTGCCAGCGCAGCAGCCGCTGCCCCCGCGTCCTCGAGCGCGCCGCTCAACGCCCGCTGCAGCCACAGGTTCACCGCCTGCACGCCCGGCGCCGGCGCCGCGGCGCCCGCGGCCAGCCCCACCAGCACGCCCGAGCGCAACTGCGAACGCTGCTGCGCCTCGTCGGCGGCGAGCAGGTCGACGATGGCAGTGGCCGGCTGCCGGGCGCCGCGGTAGCCCATCGCCAGCGCCGGGCGCCCCGCTTCCGGTGCTGCCACGCCGAGTGCCAGGCGCGCGAGCGGCGTTGCCGCGGCGCCGCCGCCGCCGCCGAAGCCGGCCGCCCAGCCCGACTCGATGCTCAGCTTGGCGGCCGTGACCACAGCGACGAGCGAGGCGCCGGCGAGCGCACGCGCGCCGACGAAGCGCGCCGGAACCGTGAACGAGACCGTGCGGCCGCGCACGCGCACGTCGGTGGCGAAGAAGATCTCGGCGTCGATGACGGCGTCGACATCGGTGCCGGCTGGGGCGCCGCCGTCGGTCAGCGCGTCGCGCAACTGGCGGCGCATCAGTTCGGGCCGGGGCGTCAGCACGATCGCCCGCTCCCACGCGTGCGCCGCGTCGGCGCGGGCGCGCCGCCCCGGCAGCAGCGCCGTGTGCCCGGAGCCGGGAACGCGGTCGAGGTCGAGGTAGATGTCGAGGTTGAAAGCGTAGAAGCCGCGCCGCGCGAACAGCGACAGGTCCTCGTTGCCGAGCAGGCCCGACTTCACCTGCGCCGGGTCGCGCACCGCGTTGCCGAAGGTGGCTTCGAAGCGCAGGCGGTCGCCCTCGTCGAACACGCTCAGCGCGCGCAGGTCGAGGTCGCCGGGCTCGACGATCGGCTCGCGCGGAGGCACGAGCGAGCCGTCGCCGCTGTCGTCGCCCGCGGCGTCGCTTATCTGGAGCAATGGCGTTGTCTGCGCGAGGGCCGGCAGCGGCGCCACCAGCGCCATCAGCACCATGAGCAAGAACAGCGGGAACAGCGTCGCAAGTGCCCGGCGATGCACCGCGGCGAGGGTTCGGTTCTTCATCGGCTGGGGTCCGGACAGGAGCGGCGAAGGGTAAGGCAAGGAGGGCCCGCATCCGCTGTGAACGGATGGGGCCCTGCGGGCTCGACCGGGTCGGAACGGGGCCCGCTCGTGCGAGTGAGGGCGGCCGTGCGCCGCCCGCGCCTCAGAAGATCGCCTTCACGAACGCCTTCAGGCGGTACTGCTTGATGCTCGAGCGCGTGCCGGTCTCGCCCGGGTCGCCGTCGCCGCTGATCCACTGCGTCAGCAGGCCCGTCTCGAAGCCGGCGAGGTTGTACGCCAGGCGCACACCGGTGATGCTCTTCTCGTTGTCGATGTTGAGCGCCGCGGTGCGGATGTCGCGCGTGTAGCGGCCGTAGGACAGCGAGCCGTAGAGGTCACCGAAGAGCTGGTTGCCGGCGGTGAGCGTGTAGCCGCTGTCGCGCGTCTCGCGGTCGTCGGCGGCGCTGACGGCGGAGTACTTGTTCTTGTCGAGCACGCGCTTGACCTTGGCGCCCAGTTCGATGCCGCCCATGGCCGGAACGACATAGCCGATCTTGAACACGCCGATGTTCGTGCGGCGGTCGTTGCTGGTGGCGAAGTAGTTCGCCAGCGCGCTCGTGATGGCCTGGCGGTTGTAGTTGTAGCCGATGCGTGTCAGCTCCAGCGACATCGGGATCTTCGCCACCTCGTAGTTGACGAGCACGGTGTGGCCCTTCCAGCCCTGCACCGACTCGGCGGGCGCTTCGTCGAAGTCCATGAAGTCGTTGTCGACCAGGCCGTTGGCGCCGGGTGCGAGCCCGCTGTCGCTGCGGCAGACGCCGCCGCCGCTGACGAAGCACTTGGCCGACGAAGGCGCCTGCTGGTAGTCCTTGGCCGCGCCACCGAGCCAGATCGACTGGCCCCAGCGGTGCCAGGCCGCCTCGGAGCCTTCGGTCAGCAGCACGTCCACCTCGCGGCGCGAGGCGGTGTTGCTGTAGAAGCCGGCGCCGATGTTGAAGTACTGGTAGTTGACCGACAGGCCCGCCACCGGCAGTGAAGCGAACGCCGCGTCGAGCTTGATCGCCTTGCCGCGCACGTCGGACTTCGGCGAGTTGATCCACGGCTGGTCGAACAGCGGCGCCTTGTACGTCGAGCCGTAGAGCGCGCCCTTGAGGTCGATGCCGGCGACGGTGCCTTCGCCCTTGAGCATCGCGACCTGGCTCTTGGCGAAGGTGCGGCTGGAACGCCCGTTGAGGTCGGTGCCGTCGGTGTCGTCGAGGATGCGGTCGTTGAAGAGCTGGTAGCTGGTGGCCAGCTTCACCGGGCCGAGCGTGCCCTTCAGCTGGCCGATGTAGACCGCTTCGTTGTACTGCGTCTCGTCGCTGCTGCAGCAGGCGGCGCCCTGGCCGTAGTTGTTCTGCAGGTAGTTGGGCAGCGACAGGCGGGCGAACTCCCAGCTCGCGCCGGCCAGCGGCAGCGGCCCCTTGAAGTACAGGCCGTTGTAGTTGTCGCGGTCGATGTAGCGCACCACGCCGACCGTGAAGGGGTCGAACTGGCCCCAGTCGCTGCTGCCGATGAGCGCCTGGTCGAGCCACTTGTAGCCGGGGGTCAGCAGCACGTAGGCCCCGCGCAGCTTCATGAACTTGCTCTGCGTGGGCCGCGCGTTGGTGTCGGTGAAGCCTTCGTTGTTGGCGAAGCCGAAGTTGGTCCAGTAGGAAGCGGAGCTGCGGCTTTGCAGCCGCACGCCGGCTTCGACCTGGCGCGAGATGGTGGCCTTGATGCGCAGCTCGAACTCGGTCCACTGGCCCTGGTCGGAGCCGGTGGCCGTGTCGGCGCTGCTGTCGCTGGCGCGGCGCTGGTCGCCGTCGAGGAACTTGATGTAGATGTTCGAGCCGCTGAAGTCGAGCTTCTGCGCCATGGCGCCGCTGGCGGCCAGGGCCAGCATCGCCGCGGCGGCGAGGGGCTTGAGAGCTTGGGGTTTCATGGTTCTCCTCGGTCGTGTCGTGGTTTGGGATCTGCTTGCGAACTCACTTGCGGACCATCTTCAGCATGGCCATCTTCTTGCTTTCGCCGTTGGGGCCGCACTCGTAGGCCAGCATCTCGGCCTGCTTGGCGTCGGCGCCGTCGAGCACGTCCATCACGTGCGGGTCGCAGTCGCCGTCGTTGCCGCCGCCGAAGCGGTGCTGGCCCTCGTACTCGTTGACCTTGCGCGTCAGGAAGTCGGTGGCGGCCGGGAAGCCCTCGTTGGACTGCATCACCACCTGGTAGCCCCAGCCGTCGACGTTGCCGTCGCCGCCGAGGTCGGCCAGCGGGATCGAGCCGGTGATGGTGCGGCCGCGGCCGCGCGTGAGGTTGGGCACCAGCACGTCCTTGGCCAGCGCGCCGAGCTTGGCGTCGGCCTCGCTGGTGACGCGCGCCTTCTTCTGCGGCGACAGCACGATCACCTTGTTCCACTCGTGCCCGGGCGCGAACTTCACGTTCAGGCCGGTCCACGTGTCGGCGCGGCCGCCGGGGGCGCCGGTCTTGACGAAGACGAAGATCATCTGCACCGCGAAGCCCCCGCCCATGCCCCACGGGTCTTCGAGGTTGGAGGCGACGTCGACCGAGAAGTCGACGTTCGCGCCGCTCTTGACGGCGCTGAACTTGACGATGTCGAACGAGCCGCTCTTGTAGACGCCGTCGGTGGGGTAGGTGTAGTTGCCAGGCCCCTTGTCGTCGCCGCGCGGGTCGGTGAACTCGACGGCGCCGGCATGGGCGCCGACGAGCGCCAGGGCGGCCGCCGCCGCCAGCGTGCGCAGGATGGGTTTGACGCGATTCATGCGGGTTCTCCTCTGGGTGGGTCTTCGGGAAAGGGACGTGAAGCGCGGCGCAGCCCTCTGAGGAGCGCGTCTCACTTGACGCTGCCGGCGGTGAGGCCGGACACCAGGTACTTCTGCAAGAACATGAACAGGATCACCACGGGCAGCGAGACGATCACCGAACCGGCGGCGAAGAAGCCCCATTGCGAGCTGAAGCCGCCGACGAAGAAGCGCAGCCCCACGGGCGCGGTGTAGTTGGCCTCGCTCTCCATGAACACCGAAGCGAGGATGAACTCGTTCCACGCTGTCATGAACGAGAACAGCGCCGTGATGGCGATCGCCGGCTTGGCCAGCGGCAGGATGATGCGCAGGAAGATCGTCTGCGCGCTGGCGCCGTCGATGCGGGCGCTCTCCTCGATGTCGATGGGGATGGTGTCGAAGTAGCCCTTCAGCATCCAGACGCTGAAGGGGATCGCGGTGGTGGCGTAGACGATCACCAGGCCGAGGAAGTTGTTGCCCAGCCCCAGCCACTTGACGATGATGATGAACAGCGGGATCAGCATCAGCGTGCCCGGGAACATCTGCGACACGAGGAAGGCGAGCATGCCGCCCTCGCGCCCGGGGAAGCGGAAGCGGCTGAAGGCGTAGGCGGCGGTGCAGGCGAGGAAGACGCCCAGCAGCGTCGTCAGCGCCGACACGACGACGCTGTTGAGCAGCCAGCGGCCGAACGGCTGCTCGGTCAGCACGTCGGTGAAGTTGCGCAGCGACAGGTGCGCCGGCCACGGCAGGATGCCGCGCGCGCGCTCGAGGAAGCCGGGATCCTTCGGCAGGTCCACCAGGCCCACGCTCTGCTGCCCGGAGAAGGCCAGCGCCAGCACCCACAGCACCGGGTACACGGTGAGCAGCGTGAAGCTGATCAGCGCGGCGTGCAGCCACAGCGGGTTCTTCGGCCGACCGAGCGCCATCTCTCGCTTCGCTCCTCAGTAGCTCTCCGTGGCGCGCGTGAGGCGGGTCTGGAAGTACCCGTACACGAGCAGGATTACGAAGATCACCGTCGAGTAGGCCGCAGCGTAGGCGTACTGATATTGCTCGAACGCAATCTTGTACGCCTTCGTCACCAGGATCTCGTTGGCGCCGCCCGGCTCGCCGCCGGAGACGAGGAAGATGATGTTGAACATGTTGAAGGTCCACACCACCGAGATCACGACCGCCGGCACCAGAGTGGGGCGAAGCAGGGGCAGCGTGATGCGCCGGAACTGCTGCCAGCGGCTGGCCCCTTCGACATCGGCCGCCTCGTACATGTCGCGCGGGATCGACTGCAGCGCGCCGAGGATGACGACCATCATGAACGGAAAACTGAGCCAGCCGTTGGTGACCAGGCCGGTCATGAACGAGCTGACGACGCCGTCGAACCAGCGCACCGGCGCGAAGCCGAACATCTGCAAGGCCTGGTTGATGACGCCGAACTGCGGGTGGAACATGCCGCGCCAGACCAGCGCGGTGATGTAGTTCGGGATCGCCCACGGCAGGATCAGCAGCACGCGGTAGACCGTCTTGCCGCGCAGGCCCTCGGTGTTCAGCGCCAGCGCGAGCAGGAAGCCGAAGCTGACCCCGACGGTGACGTTGGTGACCGTCCAGATCACCGTCACCGCCAGCGTCCAGTAGAAGTTCTGGTAGTTGACGACGGTGCCTTCGGCGCTCGTCCGGACGATCTCGAAGTCGCCGAGGATGTTGACGAAGTTCGCCAGGCCGACCCAGCGGTCGCGGAAGGGCAGGTTCTCGTTGAACAGCGTCGTGTCGGTGAACGCGAGCGTGATGCCGTAGAAGAAAGGGAAGAAGACGAGCACCAGCATGCCCAGCATCGCCGGCGCCACGTAGGCGTAGGCGAGCCGGTTCGCGCGCACGGCGCGCGCGCTGCGCGCGGCCAGGCCCTGCACGAAGAAAAGCAGCACCGCCAGACCGACGACGTCGATGGCGGCGAAGGCCTGCGTCAGGAACGAGCGGTGCGAGGCCGCGGCGCGATTGGCCTTGTCGAGCCGCCGCCCCTCGGGCGAGACGAGGCGCAGCGGCCGGCCGTAGGCGTCGGTGTCCCAGGCGCTGGCGCTGTCGCGGACGGAAGCGCCGGCGGCTTCCGGGGCCGGGGCGGCCGGCGCGGCCGGGAGGGCGGGGGCGGCGGCACCGGCCGGCGCGCCGCTGCCCAGGTACGTGGCGGCGGCAGCGGCCTGCAGCGCCGCCACGGCGCCGTCGCCGGCGGCGGTGTCGGCGGCCATGCGGGCCAGCTGCTGTTGCTGGAACCACGCCGCGCCGGCCAGCAGCAGCGCCACCGCGATGCCGCGCCCGACGTCGAAGCGCCGCGCGCTGGCCGGCGGCAGCAGCGCGCCAAGCACGAGCGCGGCGGCGAGCAGCGCGACCGCCAGCGGCCACGGCGACGGAGCGGCGGAATCGGCCTGGCCGGCAGCGGCGAGCTCGGCACCGGCCAGCCGCAGCCGCGCCTGCACCATGCCTTCGATGCCGTCTGCGGCGCGCAGCGGCACGCTGACGACGAGATCGCCGGCGGCGTTCCTGGGGTGCTCCACGCGCATCGTCTTCTTGCGCGGCGCGCCCTCGGCGGTGTTGGTCTCGTCGGCCGCTCGCAGCTCCTGCGCCAGGTCGAACAGCGCCTTCTCCTCGCGCTTCAGGGCGCGCGGCGCGTCGTCGGCGGCCACGGTGGAGGCGCGCAGCTCGCGCCCGGCGATGACGCGTACCTCGCGCAGCGAGCCGTGCTCGCGCTGCCACAGGGCCAGCCGCCGGGCCGTTGCGGCCTCGTCGGCGCCGGCCAGCGAGGCGGCCACCGCGTTGGCCAGCAGCATCGCCGCGCGTTCGCGCTGGCCGGCAGCGAGGTCGCCGGCAACGCTCGCATGCAGCCAGCCGCTGGCGGCCAGCACGACGGACAGCGCCACGGCGAGGCCGAGCGGCAGCGGCGTTGCCAGGCGCGAACCGAGGCGCTTCAACCAGTCCATCGCTGCAGCGCAGGGTTGGCCGGTGTCTCGCGCTCAGGCGGCGTGATCCGACCCGCCCTCGGCCCGCCTCACTTGCCCCGGCGCAGGGCGGCGACGCTTTCCTGCACGCTGCCGGCTGCTTCCTTCAGTGCGGCCTCGACGCTGGCGTTGCCCTTCACGATCTTGTTCATCGCCGTCGTCGCGGGCGACCACACCATCGTCATCTCCGGGCGGTTGGGCATCGGCTCGGCGTTCTCCAACTGGGCGCGAAACGCCTGCAGCACGGGATCGCCGCTGACCTTCGGGTTGGCGTACACGGCCTTGTTGGTGTGCAGCTGCCGGCCCTCGAGCGCCAGCACCAAGCCCGCTTCCTCGCCGACGAGGTAGCGCGCGAAGTCGTAGGCCACCTCCTTGTTCGCCGAGCTGGCCGCGACGTAGGCACCCTCGATCGTCATCCACGGGCGCAGCGGCTTCTTCGTCGCGTCGAGCACCGGCAGCGGCGCGAAGCCGACGTTGATCTTCTTGTCGATGTCGCCGACGAACCATGGCCCGTTGATGACCATCGCCGCCTTGCCCTCGTTGAACATCGAGGCGATCAGCGCCTCGCTCGGCTCGGCGGGCAGCACGCCGTCCTTGGACCACTTCATCATCTGGTTGAGCGAGGCCACGTTGGCCGGGCTGTCGAGGACCAGCTTGCCGTCCTTGTCGAACACGGCGCCGCCGAAGGCGTTCATCAGCGCCGAGTGGAAGTAGAAGTTCGTGTACCAGTAAGCCAGCCCGTAGCGGCCGCTGGCGGCGTTGGTGAGCGACTTGGCCAGCTTCACCATCTCGTCGGTCGTCTTCGGCGGCGCCTTGACGAGGTCCTTGTTGTAGATGAGCGTGGGCATCTTGTAGTTGATCGGCAGCCCCCACACGCCGCCCTTGTAGGTCATTGCCGCCAGCATGCCGGGCAGCAGGCTGTCGCGCGTGGGCTTGTCGAGGAAGAAGTCGATCGGCTCGACGGTCTTGCCGGCCTCGATCCAGCCGCCCAGGCGGTCCTGCGCGTAGATGAAGACATCAGGGCCCTTGCCGCGCGGCACCGCGGCGCTGATCTTGTCGGCGTAGGCGTCGTACGGGATCGCCAGCGTCGTCACCTTGAAGCCCTTGGCGGCGGGCGTCTTCGCGAAGTTGTCGACCACCTTCTCGAACGCGGCCTTCTCGGCGGCGCGGTAGGCGTGCCAGACGACGAGTTCCTTGGGCCCCGCCTGCGCGAAGGCGCTGCCGGCGCCGGCGAGCAGGCCCGCGGCGACCGCCAGGCCGAGCGCGAGGCGCCGGGGGCGCGAGAGGCCAAAGGCAAGGTAGGCGGGCTTGTTCATCGTCATCTCTCCTGGCTGGCTTGTTGCGTGGCGGCGGGCAGCGGGCGGTTCGTCGAGGGGCGCTACAGGCCCAGCCGCTTCTCCGTCTTCGGGTCGAACAGGTGCATCGCCTCGACGCGCACCTTCAGCGTGATCGGATCGCCGGGGTCGGGCAGCGCGCCGTGGGCGCGCAGCCGCGCCGAGACCGACGCGCCGTGCACCTCGAAATGCACGATGACCTCGTGGCCGAGCGGCTCGAGGATCTCGACCGTGCCGGTGATGCTGGTGTCGCTCGCCCAGTCGACCTCGCGCTCGGCACCGATGTGCTCGGGGCGCAGGCCGAGGACGACGTCGCGGCCCTTCATCTGGCGCGCCGCGTCGCGAAAGGCCGGCGCCACCGGCAGGCGCACCTCGTGCAGCAGCACCTCGTCGCCGCTGTCGCTCAGGCGCGCCGCCAGCAGGTTCATCTTCGGCGTGCCCATGAAGCCCGCGGTGAACAGGTTCGCCGGCGTGTCGTACACCTCCATCGGCGTGCCCACCTGCGTGAGGTTGCCTTGCGCCGGGTCGCTTCCGGCCGGGCGCAGCACGCAGATGCGGTGGCCCATCGTCATCGCCTCGACCTGGTCGTGCGTCACGTAGACGGTGGTCGTCTTCAGCCGCCGCTGCAGCTTGGCCAGCTCGGCGCGCATGTGCACGCGCAGTTCGGCGTCCAGGTTGGACAGCGGCTCGTCGAAGAGAAACACCGACGGGTTGCGCACGATGGCGCGGCCGAGCGCGACGCGCTGGCGCTGGCCGCCCGACAGCGCCTTGGGCTTGCGGTCGATGAACGCGTCGAGGCCCAGCGTGTCGGCCGCCTGGCGCACGCGCTGCCGGATCTCGGCTTCGGGCATGCCGCGGATCTGCAGGCCGAAGGCGATGTTGTCGTACACCGTCATGTGCGGGTACAGCGCGTAGGTCTGGAACACCATCGCGATGTCGCGGTCCTTGGGCAGCACGTCGTTGACGACGCGCTCGCCGATCAGCAGGCGGCCGCTGGTGACGGTCTCGAGGCCGGCGACCATGCGCAGCACCGTGCTCTTGCCGCAGCCCGAAGGGCCGACGAAGACCATGAACTCGCCGTCGCGGATGGTGAGGCACAGGTCGCGGATGACGGCGACCTCGGGCGTGTAGGCCTTGCCGAGGTGGTCGAGGGTGATCGAGGCCATCGCCGTCCTTGCGCTCCCGTGTCTGTCAGCGATCGGCCGGCACGATGATGCGCACCGACTTCGGCGGCAGCGTCATGCGCAGCCGGCCTTGGCCGACGGTGGCCGCCTCGCCGCTCAGGCGGTCGCGCGCCGCCGGCGCGGCCCACGCCGGTGGCAAGGCGACATCGGCGGCGAGCGCCTCGTCGTCGCGGTTGGCGAGCACGATCACGGCGTCGCCGCTGGCGGCATCGCGGCGCATGAAGGCGAGCACGCGGTCGGCCGGCTGCGTCAGCATCGTGTAGTCGCCGCGGCGCAGGGCCGGGTGCGCGAGGCGGATGCGGATCAGCCGCCGGTAGTGCTCGCGCATCGCTTCGTCGCGCGGCACGCCGCGGCCGGGCAGGATGTCGCGCCCGCCCCAGGGCATGTCGTTGCGGTTGAACGGCCACTCGTGCCCGCCGCGCGCGACCTCTTCGCCGTAGTAGACCACCGGCATGCCGAGCGAGGTCATCTGCAGCGCCACGCACAACGCGAAGCGCTGGCGGTCGCCTTGCAGGTTGGCCAGCATCATCGGTTCGTCGTGGCTGGAAAGGTAGTGCGCCAGCACGTACCCGGCGCGCACCTGGTGCCGGCTGCGCAGGTAGGCGGCGTAGGCCACGCTGCGGCCGCGGCCGGTGACCCAGCCTTCGCAGCTGCCCTTGAAGCTGAAATCGAAGCCGGCGTCGACCTCGTCGCGCTGGAAGAAGGCATCGAGCGACTGTGCCGTGCCACCCCAGTCTTCGGCGAGCAGGAAGAACCCGGGGCCGAGCTCGGCGCGCGTGCGCCGCCGGTGCTCCTGCCAGACCGCGCTTTCCACATGCTTGTAGGTGTCGAGGCGGAAGCCGTCGACGCCGGCGCGGCGGGCGAGCGCGATGTTGGCATCGATGAGGTGGTCGCGGACCTCGGGCAGGTCGGTGCGGAAGTCGGGCAGGCCGCCGACGGCGCACGTCACCGGGTTGGCGTCGCAGTTGCCTTCGCCCACGCGCAGCCACGGCACGCCGGCGGCGGTGCGGCGTGCCGTGTAGGCGCTCGTGTAGCCGGCATGGTTGACGACCACGTCGAGCAGGACCTTGATGCCGCGCCGGTGCGCTTCGTCGACCAGGCGCTTGAGGTCGTCTTCGTTGCCGAAGTGCGGCTCCATCTGCGTGAAGTCGGCGATCCAGTAGCCGTGGAACGGTTCGTGCACGAAGCTGCCGGCGCCGGGCGCCTGTGCCGGCATCCCGCGCGCCTGTTGCAGCTGCACGGGGTTGATCCACAGCGCGGTCACGCCCAGGCTCTTCAGCTCGTCGAGCTGCGCCGCGAGGCCCTTCAAGTCGCCGCCGTGCCAGCCGCCGGGATTGCGGCGGTCGACGCCGCGGTTGTTGGCCGGGTCGCCGTCGGCGAAGCGGTCGATGAGGACGAAGTACAGCACTTCGTCGGCCCAGGTGCGCGAAGCCAGCGGCGGCGCGTCGGCCACTGCCGCGGGCGATGGCTTGTCGGCCGCGCTGGCCGGCGCCGGGGCGCCGGCGCCCGGCGCCGCGCAAGCGCCCAGCAGCGACAGCACGCCCGGCAGGATGAGCCGCCAAGCCCCGGCGACGATGCCGTGCAGCGGCAACGACCGCCCGCCGGCGGCCGCCATGCCTGTACCACCGCGCTGGAGCATTGCCACGTCCACCCCTGGCTTCCGGCAGCGGGACGAAGGCGCTTATCCTCTGCCGTCAGGCACTGTGCTTCAGGCGGCGGGCGCGGGATTGAGGTAGCTCAAGAGGCCGGCCTCTGGCGCGATCGCTGTGCTGTCGGCGCAACTTGAGGCAGCCCGGCGCAGCTCGGCGCGAATCGGCGTATCGGGCTGCGGTCCAGGAGTCAAACGCAGGCCAGGGCGTGTCCGCGAGCCTGGCGAAAAGAGGCACCTCGGAAAGAAGAAAGGCAGGGTTCGCACCCTGCCTTTCGTTGTGTGCCCTCTGCCGAAGCAGCGGCTTTGCGGCCGCTGCATCCGGGTGAGCGCCGGCTTCGAATTACTTCGAAGCGGCCGGGGCAGCCGGCTTGGCCGGCTTGTCGGCGGCGGCCGCCGGCTTGGCGGGCTTGTCCGCAGCGGGCTTGGCCGGCTTGTCCGCGGCCGGCTTGGCCGGCTTGGCGGGCTTGCTGGCGGCCGGCTTGGCCTCGCTGGCCTTGGCGCCCGGGGCGGCGGCGGCGTGCGAAGCGGCCTGCGCCGTGAACGTGGCGGCGGCGAAGGCCGTGGCGACGAGGGCGGCGAAGATCTTGCTCATGTGAAAGGTCTCTTTCGAAAGATGTGGGAAAGGTCGACAAAGAAAGCCGGGCGCTGGGCCCGACCGCGCTTTAACGGGCTCGGCGGAGGGCCGTTGACAGGCCCGGCGCCCGCAGGGGTATCCGCTGCGGCCACGGCGATCAGGGCCTGGGGCATGGCGGCCACCGTCGGCGCGGCGGTCGTTGTCGCGGCCGGCGCGGTGCGGGCCGCCGAGCCGCGCACGCCCGCTGCCGATGCCGAGGTGCTGGAGCGCGTGCCGGCGCGCGCCAGCGACCCGCAGGCGCGCGCGCTGGTTGCCTTGCGCGAGACCTGGCGGCGTGACCCGGGCGACGCCGCGGCGGCGCTGGCGCTGGTGCGCCACTGCCTGGCGATGTTCGCCTCCGACGGCGATCCGCGCCGCCTGGGCTGCGCGCAGGCCGCGCTGGGCCGGTGGTGGGCGCTGGCCGACCCGCCGGTCGATATCCGCATCCAGCGCGCGGTGGTGCTGCAATTCAGCCATCGCTTCGACGCCGCGCTGGCGGACCTCGATGCCGCGCTGCGCGCCGATCCGCAGGCCCACGAAGCGTGGCTGTGGCGTGCCGCGATCCTGATGGTGCAGGCGCGCTACGCCGAGGCGCGCCAGGCCTGCGAACGCGCAGCGCCGCTGACCACGCCGCTGGCGGGCATCGGCTGCCGCGCGCAGGTGGATGCCACCACCGGCGCCGCCGACGCGGCCGTGCGCGCACTGCGCACCGCGCTCGCGGCGAGCGAAGGCAGCGCCCTGGCAAGCCGCGCCGAGCGTGCCTGGGTGCTGACCCGCCTGGCCGAGACGGAAGACCGCCGCGGTAATGCCACCACCGCCGAAGCCGCGTACCGCGAAGCGCTGGCCATCGACGGGCGCGACTTCTACCTGCTCGCGGCCTACGCCGACTTCCTGCTCGACCAAGGCCGCGCCGCCGACGTATTGCGGCTGCTGGCCGGCCGCGAGCGCGTCGACGTGCTGCTGCTGCGCCTGGGACTGGCCGCCGAACGTGCGCACGACCCGGCAGCCGCGGCGCACCGGCGCGAACTGGCGGCGCGCTTCGACGCCGCGCGGCGGCTGGGCGAAGCGCTGCACGAGAAGGAGGAAGCCCGCTTCGCGCTGGCGATGCTGGGTGACGCGAAACGCGCGCTGGCGCTGGCGCGCAGCAACTTCGCGGTGCAGCGCGAACCGGCCGACGCGCGCGTGCTGCTCGAAGCGGCGCTGGCTGCGCGCGACAAGGCGGCCGCGCAGCCGGCGCTGGCGTGGCTGGCCGCCTCGGGCATCGAGGCGCCACGGCTGCGCGCGCTGGCGGCCGAGCTGGAGAAGCTGCCGTGAGCGGCGCCAGCACCGTCAGCGCCGTCAGCGCCGTCAGCACCGTCAGCGCGGTGAAGCCGACCGTCCCCCTGCGCGGGCTCATCGCCGCACTGCTGCTGTTGCTGCTGCTGGCCGCCGCTGCGCCGGCCCGTGCGCACGCCACCTCCGAGGCGTATCTGAGCCTTTCGGCGCGCGCCGGCAGCGCAACGGTCGTGGCGCGGCTGGACATCGCCTTGCGCGACCTGGACGAAGCATTGGCGCTGGACGCCGACGGCAACGGCGAGATCACCTGGGGCGAGCTGCGCGCCGCGCATGCGGCCATCGCCGCCTACGCCGGCGCGCGCGTGCAGCTGGCAGCCGACGGGCACGCCTGCGCGGCCAGCGTCGCCGGCGAGCAGCAGGTGGTCGAACATGGCAGCGGCATGTTCGCCGTGCTGCCGCTGGCTTTCGAATGCGCCGCGCCGCCGCGCGAGCTGGCGCTCGACTACCGCCTCTTCGCCGACTCCAACCCGCTGCACCGCGGCCTGCTCAAGCTCGACAACGCCGCGGCGACGACCCGCAGCGCCGTGCTCGACCCGACGGCCACGCAGCCGCAGCGCTTCACACTCGCCCAGACGGAGGGCTGGCGAACCTTCGCCACCTACGTCGGCCAGGGCGTGTGGCACATCTGGATCGGCATCGACCACATCCTCTTCCTGGTGGCGCTCCTGCTGCCGGCGGTGCTGTGGCGGCGCGAAGGGCACTGGCTGGCGGCGGCGAGCTTCACGGCGGTCTTCTGGGACGTGCTGAAGGTCGTCACCGGCTTCACGCTCGCGCACTCGATCACGCTGACGCTGGCCACCCTCGGCTGGGTGACGCTGCCCTCGCGGGCGGTGGAATCCGTCATCGCCGCCTCGGTGGTGCTGGCGGCGGCGAACAACCTGTGGCCGCTGGTGGGCGGCCGACGCTGGCTGGTGGCTTTCGGTTTCGGGCTCGTGCACGGCTTCGGCTTCGCCGGCGCGCTGGCCGAGCTCGGGCTGCCGCAAGGGGCGCTGGCCCTGGCGCTGTTCGGGTTCAACGTCGGCGTCGAGCTGGGGCAGCTGGCCATCGTCGTGCTGTTCCTGCCGCTGGCTTTCGCGCTGCGCGGCACGCGCCTGTACCGGGGCGCGGTCTTCATCGGCGGCTCGGCGGCGATCGTCGCCGTCGCCTCGCTCTGGTTCGCCGAGCGCGCGTTCGGCGTTCAGCTCACGGGCTGGTTCGGCTGAACGGCGCGGTCGCCGCCGCCCCTTGGCGGCACCGCTGGCGCGCCGCTTCGGGCTGCGGCGCCGACGTCAGTGGCCGCAGCGGCCGCATCGGCAGGATCGGCCGCGTCAGCCGCGTCAGCCGCGTCGGCCGCATCGGCCGCATCGGCCGCATCGGCCGCATCAGCCGCATCGGCCACATCGGCCACATCGGCCGCCGCGCCTTGCACCGTGAAAGCGTGCGTGGCGAAGCGGCTGTGCCACTGGCCCGGGCGCCCGGGCACGGGCCGCAGGTCGGTGGCGCGCAGCACCCAGCGGCCGGCGAACGGCACCGGCACGCTGGCGCGTCCTTCATCGTCGGTGCGGCGCCAGAGGCCGAGGCGGCTGTGCTCGCCGCGCAGCTCGACGGCCTGGCCGGCCAACGGGGTGCCGTCGCGCAGCACGCGGAAGTCGATGACCTGGCCGGCGCGCAGCGGCGCCTTCGCGCTGCGGATCTCGATGTCCATCGCCATCGGCGCAGCCAGCGGCGCCACCGTCCCCGCCGCCGCGCCCGCCGCCGTGCCAGCCGCCACGCCGGTCCCCGCGCCGGCGCCAGCCCGCGTGCCCGTGAGGTCGAACGTGATGCGCGCGTGCTTGGCATAGCGCTCGCGCCAAGGCAGGCCCTGCCGGCGCCATTCGAGCCACAGCGCGCGCACGTCTGCGGGCGCGGCGATCTCGTGCAGGTACACCGGCACGAGGCGCTCCGGCAGCTCGATCTCGAAGTGCCCGGTCTGCACCCAGCAGCTTTGCACCGCCGCCCCGGCGACCGCCGCGCTTGCCTGCAAGGCGAGCGCCGAGGCCGGCGACTGCGGTGCTGGCAGCAGCGGCGTGCGCACGCCGGCGGCATCGGCGCAGCCTTGCTCGACCAGCGAACCGGCCGCGATCGGCGTCTCGCCGGCGGGGAACTGCGCGCCGCTGGTGAGTGCCAGCGCGATGCGCCCCGGCGGCGCCGGCCGCGCTTCGAGCCAGGTGTCGTGTGCGTCGGCCGCGCCGCCGCCGACGGCCAAGGCCAGCGCGACGGCCGCTGCCGCTGCGCGCGCGCCGCGCTCGGCGGCCGGCGCATCGCCGCGCGGCGGCTGCGAAGAAGAGGCCTTCATCTCGCGCCTGTACGCAGCCGGCGCCGCGGCGGATGAAGCGGATCGCCGAGCGTGGTCTCAGCCCGACAACGCGTGCTGCGCCAGCGCCGTCGCGGCGCCGGCGAGCGCCGCGTTCGTGTCGACGATGAGCCAGGTCGGGATCGCGGCGAGGTAGGGCGCCAGCCGCCCCTTGGCCTCGAAGCGTTGACGAAAGCGCGACTGCTCGAACAGCGTGCCCAGCCGCGGCACGATGCCGCCGCCGATGTAGACGCCGCCGCGCGCGCCCAGCGTCAACGCCACGTTGCCGGCAAAGCCGCCGAGGAGGGCGCAGAAATGCTCGAGCGTCTGGCGGCACAGCGCATCGGCGCCCGCGCTGCCCGGGGTGGCGATGCCGGCGGCGACGATGGCGTCCGGCGCCAGCAGCGCCGGTGCCGCGGCGCCGGCCATGCGCGCCACCGCCTGGTGCAGGCCGGGCAAGCCCAGGCCCGACAGCAGCCGCTCGGCCGAGACATGCGGATGCTGCCGCCGCACCTCGGCCAGCAAGGCGCTTTCGACATCGTCGGCGGCTGCGAGCGTCGCGTGCCCGCCTTCGCCCGGAAGGGCCAGCCAGCGCGTCGCCGCGGCGCCGGCGGTTTGCCCCGGCGGCGCCGCCGGCGCTGCAACGAGCCCGGCGACACCGAGGCCCGTGCCCGGCCCGACCACCGCGCGCGTGCCCAGCGGCAGCATGCGCTGCGCGGCGCCGTCGCCGATGCGCCGCAGCTGCGTCGGCGCCAGGCCGGGCAGCGACAGCGCCAGCGCCTCGAAGTCGTTGAGCAGCAAGAACGCGTCCAGCCCGAGCGAACGCTGCACCTCGGGGCGCGCCAGCCGCCAGCCGGCGTTGGTCATCTCGACGACGTCGTCGACGACCGCGGCGGCCACTGCCCAGGCCGCGGCGCGCGGCGCGCGCCAGGCCGGCCCTGCCTGCGCGGCACGCTCAGCCAGGTAGGCCTGCGCCGCGGCCACCGGGCCGGCATGGTCGGCGACGCGCAGTGTCTGCAGGTGCGTCACTGCCGCTCGTTCGCCGGCCTCGGGCCCTGACTCTTCCAGCCAGCCGAAGCGCGCGTGCGTGCCGCCGATGTCGGCCACCAGCCAGGGCCGCCGCGGCGCAGCCGGCCCGGGCGCGGCCGCAGGCGAGGAGGCGGACGAGGGTGATGTGGCGTGGTTGGCCATAACCAGGAAGCGAGAGCAGCGGGAGCAGCGGAAGAACCGGGCGAAGCGGGCGAAGCGGCGAGAACCCGGCCAGCCCGCCGGCAAGCCCCGAACCCGATGGTAGGTCGGCCGCCTGCGGCGGCGCGTGCTGTGAGGGATGCCCGTGCCGCAGTGCCTGGTTCCCCTGCTGCACCGCAACGCGCTCGATAGAATTCCGCCCCTGCCCGAGGAGCGTTGCAACGCGCTGCCGGCGATGCCGCGGAAGTCGCAAGACGACTCGACGCCGTGGCACCCGGCGGTTCGCCAGGCTCGGGGCGCCGCTCGCAGTCCTGGCCAAGCGTGTCTGGCCGGGCGCGGCGGCCGGCAACGGCGCTCGGCATCCCTTCGAGGTGACCGGGCCCCCACATGACCGCCGTCGAGCCAGCAAGCCACCCCTCGCACGTGCCCGCGCACGAGCCGGCGCACGAGCCGGCGCCGCCCACCGCGGCCCGGCACGCCACGCCGCCGCCACCGATGCGCCTGTCGGGCCTGGAGCCGGTGTCCATCGGCGAAAGGCACCTCTTCGTCAACATCGGCGAGCGCACCAACGTCACCGGCAGCCGCGCCTTCGCCAAGATGATTCTCGAAGGCCGCTTCGAGGACGCGCTGGCTGTGGCGCGGCAGCAGGTCGAGGCCGGTGCGCAGGTCATCGACGTCAACATGGACGAGGCGATGCTCGACTCGGCCGCCGCGATGGAGCGCTTCCTGAAGCTCGTCGCCGGCGAGCCCGAGATCGCGCGCGTGCCGGTGATGATCGACAGCTCCAAGTGGAGCGTCATCGAGGCCGGCCTCAAGTGCATCCAGGGCAAGGGCATCGTCAACTCGATCTCGCTGAAGGAGGGCGAGGCCGAGTTCAAGCGCCAGGCCAACCTCGTCCGCCGCTACGGCGCCGCCGCGGTGGTGATGGCCTTCGACGAGCAAGGCCAGGCCGACACCTTCGAGCGCAAGACCTCCATCTGCGCGCGCGCCTACCGCATCCTCGTCGAGGAAGTCGGCTTCCCGGCCGAGGACATCATCTTCGACCCCAACATCTTCGCCATCGCCACCGGCATCGAGGAGCACGACAACTACGCCGTCGACTTCATCGAGGCCACGCGCTGGATCAAGCAGCACCTGCCCGGCGCCAAGGTCTCCGGCGGCGTCAGCAACGTCAGCTTCAGCTTCCGCGGCAACGACCCGGTGCGCGAGGCGATCCACACCGTGTTCCTGTACCACGCCATCCAGGCGGGGCTGGACATGGGCATCGTCAACGCCGGGATGATCGGCGTCTACGACGACCTCGACCCGGTGCTGCGCGAGCGCGTCGAGGACGTGGTGCTGAATCGCCGCCCGCAGCTGGCCGAAGGCGAGCCGGAGAAGACCGCCGGCGAACGCCTGGTCGAGATCGCCGAGACGGCCAAG
>JAEUPF010000083.1 GCA_016790425.1 Rubrivivax sp.
TGGTACTGGCCCGACAGCTCCGGCTGCGACAGCACCAGCTCCTCGATCTGCGTCGGGAACAGGTTGACGCCGCGGATGATGAGCATGTCGTCGCTGCGGCCGACGATCTTGCCCATGCGGCGCATGCTGCGCGCCGTGGGCGGCAGCAGGCGCGTGAGGTCGCGCGTGCGATAGCGGATGACCGGCAGCGCCTCCTTGGTGAGCGTCGTGAAGACGAGCTCGCCTTCTTCGCCGTCGGGCAGCACGGCGCCCGTCTCGGGGTCGATGATCTCCGGGTAGAAGTGGTCCTCCCAGATGACCGGGCCATCCTTGCTCTCGATGCACTCGTTGGCGACGCCCGGGCCCATCACTTCCGAAAGGCCGTAGATGTCCACCGCGTCGAGGCCCGCGCTCTGCTCGATGTCGCGGCGCATCTGCTCGGTCCACGGCTCGGCGCCGAAGATGCCGACGCTCACGCTCATCTCGCGCGGGTCCTTGCCCTGGCGGCGAAACTCCTCGCAGATGACCTGCATGTAGCTCGGCGTGCACATCATGATGTCGGGGCGGAAGTCTTCGATCAGCTGCACCTGCTTCTCGGTCTGCCCGCCGCCCATCGGCACCACCGTGCAGCCCAGCCGCTCGGCGCCGTAGTGGGCGCCCAGGCCGCCGGTGAACAGGCCGTAGCCGTAGGCCACGTGCACGATGTCGCCGGCGCGGCCGCCGCTGGCGCGGATGCTGCGCGCCGCCAGGTCGGCCCAGCGGTCGATGTCGCCTTTCGTGTAGCCCACCACCGTCGGCTTGCCGGTGGTGCCGCTGCTGGCGTGGATGCGCACCACCTGCTCGCGCGGCACCGCGAACATGCCGAAGGGGTAGTTGGCGCGCAGGTCGGCCTTGCTCGTGAACGGGAACTTCGCGAGGTCGGCCAGCGTGCGGCAGTCCTCGGGGTGCACGCCCTTGGCGTCGAAGGCGCGCCGGTAGTGCGCCACGTTGTCGTAGGCGTGCTGCAGCGTCCAGCGCAGGCGCTTCAGTTGCAGCGCCTGCAGCTCGTCGGCGCTGGCGCGCTCGATCGGCTCGAGGTCGCCTGGCTGGGGGGTCTTCACCGGCATGGTCGTCGTCTCCGTGGGCGCTGTGCAGTTGCGGCGGCGCGCCTGGGCAGGCGCCCGCGCCGGGTCATGGTCTCACGTCCTGTGCTGGCGGTCGCCCGCGAACCGCTTGCCCGCCGGCAGGCCCTCGACGAGCGGCTTGCCCTTCATCGCGTAGCTGCGGCCGCGAAAGGTGGCGATGCACTCGCCGCGCTGGTTGACGACGGTGACGTCGTACAAGCCGGTGCGGCCGCTGCGCGAGATTTCCACCGCGCTGGCGCTCAGGCGGTCGCCCAGGTGCGCGGCCGCGAGCAGGTTGACATCGAAGCCCGCGGCCACGGTTACCTCGTTGTAGGCGTTGCAGGCGAAGGCGAAGGCACTGTCGGCCAGCGTCGTGACGAAGCCCCCGTGGCAGATGTCGTGGCCGTTGAGCATGTCCTCGCGCACCGTCATCGACAGCGTGGAGGTGCCCGGGCCGATCGCCTCGACGACCATGCCCAGCAGCCGCGAGGCGCGGTCATCGCGGGCCATCGCCTCGCGGGTGGCTTCGGCCACCTGCTGCGGCGTGGGCGGCAGCGGATCGGGTGCGCGCATGGCGTTCAGCGGTCCTTGAACACCGCCGGCCGCTTGGCCAGGAAAGCGGCCACGCCTTCGGCGAAGTCGGCGGCGCGGCCCATGCGGCCCTGCACTTCGGCCTCGCGCGACAGCGCGGCGGCGAAGTCCAGCGGCACCGCCGCGTCGATGGCCAGCCGCGTCTGGGCCAGCGCCTTGCTCGACAGCGCCGCCAGCCGGTTGGCCAGCGCCATCGCGCTTTCCATCAGCAGCGCGTCATCGACGCATTGCCAGATGAGGCCGATGCGCGCGGCCTCCTCGGCCGGCAGCTTGTCGCCGGTCATCGCCAGGCCGATGGCGCGCGCGCGGCCCACCAGCCGCGGCAGCAACCACGTGCCGCCGCAGTCGGGGATGAGGCCGATCTTGCTGAAGGCCTGGATGAAGCTGGCACTGCGTGCGGCGAGCACGAAGTCGCAGCACAGCGCGAAGTTCGCGCCGGCGCCGGCGGCGACGCCGTTGACGGCGGCGATCACCGGCACCGGCATCGTGCGCACGCGCTCTGCGAGTGGCTTGTAGAAGCGCTCGACGACGGCACCGACGTCGGCGTTGCCGCCGCCCGGCGATCCGTCGCCTGCGGCGCCGGACATGGCAGGGTCCGCGAGATCCTGACCGGCGCAGAAGCCGCGCCCGCTCCCGGTGATGACGACGGCGCGCACTGACGCGTCGGCCGCGGCGGCCTCGAGCGCGGGCAGCAGCAGCGCGTGCATCGCCGCGGTGAAGCTGTTCAGAGAGGCCGGCCGGTTCAGCGTCAGCGTCGTCACGGCGCCTTGGCGGCCGACGAGCAGCGGCGCTTCGGCCGTGCCCGCGGCGCCTGGCGAGGCAGCGGTCGTCTGGGTCACGTTGTCTCCTAACGTCTTCGTCCGGCCGCGCGAGGCGTCGCACGCTGGCGGCGCGCGCGTTCGTTCGTTGTTCGACCGTTCGGTCGGCGAATTCTACGCGGCCGCCCCGGGCCACTTCAAGACCGCTTCAAGACCGCTTCCGGGCCGCTCCCCTGCCACGTCACGGCGCCGCCTGCGGCCAGCGCGCCATCTCCTCGCCCACCAGCCGCACCAGCAGCTTGTCCAGCGTCTCCACCGAGTAGTTGCGAACGTCGTGCACCGTCTCGCGACCGGGGCCGCTGGCAGGCCGGTTCGCCTGCTCGTAGGTGAGGAAGACGAAGCGGCCGCCGGTGAACTGCGCCATCTGGCGGAAGATGTACTCGCCCTGCGGGTTCAGGCCGCTGGCACCGACGCTGAACAGCTTGATGCCGCGCGCCTGCGCCGCGCGCAAGTCCTGGTCGTACTGCGGCCCGGGGTAGTCCAGGTGCGGCGGCGCGTCGGCCACCAGCACCACCAGGCGCGCCGTGCCCTCGCCCCGCCACGAGATGCGGTGCACGGCGGTGTGCAGCGCCTCGTTCAGCGCCTCGGGGTAGTCGCCGCCGCCGCCGGCTTGCAGCCGTTCGAGCACGGCTCGGAAGGCGCCGAGGTCGCTGGTCAGGTCAGCGCCGCGAACGAAGAACTCGTCGCCGCGGTCGCGGTAGGCGACGAGGCCGAAGCACAGGTCCGGCTTCGCCGGCATGCGCGCGATCTGCTCGGCCACCTCGCGCATCGAGCGCTTGAGCTTGTCGATCTCGTCGCCCATCGACCCGGTGGCGTCGACGAGGAAGACGAGATCGAGGCGCGCGCGCTCGCTGGCCGCAGCGGCGATGCGCGCCTGCAGGCGGTCCTTCTGCCCCGGCTGCCACAGCACGCGCGTGCTGGCGCCGCCGCGGCTGACTTCGACTTCGTAGCGCTGCGCTGCGGCCAGCGCGCTGTCGCCTTGCGGCATCAACCACGCGGTGCCGCTGGCGTCGGTGCGGGCCCACAGCGGCAACTCGCGGCCGCCGGCGCGCACGCGCACCTGCGCATCGGGTACGGCACGGCCCGCATCGTCGCGCACGTCCAGCAGCACGCGGGCGGCGACATCGAGGTCGCGACGCGGTATCTGCGGCCAGCGCTGGCGGTAAGCGAGGTACTCGCCGAAGTCGGCGTTGTCGTCGACCATGCCGGCGCTCACCGGTTCGTCAGCAGGGCGCGCGGCGGCCGCGGTGGCCCCGGCAGCGATGGGCTGCTGCGGCTTCCACGGCGCCGGGGCCACGCCGGGCAGGCCCGGTGCCGCCAGCGGCGCTGCCGTGGGGGCGGGCGGCGGCGGCGGGGGCGCGGCGGCGTGCCGTTCGCGCGCCGCTTCCGCTGCGGCACGGGCCACGCCGGCGGCGTCGGCGCGCGCCCTCGCGGCGGCGCCGGCGACGGCACGCGCCCGGTCCTCGGCAGTCGCCGTGTCGCTGCGCGCAGCGGGCGCGTCTGCCGCCGCCGCGGTGGCGCGCGCGGGCATCGGCAGCAGGTGCGTGCGGCCGGGCATCGGCGCCGTGCTCTCGTAGCCGGCCACCTCGAACGCGGCCGGCGGCCGGCGGCAGTCGGTGGCGCTGGGCGCGGCCGGCGCGCCGCCGGCCACGCCGGGCCATAGCGTGCCTGGCCAGCCGCTCGTGGCCGCGCCGCGGCCCTGCGCGGGCGTGGCGGCCGCCGACGCCACCGTCGGCGAGGTCCCGTCGTGGGGCGGGGGGTGTACCGGCGCGGGGGTGGGGGGGGCGCCGGCCCGCCCCGGGGGCGCGCGCGCCCCGGGCCCCCGCGGCGCGCGG
>JAEUPF010000116.1 GCA_016790425.1 Rubrivivax sp.
GGCCCGACGCCGAGCCACAGGAAGCCCATCAGCGCCGCGAAGGCGAGCGTGCCCGCCGGCGTGGGCGCCGAGGCGAAGTACCACAGCAGCACGAGCGAGCGCGCGACGTAGATGCCGCCCAGCAGCACCAGCTTGTTCCAGCGCCCGCCGGCCCAGCCGAAGAAGAGGCTGCCCAGGACGTTGAAGCCGCCGATCACGCCCAGCGCCTGCGCGCTCAGCATCGGGTCCATGCCGCAGACCTGCAGGTACGAGGGCAGGTGCGTCGTCAGGAAGATCAGCTGCATGCCGCAGACGAAGAAGGCCAGCGTCAGCACGACGAACGGCACGTGCCTGATCGCCGCGCCGAGTGCGGCGCCGGCGCTGTCGCCCACCTTCTCGGGCGACGGCGGCAGCGGCACCTGGTCGACCTTGCCGGCGACCCAGGCCGCCGGCAGCATGATCAGGGCCAGGATCGAGAAGCCGATGACGCCCACGCGCCAGCCGTAGGCCTGGTTGAGCGCCTGGCCGATGGGCGCCGCGAGCATCGCGCCCAGCGAACCGGCCGCCGACACGGCGCCCAGCACCGCGCTGCGCACCGCCGCGCTGACCGGGCGCGACGCCGCGGCCGAGGCCAGCGCCGGGCCGGTGCAGGCCATCGAGGCACCGATGAAGACGCCAGCGCCGAGCACCACGCCGGTGATGCCCGTGGCGCCGGCCAGCATCAGCATGCCCAGCAGGTACAGCAGCGAGCCGCCCAGCATCAGCGGGCGCAGGCCGAAGCGCACCGAGAGCGCGCCGGCCAGCGGCTGCAGCACGCCCCACAGCAGGTTCTGCACCGCGATGGCGAGGGTGAAGTCCGACACCGAGATGCCGATGCCCTTCGTCAGGTCGGGCATGAAGATGCCCAGGCTCTGCCGCAGGCCCATCGCGAAGGTGAGCATCAGCGAAGCGCCGAAGAGGATCGGCAGCGCCGGTTTCAGGCTCTCGAAGCGGCTCGTCGACACGCAGTCTCCTGGAGGGGATGTTGTTCCGGGCGGGCGCCACGGTAACCGAAGGCCCCGCCCGCCGTGTGGACGGAGCTGTCTTGCCGGCGCGCGGGCGAACGCGACGGGCGCACTGCCTTGCAGCCGCAGCGCCCAGCGACGGCGGCGCTTGAAGCCGGACCGCTGCAGCACCATCTGAGGCGCCATGTTCCCGCTGTGGCTGCTGGCGCTGCTGCACCTGTACATCGGCTGGCGCCTCGCCCCGGAGCTGCCGGGTACCCTCGCGCCGTGGTCCTTCGCCGCGCTGCTGCTGGCATCGGCGATCCTGATCCCGCTGGCGTGGTTCGGCCGTCGCTTGCGCGACAAGGATGGCGGCCGGACGCTGGCCGACCGCCTCACCTGGGCCGGCATGCTGGCGCTGGGCCTGTTCTCGACGCTGCTGGTGCTCACCCTGCTGCGCGACGCGGTGCTGCTGCTCGCCTGGCCGCTCGGCTTCGCGCAGCTGCCGCAAGGGTCGGCCTTGGCGGTGGTCGGTGGCGCGGCGCTGTTCATGGCCATCGGCCTGTTCAACGCCCGCCGCACGGCGCGCGTGCGCGAGGTCGAGCTGCCGGTGGCCGGCCTGCCGGCCGCGCTGCACGGCTTCACCATCGCGCAGATCAGCGACATCCACGTCGGGCCGACGATCAAGCAGCCGTACCTGCAAGCCATCGTCGAAGCGGTGAACGGGCTCGAGGCCGACGCCGTGGCAGTGACGGGCGACCTCGTCGACGGCCGCGTGCAGGACCTGGCGCCGCACATTGCACCGCTCGCCCAGCTCCGCTCGCGCCACGGCACCTTCTTCGTCACCGGCAACCACGAGTACTACAGTGGCGCCGACGAATGGGTCGCCGAGCTCGGGCGGCTGGGCCTGCGGGTGCTGATGAACGAGCACGTGGTGCTGCGCCACGGCGGCGCCACCCTGGTGCTGGCCGGCGTGGCCGACAGCACCGCGCACCACTTCAGCCCGCGCCACCGCAGCGACCCGCAGCGCGCAATCGACGGCGCCCCGGGCGACGCGGGCGTGCGCGTGCTGCTGGCGCACCAGCCGCGCAGCGCGCAGGCCGCGGCCCAGGCGGGCTTCGACGTGCAGCTGTCGGGCCACACGCACGGCGGCCAGTACTGGCCGTGGAACCTGTTCGTCCGCCTGCAGCAGCCCTACACGGCCGGCCTGCACCGCTTGCAGCAGTTGTGGGTGTACACGAGCCGCGGCACCGGCTACTGGGGCCCGCCGCTGCGCTTCGGGGCGCCGAGCGAGATCACGCGGCTGCGCATCGTCGCGGCCTGAGGGGTGCGGTTCTGCAGGCCCGGATGACGCGCACGGGCCCCTGCTTCGAGATCTGCAAGGTGCAGCGGGCGCGCAGCAGCCTCTCGAGCGAGCGCTGAGTCAGCGCGCGCGCCGGCAGGCCGGCCGCTCGCTGCAGCGGCGCAGCCAGTCGGACAGGCGCGGGCGAGCGCCGGTCGCGACCCCGAACAGGTTGCCCAACTGCAGCCAGCTCGCCGCCGGAATGTCGGCCAGAGAGAACGTGCCGAGCAGGAACGGCCGTTCGCGCAGCCGCTCTTCCAGCGCATCGAGCCCGCGGTCGAAATGCGCCCGGTTGTACTCGGCGCAGGCGGCGCTGCGGTCGGCGCTGCGGTACGAGACCGGCGAGTCGAGACCGTGGTAGACGAACTGCATCATGTTGTTGCCGAAGTCGACCATCGCCCACAGCGTCCAGCTCAGGGCGTCGGCCCGCGCCTGGCCGGTGCCCGCCGGCCACAACTGGCGCTCGATGCCGTAGCGCTCGCCCAGGTGCAGCAGGATCGCCGCCGATTCGAACAGCGTGACCTCGCCGTCGACGAGGGCGGGCACCTTGCCCAGCGGATGCAGCGCCAGGTGATGCGCCGCGCGCTGCTCCTGCTTGTGCGGGTCGAGCTGGACATACTCGTAGGCGATGCCCAGTTCCTCCAGGGCCCAGGACACGCGCGTGCCCGAGCTTCGCGGCCATGAATGAAGCGTGATCGTCATCGCTGTCTCCTTGTTTGCCGGACACGCCGGCCGGGCTTTGTTGCTGGGCTCGTCGCAGCGCAGTCGCATCGCGCGCAACGCCGCGGGCGGTGCTGCGCGTCCCTTCACTGTGACTCGGCGAGCCCGGCAGCGCAACGCTCGGGGCCGCAGCAGCCCTACGCCACACGGGGCCGGCAGCCGGATCGGGCTGAAGGCGCGCCGCAGAATGGGCCGCGTGCACGCCGAGATGCCCCTCATCGCCACGCTGGCGGCCGCCTTCGGGCTGGCGCTGCTGTGCGGGCTCATCGCCACGCGGCTGAAGCTGCCGGCGCTCGTGGGCTACCTGCTCGCCGGCGTGGCGATCGGCCCGCACACGCCGGGCTTCGTCGGCGACGTGGCCATCGCCGCGCAGCTCGCCGAGATCGGCGTGATGCTGCTGATGTTCGGCGTCGGGCTGCACTTCTCGCTGGGCGACCTGCTCGCCGTGCGCAAGGTGGCGGTGCCCGGCGCGGTGGTGCAGATGGCGGTGGCCACCGCGATGGGCGCGGGCCTGGCCGCCTGGTGGGGCTGGCGGCCGGCGGCGGCCCTGGTGTTCGGCGTGTCGCTGTCGGTGGCGAGCACCGTGGTGCTGCTGCGCGCGCTGGAGTCGCGCGGCGCGCTGCAAAGCGGCAACGGGCGCATCGCGGTGGGCTGGCTCGTCGTCGAGGACCTTGCCATGGTGCTGGTGCTGGTGCTGCTGCCCGCGGTGGCGGGGCTGCTGGAGCCGGCGGCGGCCACGGCAGCCACCACAGCCACCGCGGCAACGGCGCCGCGCATCGCGCAGCCGCTGTGGCAGACGCTGGCGCAGACGCTGCTGGCCGTGGCCGCGTTCATCGCACTGATGCTGCTGGGCGGCCGCCGCCTGCTGCCGTGGGTGCTGTGGCAGATCTCGAGGACCGGCTCGCGCGAGCTGTTCACGCTGTGCGTGATGGCGGTGGCAGTGGGCATCGCCTACGGCGCTGCGGCGCTGTTCGGCGTCTCGGTGGCGCTGGGCGCCTTCTTCGCCGGCCTGGTGCTGCGCGAGTCGGAGTTCAGCCAGCGCGCGGCCGGCGAGTCGCTGCCCTTCCGCGACGCCTTCGCAGTGCTTTTCTTCGTGGCCGTGGGCATGCTGTTCGACTGGCATGTCCTCGTCGAGCGGCCGCTGCAGGTGCTGGCGGTGCTGGGCGTGGTGATGGTGGGCAAGTCGCTCGCCGCGGTGGCGCTGGTGCTGGCGCTGCGCTATCCGCTGGCCAGCGCGCTCGCGATCGCGGTGAGCCTGGCGCAGATCGGCGAGTTCTCGTTCATCCTTCTCGCATTGGGCGACCGGCTCGGCCTGATGCCGCCCGAGGCGTCGAGTCTCGTCGTCGCCGCGGCGCTGATCTCGATCGCGCTCAATCCGCTGCTGTTCTCGTTGGCCGAGCCGGCGCGGCGCTGGCTGCTTTCGCGCTCGGCGCTGGCGCAGCGCCTGGAGCGGCGCGACGAGCCGCTGGCCGAGCTGCCGATGAGCACCGACCGGCGCTTCCTGGCGCGCCAGGCGGTGCTCGTGGGCTACGGCGCCGTCGGCCGCGCCGTCGCCGCCGCGCTCGTGCGCGAGCAGGTGCCCTTGGTCGTCGTCGACCGCAACCGTGAGCGCATCGAGGCGCTTCGCGCGGCGGGCACGCCAGCGGTGCTGGGCGATGCCAGCGACCCGGCGGCCCTGGTGCAGGCGCACGTGGCCGAGGCGGGGCTGCTGGTGGTGGCGGTGCCGGAAAGCACCGACGTGCGGCCGTTGATCGACACCGCGCGCACGCTGAACCCGCTGCTGCCGATCGTCGTGCGTGCCACCGACCGCGAGATGGCCGCGTTGCTCGAAAGCGCCGGCGTGCGCAAGGCGGTGCACCCGAAGCAGGCGCTGGCCGATGCGCTGGCGGCGGCGGCGCTGCAGGTGATGGCGAAGGCACCGGGCGAGGGCGCTGCGGCGGGACGTTGAGACGCCGCCGCGCCGGCATGGCGCCGCGCTGCAGGCGGATGCCGGCTCGCTTCGGGCTCAAGTTCGCCCGCGCCGTGCCGATGGGCGAGGGATGTCGAAGCCATTGTCGAAGGCGGTCGGGCGGGCGCCTTTCAGGAACGAAACGGCGGGCCGCGCCGCTGCCGCGTCCGGCGCCCCGACCGACTACCCCGAATTGAAGCGGCTGCTCGGCTTGCTGTCGCCGCGGCGCCTGTTGCGCGCCGTCTTCGTCGACCAGCTGCGGCTGCGCCGGGAAGGCGCGAAGCTGAAGATCGATCTGGCCGCGCGCGATGCCCTGCCCGGTGTGCCGCCGGCGACCGGTTCCGCAGGGCCGGCAAGGAACACGCCGGCGAGTGCTGCGGCGCCGACCGCGGCCGCCCCTTCCGCCCAGGCGATGCGGCGCGCCCTCGGCGCGCTGCTGGACAGCCGGCCCGACAGCCGGGCCGTGCTCAAGCACCTGGCGGCGCTCGAACATCAGCTCGCGGTGCAGCCAGAGCCCTTCATCGGCGACCTCTCGCTGTCGAGCCTGCAGCTCATGCTGCGGCAACTGCGCGGCCTGGTCACGCCACCGCCGGCGCCGGGCGTGGCGCGGCTGCTGGCCGAACTGGGCGAGGCCATCGAGGCCAAGAGCGCCGAGATCACCGCCACCCAGCCGGGCGTGCAGCCGATCTCGTCGTTCTTCGTCGACCACAAGGTCGAGGTGAAGGAGCTGGTCGGCCCGGCGGCGATGGACGAGTTCATCGAGACGCAGCGCGGCAGTGGCGCCGAGCTCGACCTGGAGCCCCTGAAGTTCGAGTAGCCACGGCGCGCCCGGCACACTGGCGGGCACGCCAGCCTGGAGCCACGCCGATGAACGCGCCGCCCGACGAGCCCGGTTCCGCCCGCCTCGAACCCGCTGCCGCTGCCGCTCCTGCTGCCGCTGCCGCTGCCGCTCCTGCTGCCGGTGCCGGTGCCTCCCGGCCCTGGCTGCGCGACGTCGGCGCGCTGGCCGGTGCGCTGGCCCTGGTGGCCTTCGTCGGCTGGTTCGCTTCGGGTTCCGCCGACACCAGCCGCGTCGTGCCGCCGCTGGCGAATGCCAACGCGCAAGGCGTGGCGGCGCGGTCGGCCGGCGCAGGCGGCAGCGAGACGGCGGTCTTCGCCGGCGGCTGCTTCTGGGGCGTGCAAGGCGTCTTCCAGCACATCCACGGCGTGCGCAACGCCGTTTCGGGCTACGCCGGCGGCGAGCAGGGCACGGCGGTCTACGACAAGGTCGGCCGCGGCGACACCGGGCACGCCGAGGCGGTGCAGGTCACCTTCGACCCGCAGCAGGTCAGCTACGAGCGGCTGCTGCAGGTCTTCTTCTCGGTGGTGCACGACCCGACGCAGCTCGACCGCCAGGGGCCGGACTTCGGCCCGCAATACCGCTCGGCGATCTTCCCGCAGGACGACGAACAGGCGCGCCTCGCGCGCGCCTACATCGCGCAACTCGGCGCGGCGAAGGTGTTCGGCGCGCCGATCGTCACCACGATCGAACCGGGCAAGGCGTTCTTCGCGGCCGAGGACTACCACCAGGACTTCCTCGTCCGCCATCCGGACCACCCGTACATCGTCGTGCACGACCTGCCCAAGGTGGCCGCCCTGCAGCGGCAGTTCCCCGGCCTCTACCGCGCCGAGCCGGCGACGGTGTCCGAGGCCAAGGGCCGCGGCGCTGCCGGATCCTAGGCGCGGGGAGCCGGCGGCGCCGCGCCGCCCGCCCTCGTTATCCTTGCCTCATGTACGCCGAGTTCTTCGGGCTCAGCAAGGATCCGTTCTCCATCGCGCCGGACCCTCGCTTCCTGTTCATGAGCGAGAAGCACCGCGAGGCGCTGGCGCACCTGTTGTACGGCGTCGGCGGCGGCGGCGGTTTCGTGCTGCTCACCGGCGAGATCGGCGCCGGCAAGACGACGGTGTGCCGCGCCTTCCTCGAGCAGATTCCCCGCCATTGCGACGTCGCGTACATCTTCAACCCCAAGCTCACCGTCAGCGAGCTCTTGCAGTCGGTGTGCGAGGAGTTCCACGTGGCGCTGGCCGAGCCGGCGCTGGCCGGCGCCAGCGAGGCGCAGGTGAGCGCCGGCCAAGCGGCCGCGGCGCCGACGGTGAAGACCTACGTCGACGCGATCAACCGCTTCCTGCTCGCCGCGCACGCCGCCGGGCGCAGCGCCGTGCTCATCATCGACGAGGCGCAAAGCCTCGCCCCCGACGTGCTGGAGCAGCTGCGCCTGCTCACCAACCTCGAGACGCACGAGCGCAAGCTGCTGCAGATCATCCTCATCGGCCAGCCCGAGCTGCGCGACATGCTCGCCAGCCCCGGACTCGAACAACTGGCGCAGCGCGTCATCGCCCGCTGCCATCTCGGGGCGCTGACGGCAGGCGAGACGGTGCGCTACGTGCAGCACCGCCTGGCGGTGGCGGGCGCCAGCGGTGGCACCAGCGTGCCGTTCGAGCCCGAGGCGATGTCGCGCCTGTTCCAGCTCACCGGCGGCGTGCCGCGGCGGATCAACCTGCTCGCCGGCCGCGCCATGCTGGGCGCCTATGCGCACGGCCGCAACCAGGTCGACCGGGCGATGGTCGAGCAGGCCGCGCGCGAGGTGTTCGACGTGCGCCGCGGCGGCGGCGCGCGGGCGGCGGCGCGCGCGGCGGGTGTCGAGCCGGGCTCTTCGCGCAGCACGAGGCCGGCTGCCTCGTCCTCGGGCAGCCCGAGTCGGCCGGCACCGCTGGGGTCGTCGGCCGGCAGCGGCCGCCCGGCCGTCGAGGGCTCGTGGCGCAACGCCTTGGCGCGGCCCGGGGCGCGCGTCGCCGCGGCGGTGGTGGCGGGCGGCGCGATCGGCCTGGCGCTGGGCGCGTGGGCCTGGCGCGACGGCTGGCTGCATGGCGGCAGCAGCGGCGCAAACGGTGCGATGGGGGCAGCGTCTTCGGTGGCCGCGGCCGGGTCGGCGGCGGCGGCAGCGGCGGCGCTGCCACCGCCCATGCGCACCGCGGGGGCGGTCACGGGGTCGGGCAGCGCCAGCGCGATCGCCGGCAGCGGCGGCAGCGCATCGTCAGCGGCCGCCGGCCCGGCAGGCCGCCTCGCCGCGGGTGCGGCCCTTGCCGTCCCGGCCGACACGCTCTCGCGCGACGAGGACCCGGCGATGGTGCTGGCGGCCGCCTGGGCCGACGAGGCGAGCGCGTGGCGTGCCCTGGCGATGGCGTGGCACGCGCCGCTGGCCGAAGGCGATGTCTGCACGAAAGCCGCGCCCGCCGCGGGCCTGGCCTGCCACCGCACGCGCGGCGGCCTGGCCGCCGTGCGGCAGCTCGACCGACCCGGCCTCGTGTTCTTGCGCCAGCGCGACGAGCCGCCGGTGGTGGCGTTGCTGGTGGCGCTGGACGAGCGCGGGGCGACGCTGCAAACGCACGGCCGCCATTGGCGCCTGAGTCTCGCGGCGCTGGCGACGGTGTGGCGCGGCGACTTCGCGACGCTGTGGCGCACGCCGCCCGGCTGGCGCGATGCCGCCGCCGCGCTGCCCCCGGCAGCATTGCCGGCCAGCGCGCGCGCGTGGGTGAACGAGCGCCTCGTCGACGCCGGCGTGCGCGACGCCGGCCAGCCGCTGCGCGACCGCCTTTGGGCCTACCAGGTGGCGCAGGGCCTGCCGCCCGACGGCTTGCTGGGCCCGGTGACGATGATGCAGCTGGGCCGCGGCACCGTGGGCTTCGACGAGCCGGCGCTGCGGCGGCCGCTGCCGCGCGAAGCGGCCGCCGGTTCAGCGGCCGGCGCGGCGACAGCAACATCCGCCCCGGCAGCGCGGGGCGCCCTCGCCAACGCAGCGCCCTCCGCGGCGCCCTCCGCGCCGGTCGCCGCGGCGGCCGCGGCCAGCGCGCCGGGGCGCTGAACGATGTCGTACATCCTCGACGCCCTGCGCCGCGCCGAGAGCGAGCGCGAACGCGGCCAGGTGCCCGGGCTGCATGCGCAGGCGGTGCCGGTGGGCATCGGCGACGAGCCGCCGGCGCGCGGCGCCAGGGCGCTGCGGTTCGGCGTCATCGCGGCCGCGGCGGTGATCGTGCTGGGCGGGCTGGCCTGGTGGTGGAGCGCCGGCCGCTCGCGCGACGCGGTCGCGGCGGGCGCGGCCGGCATCGCCAATCGCCAAGGCACGGGTGCGAGCGCGGGCGAGCCGGCCGTGGTCGCGGCCGCGCCATCGCCGACCTCGCAAACACCACCGCCACCCGCCGGGCCGCCGCTGCTCGTGGCGCCGCCTGCGCCGCCTGCGCCACCACCATCACCAGCCTCACCGCCACCACTGCCATCACCGCCATCACCGCGAGCAGCAGCAGCAGCGCCGCCGGCGCCGCCGGCACCCCAGGCGCCACCGGCGCCACTCCTGCCGCCCCACGGCGCCGCAGCCACAGGCTCGCAACCTGTTCCCGCACAGACCGGCGGAGTCGCGCCTGCACGGCCGCAAGCACCTGACGCCGGAACTGCGGGTCCGGCGGCCGCGCCGGGTCCCCGGTCGACCCCCGGGTCTGCGTCGCCGTCCGCCCCGTCCGCCCCATCCGCACCGTCAGCGCCCGCAACCCCTTCCGCGGCCCCGGCGCCGGCCAAGCCCACGCTGCTGGCAGACCTGCCCGCCCAGCAGCGGTCCGAACTGCCGCAGATGCTGATCGGCGGCGCGATCTACTCCGACCAGCCGGCCAGCCGCTTCGTCGTCATCAACGGCATGGTCGTTCGCGAAGGCGAGACCGCCGCGCCGGGTGTCGTGCTCGAACGCATCGGCCCGAAGTCGGCCATCGTGCGCTGGCGCGAAACGCGCATCGAGTTGCCGATCAACTAGGAGCCCGGACCCTCACGGCGCGAACGGCGCGAACGGCGTTGCGCGGCGACCGAGGCTGCCGGCATCACGCCGGCCGCCGCGCCACCAGGCCCAGCAGCGCCGAGCGGCCGCTGTGGCCGCTGCCTTCGTGGATCTCGGCTTCGTATTCGGTGAGCTCGACGATCTCGGCGCTGCCGGCGAACGCTTCGCGCAGCATCGCCTCGGTGTACAGGTGTTCGAGGATCGGCGGGCCGCCGGTGCGGTACTCCAGCTGCTTGGGCGTGTAGCCGTGCAGCAGCAGCAAGCCGCCGGGCTTCAGCGCGCGCACCATGTTGGCGAACAGGCGCTGCCGCTGCGGCGGGTCGGCGAACTGCACGAAGATGGCCGCGACCGCGTCGAACGCGTCGCCGGGCATCGAGGGCCAGGCGTACGAATCGCAATCGGCGAGCGCGTATCCGACCTGCACGCCTTCGCGCGCCGCGAAGGCCTGCGCCTTCGCCACCGCGTTGGCGGCGATGTCGAAGGCCTCGACGCGGTGGCCCTGCCGGGCCAGGAAGACGCTGTTGCGGCCTTCGCCGTCGGCCACGCAGAGCACGCGCGAGCCCGGTGCCAGCCAGCCGGCGTGCGCGCGCAGCCAGGCGTTGGGCTCGGTGCCGAAGAGGAACGTCTCGCCGGCGAAGCGGCGATTCCAGGTTGCGGCGGCGTCGGTGAAGGCCATGCTGCGCGCTCCGCAGGCCCGCGCGCGCGGGCCTTGGTGAACGGTGGCGCTCAGCAGCCGGGGCGAATCCCCAGCTTGCGCCACAGCGACTCCATCATGCACCAGCGCGTCAGCGCGCTTTGCAGCAGGTTGATGCCGACGAAGGCGGTGAACGCCAGCCACCATTGGCTGACGAACAGCGGGCTGCCCGGCACGCCGAGCGCCAGCGACAGCAGCACGAAAGCACCGGCAAAAAAGCGAACGAGTTGCCACGAGGTCATGAGGAAGCTCCTTGGGGAGTGGGGTTGGACGAAGAAGGATGCGCGGGCGAAGACGGCGCGGATGAAGACGATGCCGCCGGCCGCGGCCGCCGGCAGGCCACGAAGTACAGCAGCGGAATCACCACCAGCGTCAGCACCGTGCTGACGAAGATGCCGAAGATCAGCGAGATCGCCAGGCCGTTGAAGATCGGGTCGTCGAGGATGAAGAAGGCGCCCAGCATCGCCGCCAGGCCCGTCAGCACGATCGGCTGCGCGCGCGTCGCGGCCGAGCGCACCACCGCCTCTTCCAGCGGCATGCCGCTGTCGACCTGGGCGCGGATGAAATCCACCAGCAGGATCGAGTTGCGAACGATGATGCCGGCCAGCGCGATCATGCCGATCATGCTGGTGGCGGTGAACTGCGCGCCCAGCAGCGCATGCCCGGGCATCACGCCGACGATCGTCAGCGGGATCGGCGCCATGATGATGAGCGGCGTGACGTAGGGGTGCACCGTCGGCACGCCGGCGCGGCCAGGCGCGCTGCTCGCGCCCTGCGAGAACTGCGCCACCACCAGCAGGTAGATCAGCACCAGGCCCACCGCGTAGGCGGCGCCCATGTCGCGGAAGGTCTCGTAGGTGATCTGCCACTCGCCGTCCCACTTCAGCGCGTACTCGCGCCACGGTTCGGCGGGCTGGGCGATGAAGGTCTCGCCCAGGCGCCCGCCGCCGGGCGTGGCGATGTCGGCCAGCGCGCGGCGCATCTTGAACATGCCGTACAGCGGGCTGTCGATGGCGCCGGCCACGTCGCCGGTGACCAGGTGCACGGGCAGCCCGTCCTTGTGCAGCAGCGGCTGCTCGCGCTCGGTGTCGCTGACGCGCACGAGCTCGCGGATCGGCACCACCTGCCCGGCGGCGCCGCGCACGCCCAGCGCGAGCAGCGCGTCGAGGTTGCCGTGGCTTTCGGCCGGAAGCTGCAGCGTCGCCGCGGCCGGGTACTTGCTCGCGTCGTGCAGGTAGGTGGCGGCGTCGCCGGTGAGTCCGGTGCGCAGCGTGGCGACGATGGCCGCCTGCGGCACGCCGAGCATCGCCGCCTTGCGCCGGTCCACCAGCAGCAGCTTGCGCGGTGCCGCGGCGATGCCCGAGTCGTCGACGTCGACGACGCCGGCGGTGCCCTCGAACACGCGCCGCACGGCCAGCGCCACCTCGCGGCGGCCGGCCGCCTCGGGGCCGTAGACCTCGGCGACGATCGGCGAGAGCACCGGCGGCCCCGGCGGCACTTCCACCACCTTGACGTTGGCGCCGTGCCGGCGGCCGATGGCCTGCAGCGCCGGGCGCACGCGCGTGGCGATGGCGTGGCTGGGTTCCTTGCGCGCGTGCTTGTCGACGAGGTTGACCTGCAGGTCGCCCACTTCGCCGCCGGCGCGCAGGTAGTACTGGCGCACGAGGCCGTTGAAGTTGATCGGCGCCGCGGTGCCGGCATAGGCCTGGTAGTCGGTGACCTCGCGTTGCTGTGCCAGGTGGGCGCCGATCTCGCGCAGCACCGCCGCCGTGCGCTCCACCGGCGTGCCGGCGGGCATGTCCACCACCACCTGGAACTCCGACTTGTTGTCGAAGGGCAGCATCTTCAGCACGACCAGGCCGAGCACGGGCAGCACCAGCGACAGCGCGATCAGCCCGGCCACCGCCACGCCCAGCAGCGCGCGGCTGCGCCGGCCGCGGCGCGCATCGAGCAGCGGCCGGAAGACGCGCGCGAAGAGGCGCTCGAAGAACGGCCCCAGGCGCGAAGGCGCCGCGTGCGCTTCGCCGCCGCCGTGGCCGCCGTGCTTCAGCCACAGCCGCGCCAGCCACGGCGTGACGACGAAGGCCACCGCCAGCGACAGCAGCATCCCGAGGCTGGCGTTGATCGGGATCGGTCCCATGTACGGCCCCATCAGCCCGCTGACGAAGGCCATCGGCAGCAGCGCGGCGATGACGGTGAAGGTGGCGAGGATCGTCGGCCCGCCCACTTCGTCGACCGCGGCGGGGATCAACTCCACCAGCGGCTTGCCCGGATGCAGCGCCATGTGGCGGTGGATGTTCTCGACCACCACGATGGCGTCGTCGACGAGGATGCCGATCGAGAAGATCAGCGCGAACAGCGACACCCGGTTGAGCGTGAACCCCCAGGCCCACGACGCGAACAGCGTCAGCGCCAGCGTCAGCACCACGGCGGCGCCGACGATGGCCGCCTCGCGCCGGCCGAGGGCCACGAAGACCAGCGCCACCACCGACGCGGTGGCGAACAGCAGCTTGCGGATGAGCTGCATCGCCTTGTCGTTGGCGGTGGCGCCGTAGTTGCGCGTCGTGCTGACCTGCACGTCGTGCGGGATCAGCGTGTTGCGCAGCGCGCCGACGCGCCTCATCACCGCATCGGCCACGGCGATGGCGTTCTCGCCCGGCTTCTTGGTGACGCTAATCGTCACGGCCGGGTATTCGCTGCCGGGCCGCACGCCCGCGGCGCTGCCGGGCTTGCCGGCGGCGCCGCCGCCGTTTGCGTCGGCGCTGCCGGCGCCGATGCCGTGCCACACGTAGCGCTGTGGCGGCAAAGGCCCGTCGACGACGCTGGCCACGTCGTGCAGGAACACCGGGCGTCCGTTGCGCACGCCGACGACGAGCTCGCCCACGTCGCGCGCGTCGCGCAGGTACGGTCCCGCTTCGACGGCCACGGCGCGGTCGCCGCCCAGCAGCGTGCCCACCGGCGCGCCCAGGTTGGCCGACTGCAGTGCCTGGCGCAGGTCGCTCACCGTGACGCCGGTGCCGGCCAGGCGCGCCGGGTCCACTTCCACGCGCACGGCGCGGCCGGGGCCGCCGACGGTGGCCACCTCGCGGGTGCCGCTCACGCGCTTGAGTTCGGACTCCAGCGTGTGCGCCACGCGCTCGAGGTCGAAGGCGCTGCCTTGCGGATCCTTGGCGAAGAGCGTCAGCGTGACGATGGGCACGTCGTCGATGCCCTTGGGCTTGATGATCGGCTCGCCCACCCCCAGGCCCGCGGGCAGCCAGTCGGCGTTGGCGTTCACCGTGTCATAGAGGCGCACCAGCGCCTCGATGCGCGGCACGCCGACCTTGAACTGCACGGTGACGATGGCCACGCCCGGGCGCGCGACGCTGGTCACGTGCTCGATGCCGGCGATCTGCGCCAGCACCTGCTCGGCCGGCTGCGCCACCATCTGCTCCACGTCGCGCACGGCGGCGCCGGGGAACGGGATGATGACGTTGGCCATCGTCACGTCGATCTGCGGCTCTTCCTCGCGCGGCGTCACGAACACCGCGAAGGCGCCCAGCAGCAGCGCCAGCGCGGCCAGCAGCGGCGTCAGGTGCGCGCCCTGGAAGAAGCGCGCGATGCGGCCGGAGACCCCGAGCGGGACGGGCTGGCCGCCTTGGCCGGCCGTGTCGGCAGGGCGTTCTGAATCGGACATCGGTGTGCGCGGCCCTGCCGCCTCAGCGCCCGATCAGCCGCGTGATGCCCAAGGCGTGCATCACCGTCTTCTCGTAGAACGGCTCGGAGTGGCCGGTCTTCATCTTGTAGAGGAAGTACTTCTCGAAGGCGATCTTCGCCAGGTGCACCCACTTGCCCTTCTTGAACCAGTTGACGTTGCGCGGCGGCAGCTGCGGCAGGGCCACGAAGGCGGCGCCGGTGTTGCCCATGTCGGCCAGGCACACCGCGTTCCAGGTGGCCTTGGCGGTGGCGGGGCGGCCGTCGAGCTCGGCGGCGATGTTCTCGACGATCGCCGAGACCATCGACTCGATCATGTAGCCGGTCTTCGGCGCGCCGGTGGCCACTGGCGTGGCTTCCACCGGCGGAATGGCCACGCAGACGCCGGCGGCGAAGATGCTGCGGTACTTCTTGCTGCGCTGGTGCTCGTCGATCAGCACGAAGCCGCGCGGGTTGCACAGGCCCTCGACGCCGGCCACCGCGTCGACGCCCTTGAACGCCGGCAGCATCATGCTGTACTTGAACGGCAGCTCGTGCTCGCGCTTGACCTGGCCCATGTCGTCGAGCTCGGTGACGAACATCTTGCCGGCCTCGACCTTGGTGACGCGGGCGTTGCAGATCCACTTCACGTCGTGGTTGCGCAGCTCGCTCTCGAGCATGCTCTTGGAGTCGCCGACGCCGCCCAGGCCGAGGTGGCCGATGTACGGCTCGGCGGTGACGAAGGTGATCGGCACCTTGTGGCGCAGGCGCTTCTTCTGCAGGTCGCGGCTGAAGATGAAGGTGAACTCGTAGGCCGGCCCGAAACACGAGGCGCCGGGCAGCGCGCCGATGATCGCCGGGCCGGGGTCGCCGACGAAGCGCTCGTACACCTCGAGCGCCTGCGCCGCGTGGTCGGTGGTGCAGATCGACTGGGTGTGGCCGCCGGCCAGCGGCCCGCTGCCGGGCACCTCCTCGAATGCCAGCCGCGGCCCGGTGGCGATGACGAGGTAGTCGTAGGGCACGCGCTGGCCGTCGGCGAGTTCGACGGCCTGGCCTTCGGCGTCGATGCGCGTGGCGGCCTGGGCGATGAAGGCGATGCCCTTCTTCGCCAGCGCCGGGCCGATGGGCAGCGTGATGCTGTCGCGGTCGCGCCAACCCACCGCGAGCCACGGGTTCGAAGGCACGAACTGGAAGCGGTCGATCGCGTTGATGACCGTGACGCTGTGCGCCGGCCGCAGCGCCGCGCGCAACTCGAAGGCGGCAGGCATGCCGCCGAGACCGGCACCGAGGACGACGACGTGGGCCATGGCTTGTCTCCTTCTGTGGCAATGAGGGTTCGGTCGCGTTGGCTCGCGGGACGTCGCTGCCGGCGCCGCTTCAGCGCACGCGTGCGGCCGCTTGCGGGTCGAGCGCCACGCGCTCGCCGGCCGCGACGCCGGACAGCACTTCGACGAGCTCGCTGTCGGCGCGCCCCAGGCGCACCTGGCGCAGCAGCGGCCGGCCGTCGGCGGCGAGCACGTAGACGGCGGTGAGTTCGGCGCGGCGCACGATGGCCCGCGCCGGCACGGCCAGGCGCGTCGCGTCGGCGCCGGCGACGGCGCTGGCACTGGCGGTTGCGGCAGTTGCCGTGGCAGCGCGGCCGGGCAGCCACACGCGCGCGAACGCACCGGGCACGGCGGCAGTGCCAGCGGGCAAGTCGAGCCTGAGCGTCACGGTGTGCGTGGCCGGGTCGGCCGCCGGCAGCGCCTGCCAGCGCAACGGCGCGATGCGCTCGGGCGCGGCGCCGGGGATCTCGGCCATCGGAGCCGGGGCAGCGGCGGCGGCAGCGCCTGCGCCGGCCGCATTCGTCGCGGCAGTACCGGCCGCGGCGCGCGGTGCAGCGCTGTGCGGCACGGCGGCGCTCACGCGCATCGCTGCGGGGTCGTACAGCGTCGCCAGCGCGCGGCCCGGCATCGCCATGTCGCCCAGCACCACCGGCACTTCGGAGACGACGCCGTCGTAAGGCGCCCGCACGACATAGAAGCCCGATTCCGTGCGCGCTGCCCCGGCCGCGGCCACCTGCGCCGCGGCTTGCGCCTGCGCCGACTCGAACTGCGCCTTGGCGCGCTCGAGTGCCGCGGCGCTGATGTAGTTCTGCGCGTGCAGCTGCTGCTGCCGCTGGTATTCGCCGGCGGCGGCGTCGAGCAGTGCACGCGCGGCCAGCACCTGCGCCGCCGCGGCGCCGGCCTGCTGCTCGGCGGCGCGGGCGTCCAGGCGCATCAGCACCTGGCCGGCCTTGACGCGGTCGCCGGCCTTCACCGCCAGCGCCACCACGGCGCCGGGCACCTGCGCCGCCAGCACCGTCTGGCGCACCGCCTCGACGACGCCGTCGAACACCGCGGCCTCGGCGGCGACGCCGGCGGCGACGGTGACGCTGGCCAACGCCGGCACGGCCTGCCCGGTTGCGGTGCCGGAGCCGGCAGCCGCGTTCGCCCGGGCCCCGCCGGGCAGCGCGACGGCGAAGGCCGCCGCCGCCGCCGCCAGCGCGACCGCCAGAGCCGCCAGCACCGGCATGCGGCCGCGGCGGAGGGACCGCGCAGGGCGGGCAGGGCGCGCCGGGCGGCGCGGTTCGAGCGTCAGGCGGGTCGGCAGCATCGTTCTCGGTTCGCAGGCGTGTCAGGACTTCGACGTTGGGTTATTATTTAACTACACAAGCAAATAGTCAATCAAGCGATTGAGCAAGAACAGAGGCGCCAACCTAGAATGCGACTCGTGCGCAGCCGCCGGTTCCGCTATGGCGCCGGCGCGCCGGCGCGGCCGCGGCGCCTCGCCGGCTTGCGCTCTTCCCTCCGGACGCCTTCTCACCGCCTGCCCTGTCATGGAAGGTCTGCCCCCCGAAGCGCTGGCGCAAGTGGCCGCGTATTTCCAGGCGCTGTCCGAGCCGACGCGCCTCATGATCCTCAACCAGCTTCGCCGCGGCGAACGCAACGTCGGTGACCTGGCGCAGGCGTGCGAGTGCACTTCGGCCAACGCGTCGCGCCACCTGGCCACGCTGATGCAGCACGGCCTCGTGCAGCGCGAGGCACGCGGCACGGCGGTGTATTACCGCATCGCCGACGACTCGGTCTACGCCCTGTGCGACCTGGTGTGCGGCAGCATCGCGCGCCAGATCGAGCGCAAGGCCGACGACCGCAAGGCGTTCCTGCGCGCCCGCACGGCGGCGGCGAAGCCGCGCACCCGCGCGGCGTGAAGGCGGCGTGCAGGCCGCGTATGGGCCGCGTATAGGCCGCGTATAGGCCGCATAGGGGCCACATATTGGCCGCGCGTAGGCCGCGCGTATGCCGCGTGCAGGCCGCCCGCTGGCGCAGCGGGCGTGCCTCGCCGCGGCGGCGCCTCCTTCAGGCGCCGCTCGGCTCGTTGCCGGCGCTCGCGGCGGCCTCGGGATGGGCGCCGACGACCCCGGCGCGCTGCAGCGCGGTGATCTCGGCCTGCGAGTAGCCCAGTGCGCCGAGCAGTGCTGCCGTGTGCTCGCCCAGCGCCGGCGGCGCGGCGCGCAAGGGCAGGCGCCGGCCGCCCAGCGCAAGCGGCAGCAGCGGCGTTCGCGTGGCCACGGCGCGGCCGGCGCTGCTGGCGTCGGCCGGCAGGTTCACCGCAGCGAGGCCGCCGGTGGCCAGCAGGTGCGGATCGTCGAAGAGGTCTTCGGGCCGCGTGATCAGCGCATACGGCAGGCCGGTCTTCTCGAAGCGCGCGCCCAGCTCCGCGGCGCCGAACGCGGCGAAGCGCTCGCGCAACAGCGGCAGCAGCCACCCGCGCGCCTGCACGCGGGCGTTGTTGCTCGCCAGGCGCGCATCGGCCTTCAGGTCGGCAAAGCCGAACTCGTCGCACAGCAGTGCCCATTGCGTGTCGCTGACGGCGGCGAGGAAGATCTGTTCGCCGCCCTTCACCGTGAACACGTCGTACACGGCCCAGGCGCTGATGCGGCTGGGCATCGGAGCGGCCGGCTTGCCGCTCACCGCGTACTGCATCATGTGCTGCGCGACGAGGAAGACGTTGTTCTCGAAGAGCGCGCTTTGCACTTCCTGGCCGCGCCCGGTGCGCTCGCGCGCGCTCAGGGCCGCCAGCGCGCCGATGGCGCCGAACATGCCACCCATGATGTCGTTGACGCTGGTGCCCGCGCGCAGCGGCCGCCCCTCGGGGCCGGTCATGTAGGCCAGGCCGCCCATCATCTGCACCACCTCGTCCAGCGCCGTGCGGTGCTCGTAGGGGCCGGGCAGGAAGCCCTTATGCGAGACGTAGACGAGGCGCGGGTTCAGGCGCGACAGCGCCGCGTAGCCGAGGCCGAGCTTGTCCATCGTGCCGGCCTTGAAGTTCTCGCTGAACACGTCGGCGCCGCCGACGAGGCGCAGCACGACCTCGCGGCCGCGCGCGTCCTTCACGTCGACGGCGAGGCTCTTCTTGTTGCGGTTGAAGATGCCGAAGAAGCCGGCGCCCGAGCCGAGCAGCCGGCGCGTGCTGTCGCCGCCCAGCGGCTCGACCTTGATGACCTCGGCGCCGAGGTCGGCGAGGATGAGGCCGCAGGTCGGCCCCATCACCATGTGCGTGAATTCGACGACGCGCAGGCCGGCCAGCGGCAGCGCGGCGGGAGCAGGGGCGTCGGTCATGGCTGCCTCGGCGCCCGCGCGAAAGCGCCCGCGGGCCGGTCGCCGCCGGCCGCGACGAAGCCCTTGGGCAGGCCGGCTTCGGGCGTCATGCCGTAGACCGGCTCGCCCGGCAGCCCGGCCTGCAGAACGGCGCGGGCGGCGAAGAGCCGCTCGAGGTCGACGCCGGTGCGAACGCCCATCGCCTCGAACATGAAGACGAGGTCTTCGGTGACGACGTTGCCCGAGGCACCGGGCGCGTAGGGGCAGCCGCCGAGGCCGCCTTGCGAGCTGTCGAAGGTGCGCACGCCCACGTCCCAGGCGGCCAGGCAGTTCGCCAGGCCGAGGCCGCGCGTGTTGTGCATGTGCGCCGCGCCGGTGCGCTGGCCGATCTCGGCGCGCACGCGCTCGAAGAGGCGCCGCACCTGCGCCGGGTTGGCCATGCCGGTGGTGTCCGACAGGCCGATCGAATCGGCGCCGGCTTCGGCCAGCGCCGCCGCCAGCCGCACCACATCGTCTTCGGGCACGGCGCCTTGCAGCGTGCAGCCGAACGCGGTGGAGATGCCGGTCTCCACCCGCGCCCGCGGCGCCCGCTCGTTGCGCAGCGCGACCACCTCACGCACTTCGGCCACCATCTGCCCGGGCGTCTTGCGCACGTTGGCCAGCGAGTGCGCGGCGCTTGCCGAAACCGGCAGCGTCAGCGCGTGCACGCCGTCGGCCAGCGCCGCCTCGGCGCCGCGCCGGTTCGGCACCAGCGCCATCACCTCGAGGCCGGGCTTGCCGAGCGCGTGCCGCACGACCTGGCTCACGTCGGCCATCTGCGGCAGCCGCTTTGCGGGGACGTAGGAGCCGACTTCGATCTCGCGCAGGCCCGCCGCGGCGAGCGCGTCGATCCACGCGAGCTTGCGCGCCGTGGGCATCGTCGCCTCGACGCTTTGCAGCCCGTCGCGCGGACCGACCTCGCTGATGAGGACGTCAAGGTCCAAGTCGCTTCGCCTTCGCTCGTTTGCGGGGCCGAGGAGTCTAGGACTTCCGCGCCGCTCGCTTCGACCTCGGGGCCGCCGGGGCCGGGGTTCGCCGCCGGCGCGCGGTGCCGGCGCAGCGCGAGGGGCAGCGCGAGGGGCAGCGCGAGGGGCAGCGCGAGGGGCAGCGCGGGGGGCAGCGCGAGGGGGCAGTGGAGGGATTCGCCACGCTGATGCCCGCGCTGCGGGACGGGTGGGCGGGCCGCGCCGGAGCCTCGCGGTTACGATCGGCCGCGCCTCCCGCGCCTCGACAGAGCCCTCGTTTTCGCGCCCTTCCGTTCGATTCCCATGCAAGGAGAAGCCGGTACCGCCAACCCCTCGGCCGAGGCGGCCGCCGAGAGCCTGCGGCCCCTGGGCACCGGCGGTGCGCGCGCGAGCGGCGGCTCGTGGCGCCCGGCGCCGTCGGTCCGGCTCACCGTGGCAGGGCATGGCGCGGCCGCGGCAGCGGCGCTGGTCGACCCGATGCTGTGGCCCTGGGCGCTGGGCGCGGTGGCGGCCAGCCACGCCTGGCTGCTGGCCGGCGGTCTGACGCCGGGCTCGAGCATCCTCGGGCCGAACGTCGTTCGCCTGCCCGCGGCCGCGGTGGCGCGGCGCCAGGTGGCGCTGACCTTCGACGACGGCCCCGACGCCGAGACGACGCCGCGCGTGCTGGACCTGCTCGACGCGGCCGGCGCGCGTGCCACGTTCTTCTGCATCGGCCGCCGGGCGCGGGCGCTGCCGGCGCTGGTGCGCGAGATCGCCGAGCGCGGCCATGCGGTGGAAAACCACGGCGACTCGCACTCGCACGCCACCGCGATGTTCGGCTACGCGCGCTTGCGCGCCGACATCGCGGCGGCGCAGGAGACGCTGGCCGAGCTCGCCGGGCGGCGGCCGCGCTACTTCCGGCCGATGGGGGGCTTCCGCAATCCCTGGCTCGATCCGATCCTGCACGGGCTCGAGCTGCGCCAGGCGTGCTGGACGCGCCGCGGCCACGACTCGGTGCGCCGGGATCCGGGCGCCGTGTTGCGCCGGCTGACGCGGCGCATGGCCGCCGGGGACATCCTGCTGCTGCACGACGGCGACGCCGCGCGCAGTGCGGCCGGCACGCCGGTGTCGGTGGAGGTGCTGCCCCCGCTCCTGGCGGCGCTGCGCTCGGCCGGCCTGCACGCAGTGACGCTGGGCGAAGCGGCGGCGTAGCCGCCGGCAGCGGCCGGTGACGAGCCGGCCGCAGTCGGCCGCAGTTGGCCGCAGTTCACCGCAATTCGCCTGCGGGCGCAGCGAGGTCCACCGCGGTCGATCGACGGGCGCTGGCTGGCGCCGCCCGGCGCCGCCCGGCGCCGGTCGACCGGAAGGCAGGCGCTTCGATTTCAGTCGCGCTTGTGATCCCGCTCGCGCTCCCGCTCGCCCTTGTCCCGCCCGCCCTTGTCCCGCCCGCCCTTGTCGCGCCCGCCCGGCTCGCGCCCGCGTCCCTTGGCGGGCTCGGCGCGCGGGTCGCGGTGGCACTCGACGCAGTTCTCGAAGTCCGCGATGCCTTCCTTGACGTGCTTGGCGCGCACCTTCGCCTGCGAGTGCTCGTGGCAGCCGTAGCAGGTGTAGCGGCCGTAGTCGTGGTTCCTGTGGCAGGTCTCGCACGACGCCTGGTGGTCGCGGTCGAGCACGAAGTGCTTGTCGTGGTCGAAGGTGGCCGGCTTCCACGCGTCGGTGCGGTGGCACGACTTGCAGCCGCCGCGCAGTTGGCGGTGCAGGCGGTCGTTGGGCGCGTTGTGGCAGCTCTCGCAACGCTCGAGAACGGCCGCCGCCAGCAGCCGGTGGTCGAACTGCGCCGGCTTCCAGGCCTTGTCGCCGTGGCACTGGCTGCATTCCACCTTCAGGTCGCGGTGCACGGTGTCGTTCGGGGCGGCGTGGCATGACGAGCACAGCTGGCGCACCGGAACCTTCAGCAGCGCGTGCGAGAACGGCTTGCGGCTGCGCTTCGTGAGCCGGGGGCCCTGGTGGTCGCTGTGGCAGGCGGTGCAGTCCTGCTCGATCAGCTCCTGGTGGAACGACACCTTGACGGTGCGCGCCGCAATCGGCACGCCCAGCGTCGTCTTCAGTCCGACATCGGCCACGACGTGGCATTCGGTGCAGCGCTGCGCCGCCGCGCCGCGCCAGGCGGCGTGGCAGGCGAAGCAATCGGTGGCCAGGTCTTCGTGTCCCTTCACCAGCGGCCCCGGGCTCACCATCAGGTGCGGGTAGACGAAGGCCAGCGCAACCAGCACGGCGAGGTTCAGCGCGACGACGATCCACAGCACCGGCGGGCGCTTCTTCATCGCCAGCCCCAGAACAGCAAGATCGCCACGATGTGCGCCGTGGCCAGGACGGCGAACGCCAGCGTGATCGGGAAATGGACGACGCGCCACTGCTTGACGGCGTCGAAGGTCAGGCTGTCCCAGTACAGCTGGTCCTCCAGCTCGGCTTCGGGCAGGCCGCGGGCGCGCATGCGTTGCCGCGCTTGTTCCATGCGCCGGCGCGAGCGATCGAGCAGGAACTTGCCGGTCAGCCCGCTGCCGACGTTGACCAGCATCGCCCACACCGCCAGCCAGCCGAGGATGGCGTTGAAGTGCACGCCGGCGTGCACCAGCACCAGCAGCGAGCCCAGCCAGGCGAGGAACTCGTGCCAGCGCAGCAGGCGGGCCGGCTGGCCGCTGCGGATGAGCTTGCGCTTGCGCAGCGAATAGGCGGTCGAGCCGATGATGAGCACCGTGCCGGGGATGCCGAGCCAGCGGCCGATCCACAGCAGGTCCAGCAGGTGCAGCAAGCCGTCGAGCGCCAGCGCCAGCAGCGCCAGCGCGGCGAAGCTGGCCACGAAGGGCAGCACCTCGTGCCGCCAGAGGTGGGCCTTGAGCGGCATCAGGCCTCCAGCACCAGCGCCGTGGCCGGGCGGCCGACGCAAAGCAGGCAATGGCCGGCCGCGATGTCATGGTCGGGTGCGTGCTCGTACTGCACCGTTCCTTCGAGCAGGCGCGTCTCGCAACTGCCGCAGCCGCCCGAGCGGCAGCCCGACTCGACCTCGATGCCATGGCGCTGCGCGAAGTCGAGCAGCGAGTCGTCCCGGCCGTCCCAGGCCAGCGTGCGCCCGGAGCGGCGGAACGTCACCTCGACGCTTTCCGCTGCGGGCGGCGCGGGTTGCGCAGCGCCCGGCAGCCGCACCGACGCCGGTCCGAAGGCTTCGTAGTGCACGTCCGCGGTCGGCACGCCCCACTGGACGAGTGCAGGCACCAGCGTCTGCATCATCGCCGCCGGCCCGCAGACGTGGAACCGATGGCGCCCGTGCGGCAGCGTCCTGCGCAGCAGCTCGATGTCCACGTGCCCCGCGTGCTGGTAGTCGCGGCCGAGCACATCGTCGGGCAACGGGCGGCTGTAGGCGACGTGCAGGCGCAGCGCCGGGTGCGCGGCCGCCATCTCCTGCAGCTGCGGCTTGAAGGCGTGCTCGTCGCCGTTGCGCACGCCGTAGTACAGGTGCAGCGCGCGCTGCGGCTGCTCGGCGATGCACCAGCGCAGCATGCTCATCATCGGCGTGATGCCGATGCCTCCCCCGATCAGCACCGCGGGCACCGTGGGGTCCGAATCGATGAAGAAGTGACCGGCGGGAGCCTTCACGCGCAGCACGTCGCCCACCCGGACCCGGTCGTGGAAGTGGTTCGAGGCCAGGCCCGGTGCGAGCTGCGGCTGGTCGGCCGGCGACGGGACGCGCTTGATGGTGACGCGGTAGTGGCTGGGGTCGGGGCGGTCGGACAGCGAGTAGCAGCGCGTGATGGCGCGCGGCGCCTGCGGCCCATCGGCATCGGCGGCGCCGGCGGGGACTTCCAGCGAGAACGTCAGGAACTGGCCGGGCCGGAAGGGCGGCAAAGGGCGGCCGTCGACCGGCTGCAGATGGAACGAGCACTGCGAACCCGCCGCGTCCTGGAAGACGCGCCGCAGCACGCGGAACTCCCGCCAGCCCTGCCAGGCCGACTCGGACCGGGTTGCCGGCGCAGCCCGCCCGGCCACGGCCGGCGGCGGTGCCAAGCGCCGACGCCGCATCACCACCCCGATGCCCACCGCCAGCTGCAGCAGCAGTGCAGCCCCGATCAGGCCCAGCAATCCGGCGGCAGTCATGTCATGGGGTGTGCGCGCAGGGGCCGCGAGCAAATGGCCGCGGCCCCGAGTGCATTCTGGGAGCCGGCCAGGCGGGCCGGCTTGAGAGGCATCAAGCCGGGCGGCCGGAGGCGGCGCGGCGGGCGCTGCCCGGCCGGTGCCCTTCATGCCGCCGGCGAAGACAGCCCCACGGCCAGCGCGGCGAGGCGCGCGCTGCTGCACCGGCGGGCGGCCTGCGGTATCGTCCCGCGCGCAGGCCCGGCACCTCGGCCAGGCGCGGCAGCAGCGCTGCCGCCTTACCGTTGACGAACGGGCCGCACAGGAGACAAACGCCCATGCGTGTCACGCTCGTCCACCCGGCGGGGTTCAACTTCATGCCGGGCCAGCCCGACTTCGCGATGCTGGCCAACCGCATGGCGCCGGTGGGCATCATGCAGCTGGCGAGCTGGCTGGACAAGCACGGCCACCCGACGCAGCTGCACGACTGCCTCGGGCCGCATTCGCCGCCGGGCATCGCGGCCAACGCCGAGATCGTGCTCGCCACCGAGCCCGAACTGGTCGGCTTCTCGGCCACCACGTCCAGCTTCATGGACGCGGTGGACATGGCCGAGCACATCAAGCGCAAGCGCCCGCACGTGAAGGTCGTCGTCGGCAACGTGCATGTCTCCTCGCTGGGCACGCCGGTGCTCGAGCACTTCCCGGAGATCGACTACCTCGTCATCGGCGAGGGCGAGGGGGCGCTGCTCGACCTGTGCGAAGGCCGCGCGCTGTCGGACATCGGCAACCTGTGCTGGCGCGACAGCAGCGGCCGCGCCATCTTCAACGAGCGACGCAGCCGCATCATCGAGCTGGACGAGCTGCCGTTCCCGGCCTACGAGAAGCTGCGCGGCTTCCCGCGCGACTACCACATGCCGCTGTTCACCTACGAGCTGCGCTACGGCGCGACGATGGTGGGCTCGCGCGGCTGCCCCTACACCTGCTCGTTCTGCGACCGCACGGTGTTCGAGCGCCTGTACAAGACGAATTCGCCCGAGTACACGTACGAGCACATGCGCTACCTGCGCGACCGCTTCGACGTGCACCACATCAACTTCTACGACGACCTGTTCACCGCCAGCAAGAAGCGCGTCGAGGGGCTGACCGAGCTGCTGATCACCCAGCCGCTGCGCATGCAGTTCAACTGCGCCATCCGCGCCGGCCACACCTCGCCCGAGATGCTGCGGCGGCTGAAGCAGGCCGGGGCGCTGATGGTGTCTCTCGGCATCGAGTCGGCCGACCCGCAGATGATGCTGCGCCACAAGGCCGGCGTCACGCTCGAGCAGGTGCGCAACACCGTGCGCGACATCCATGCCGCGGGGCTGCGCGCCAAGGGCCTGTTCATCTTCGGCATGCCCGGCGAAACCGAGCAGACGTTCCGCACCACCAGCGACTTCATCCTCGAGCTGGGGCTGGACGAGATGAACATGACCAAGTTCGCGCCACTGCACGGGGCGCCGATCTGGGAAGAAGCGCTGTCGGGCGAGTCGGGCGATTTCGACGAGGACTGGCGGCTGATGAACTGCCTGAACTTCGTCTACAAGCCGCACGCCTTCGCCACGCGCGAGGAGATGGACGCGCTGTACAACTGGCACGTCATGCGCTTCTACAACAGCCGCCAGTACCACAAGAAGTTCGCGCGCCGGCTGTGGCAGCACCGCTGGAGCTTGTGGCACCTGGCCAAGCACGTGCCGCAGACGGTGAAGGCGATGCGCTACTTCAAGAAGAACAAGGCCGAGCTCGAGCGCGCCAAGCGCGAGTTCAAGCGCCACCCGCGGCAGCCGGTGGGCCTGATGCCGGTGCTCAGCCCCGAGATCGCTGCCGACAACGTCGCCGCGATGCAGCGCGACGGCCGCCACGAGCCGGTGAACGCGAAGCCGGTGAAGATGACCTGGGCGCGCGCGCCGCTGGCGGGGCGCTGAAGCCGCGCGCCGGCCCGTCCGGTGCTGTGCGCCGGCGCAGCGAATCCGGCAGAAGACCCGGGGGCATTGGTTGCCGGCGCGGCCGCCCCGGCCGGACAATGCGCGTCATGACCGCAAGCGAGCCCCGCCACACCGCCACCGCGCCGACGCTGCGCGCGGGCTTTGCGTGCGCGGCGGCGCGGTCGATGCAACGCCGCAGCCGATGCCTCCGGGCCTGCTCGCCGGCCCCGGATTCCACGGCCCGGCGATGACACTTCCTCTTGTCCTGAGATAGCGCAACTCCTTCATCGCCGGGCCTGCAGCACCCGCCCGCGCGTTGCGACGCGACCGCTTGCCGCGGCACCCGTCGTCTCGAAGGATGCGTCATGAAAGACTTCGTTTTCCACGAGCGCCTGTTCACCGGCGCCGACCTCGCTCGCCTGCGCACGCTGGCGGCGGCCGACGGCCTGCCGCCGGAGCTGGCCGAAGCCCTCGAAACCCACGAACGCGTGCCGCCCGGTCCGGTGCCCGGCGATCTCGTCACGCTGTGGTCGGAGGCCGAGCTGCGCGACCCGGCCACGGGCCGGCGGCAGCGGATCAAGTTGTGCGAGCCGGTGGCGTCGAACCCGGCACTCGGCTTCGTCTCGGTGCTGTCGCCGCTCGGTGCAGCGCTGCTCGGGCTGCGCGCCGGCATGGTGGCGCGCTGGCCGCTGCCGCTGGGCGGCGAGCGCGAGGCGGTCATCGAGCGGGTGACGTTCCAGCCTCTGGCGCTTGGCGAGGCCAGCGCAGCCGCGGCGTGCGTCGGCAGCGGGGCCTGACGGCGGAACTCAGCGCCCCGCCGCCACCACCGAGAAGCTGCCGTCGGCCAGGCGCAGGCCGAGCGTGTCGCCCGCCTGCCAGCGCCGCTGCACATCGGGCGAGACGACGAAGATCTCGCCCAGTTCGGTGGCCACGGTCAGCTCGATGAAGCTGCCGAGGTAGGCGTGCTTCACCAGCCGGCCGGCGAGCGTGCCGGCGCCGGCCGGCACCACCTGCCACGCCTCGGGCCGCACGGCCACCTTCACGGGGCCGGCGGCCACCGCGCGGCGCGAGGCCACCGCCAGCGGCCCCAGGCGCACGGTGCGGCCGTCGGGCTGCGCGGCGCCTTCGAAGAGCATCGCCTCGCCCATGAAGCCGGCGACGAAGGCGCTCTCGGGCTCCTCGTACATCTGGCGCGGCGTGCCCACCTGCGCGATGAGGCCGGTGTCCATGACGACGATCTGGTCGCTCACCGCGAGCGCTTCGCTCTGGTCGTGCGTGACGTAGGCGACCGTGAGGCCGAGCCGCTGCTGCAGGGCGCGGATCTCCTCGCGCATGCTGCGGCGCAGCCGTGCGTCGAGGTTGGACAGCGGCTCGTCGAACAGCATCACGCTCGGCTCGAGCACCAGCGAGCGGGCCACGGCCACGCGCTGCTGCTGGCCGCCGGAGAGTTCGCTCGGGCTGCGTTCGTCGTAGCCGGTGAGGCCGACGCTTTCCATCGCGTGGCGCGCGCGGCGCACCGCTTCTTCCTTCGGCACGCCGCTGACGACGAGGCCGTAGCTGACGTTGCCGATCACGCTCATGTGCGGGAACAGCGCGTAGCTCTGGAACACCATGCTGACGTTGCGCTCGGCCGGGCCGAGCGTCGTGACGTCGGCGCCGTCGATGAGGATGCGGCCGCCGCTGGGGGCGTCGAGACCGGCGATCATGCGCAGCAGCGTCGTCTTGCCGCAGCCGCTGGGGCCGAGGATCGTCGTCAGCGTGCCCTTGGGCACCACGAGATCGATGCCGCGCACGACCAGCGGCGCGTCGAGGCCGCCGTAGCGCTTCTCGACGCGCCTCAGTTCGATGCCCGGCTGCACCGCGGCGGTCACAGCGGCTTCTTGAGCCAGTGCCCCAGCTCGCCGACGATGCCGCGGCGGAAGGCGAGCACGCAGACGACGAAGATGACACCCTGCACGACGGTGACCCAGGCGCCCAGCTGCGCGAGGTAGTTCTGCATCGTCACGATGACGGCGGCGCCGACGACGGGGCCGAAGACGGTGCCGAGGCCGCCCAGCAGCGTCATCAGCACCACCTCGCCCGACATCGACCAGTGCACGTCGGTGAGCGAGGCGAGCTGGAACACCAGCGCCTTCGTTGCGCCGGCCAGCCCCGCCAGCGTCGCCGAGAGCACGAAGGCGAGGTGCTTGTAGCGGTCGGTGTCGTAGCCCAGCGAGATGGCGCGCGGCTCGTTCTCGCGGATTGCCTTCAGCACCTGGCCGAACGGCGAATGGATGGTGCGGTAGACGAGCGCGAAGCCGGCGAGGAAGACGGCAGCGACGAGCGCGTACATCGCCAGCGGCTGCGACAGGTCGACCATGCCGAACAGCTTGCCGCGCGGCACCGCCTGGATGCCGTCTTCGCCGCCGGTGAACTTCGCCTGCAGGCAGAAGAAGAACACCATCTGCGCCAGCGCCAGCGTGATCATCGCGAAGTAGATGCCCTGGCGGCGGATGGCGAGCCAGCCGGTGACGAACCCCAGCAGCGCCGCGCAGGCGGTGCCGAAGAGGATGGCCAGCTCCGGCGTGAGACCCCACACCTTGGCCGCGTGCGCCGAGGCGTAGCCGGCGCCGCCGAGGAACATCGCGTGCCCGAACGACAGCAGGCCCGAGAAGCCGATCAGCAGGTTGAAGGCGCAGGCGAAGAGCGCGAAGCACATCACCTTCATCATGAACACGGGGTAGATGAAGGCGGGGGCGACGGCGATGAAGGCCACCATCAGCGCAAAGGCGATGCGGTGCACGCGCCACTCGTCGCGGCGGCGGGCGGCCGCGTCGGCTTCGGCGGCGGCGGGGGCGGGGACGACGGCGCTCATCGGGTTCGGCCTTGCGCGGGTTCGTTACTTCTGCTGCCCGAACAGCCCCGCCGGGCGCACGAGCAGCACGATGGCCATGATGATGAAGATGACGGTGTTGCTGGCCTCGGGATAGAAGACCTTCGTCAGGCCCTCGATGAGGCCGAGGCCGAAGCCGGTGACGATGGCACCGGCGATCGAGCCCATGCCGCCGATCACCACCACCGCGAAGACGACGATGATGAGGTCGGCGCCCATCTGCGGGCTCACCTGGTACACCGGCGCGGCCATCACGCCGGCCAGCGCCGCCAGCGCGACGCCGAAGCCGTAGGTCAGGGTGACCATGCGCGGCACGTTGATGCCGAAGCTTTGCACCAGCACCGGGTTCTCGGTGGCGGCGCGCAGGTAGGCGCCCAGCTTCGTGCGTTCGATGACGAACCAGGTGCCCAGGCACACCACCGCCGAGGCGCCGATGATCCAGGCGCGGTAGTTCGGCAGGAACATGAAGCCGAGGTTGCGCCCGCCCGTCAGCTGCTCGGGGATGGCGTAGGGCTGCCCCGACGAGCCGTAGATGTTGCGGAAGACGCCCTGGACGATGAGCGCCAGGCCGAAGGTCAGCAGCAGCCCGTACAGGTGGTCGAGCTTGTACAGGCGCGACAGCATCAGCCGCTCGATGACGATGCCGGTGGCGCCGACGATCGGCGGCACGAGCACCAGCGACCACCAGTAGTTCAGCCCCGCCCAGTTCAGCAGCAGGTAGGCCACGAACGCGCCCAGCATGTACTGGGCGCCGTGCGTGAAGTTGATGATGTTCAGCAGGCCGAAGATGACTGCCAGCCCCAGCGACAGCAGCGCGTAGAACGAGCCGTTGATGAGGCCGATCAGCAGCTGGCCGAACAGGGCCTGGGTGGGGACGCCGAAGATCTCGGTCACGGTGATGCCTCGGCGTCCTCTTCCCGGTTCTCTTCCCTTCAGCGCGTCACTTCACCAGCGGGCACTCGCCCTGGTTCAGCGGCCGGAAGGCCTGGTCGGCCGGGATCGTGGCGCGGATCTTGTAGTAGTCGTAGGGGCCCTTGGACTCGCTGGGCTTCTTCACTTCCACCAGGTAGGCCGGGTGCAGCTTGCGGCCGTCGGCGCGGATGGTGCCCTTGCCGAACAGCGGGTCGTCGGTGGGCAGCGCTTTCATCTGCGCCACCACCTTGGTGCCGTCGTCGGTCTTGGCCGCCTCCACCGCCTTCAGGTAGTGCAGCACCGCGGCGTAGACGCCGGCGTGGTCGGCGCTGGGGTACTTGTTGTTGTTGGCCGCGGCGAAGCGCTTGCTCCACGCGCGCGTGCTGTCGTTGAGGTCCCAGTAGAACGGCTCGGTGAAGATCAGGCCCTGGGCGGTGTTCAGGCCCAGGCCGTGCACGTCGGTGATGAACACCAGCAGGCCCGCCAGGCTCTGGCCGCCCTTGACGATGCCGAACTCGGCCGCCTGCTTGATCGAGTTGATCGTGTCGCCGCCGGCGTTGGCCAGGCCGATGACCTTGGCCTTGGACGCCTGGGCCTGCAGCAGGAACGAGCTGAAGTCGGTGCCGGGGAACGGGTGCCGCACCTTGCCCAGCACCTTGCCGCCGTTCTTGAGCACCACCGCTTCGGTGTCGCGCTCCAGCGCGTGGCCGAAGGCGTAGTCGGCGGTGAGGAAGAACCAGGTGTCGCCCCCGGTCTTGACGATGGCGCTGCCGGTGCCGTTGGCGAGCATCCAGGTGTCGTACAGCCAGTGCACCGTGTTCGGGCTGCAGGCCTTGCCGGTGAGGTCGGAGGTGGCCGCGCCGGTGTTGATGAAGGCACGGCCCTTGTCGCGCGTGATCTGGCTCACCGCCAGCGCCACCGAGGAGGTGGGCACGTCGAAGATGGCGTCGACCTTGTCCACGTCGTACCAGGTGCGCGCGATCGTCGAGCCGACGTCGGGCTTGTTCTGGTGGTCGGCCGAGACGATCTCGACCTTCATGCCCTTGCGTGCGGCGCCGAAGTCCTCGACGGCCATCCTTGCCGCCAGCACCGAGCCAGGCCCGCCGATGTCGGCATAGAGGCCGGACATGTCGTTCATGACGCCGATCTTGATGACGCCGTCGGAGATCTGCGCCTGCGCGGCGGCGCCGGCGGCCAGCGCAAAGGCCGCGCCGATCAGGGTGGGAATCAGTTTGCGCTTCATGGTTCGTTCGCTCCTTGCGGGTTGACGTTGCGGCTGTCGTTGTTGTTGTTCCAGGGGTTCATTGGCGCGCTCTCACACGCCCAGCACCTCGTGCAGCATCTCGCGGCGCGCCGGCAGCTCGGCGGCAGCGAAGGTCTCGATCACGCGGCCGTGCTCGATGACGTAGAAACGGTCGGCCAGCGGCGCGGCGAAGCGGAAGTTCTGCTCGACCATCACGATGGTCAGCCCCTTGTCGCGCAGCGTGCGGATGGCGCGGCCGAGCGCCTGCACGATCACCGGCGCCAGGCCTTCGGAGATCTCGTCCAGCAGCAGCAGCGTCGCGCCGGTGCGCAGGATGCGCGCCACCGAGAGCATCTGCTGCTCGCCGCCGGAAAGGCGCCCGCCGGGGCTGGCGCGGCGCTCCTTCAGGTGCGGGAACATCGCGTAGATCTCGTCCACGCTCATGCCGCCGGCGGCCACCGGCGGCGGGAGCATCAGGTTCTCCTCGCACGACAGGCTGGTGAAGATGCCGCGCTCTTCGGGGCAGTAGCCCAGCCCCAGGTGCGCGATGCGGTGCGGCGGCAGGTGCACCGACTCGACGCCGTTGACGACGATCGAGCCGCTGCGGCGGCCCACCAGCCCGAGCACGGCCTTCAGCGTCGTCGTGCGGCCGGCGCCGTTGCGGCCGAGCAGCGTCACCACCTCGCCGCGGTTCACCGTGAGGTCGATGCCGTGCAGGATGTGGCTCTCGCCGTACCAGGCGTGCACGTCCTTCATCGCCAGCAGCGTCTGGGCCATCTGCGCTTCCTTCAGCCGTGCGCGCCCTGCAGCTCGGTCGCCTCGCTGCCCATGTAGGCCTCGAGCACCTGCGGATTCTTCGACACCTCGGCGTACGGGCCTTCGGCGATGACGCTGCCGCGCGCCAGCACGGTGATGGTGTCGGCGATGCTGGCGACGACGTTCATGTTGTGCTCGACCATCAGCACCGTGCGGTTGGCGGCCACCTTCTTGATGAGCTGCGTGACGCGGTCGACGTCCTCGTGGCCCATGCCCTGCGTCGGCTCGTCCAGCAGCATCAGCTGGGGGTTCATCGCCAGCGTGGTGGCGATCTCCAGCGCCCGCTTGCGGCCATAGGGCAGCTCCACCGTCACCGTGCCGGCGAAGCTGCGCAGGCCCACGGTGTCGAGCAGCTCGAGCGCGCGTTCGTGCAGCACGTCCAGCGTGCGCTCGCTGCGCCAGAAGTGGAACGAGGTTCCCAGTTCGCGCTGCAGTGCCACGCGCACGTTCTCGAGCACCGTCAGGTGCGCGAAGGTGGCCGAGATCTGGAACGAGCGGATCATGCCGCGGCGCGCCACCTGGGCCGGCTTCTCGCGCGTGATGTCCTCGCCTTCGAACAGGATCTGCCCCGAGGTGGGCGGCAGGAACTTCGTCAGCAGGTTGAAGCAGGTGGTCTTGCCGGCGCCGTTGGGGCCGATCAGCGCGTGGATCTGGCCGCGCCGCACCTTCAGGTTCACCTGGTCGACGGCGACGAAGCCGAAGAACTGCTTGACCAGCCCGCGCGTTTCGAGAATGACGTCCGAAGCCATGAAGGCGCGGATTATTCGCGGCGGCCGGCCGCTGCTGCCCCCGGGGTTGTGCCTAGGCGAAGTTGCGATGCCTGCGCCGGCGTCTGGGCACGCCGGCCGAAGGGGCAAACGCGCGAACTCGGGCCACCGCGCAAACGGGGCAAGGACCCCTATGCCGCCGCCGGGGCCGGGGTTGCGACCGGCGCGCCGCTGCGCCGGCCGAGCTTGCGCTCGCCCACCAGCCACTGGATGGCCGCGGTGGCCAGCGACATCAGCACGATCAGCACCGTGCAGTAGGCGAGCGCCACGCCGTAGTCGCCGTTGCCGACGCGGCCGATGATGTAGGTGGTGGCCAGTTCGTTCTCGGCGGTGACGAGGAAGATCACCGCCGACACCGTGGTCATGCTGCGCACGAAGCTGTAGACGAGCGCGGCCACCAGCGCCGGCTTCAGCAGCGGCATCACCACCCGCGCCAGCGTGGTCGCGGTGCCGGCACGCAACATCGTGCTCGCTTCGTCCAGGCTCTTGTCGAGCTGCTTGAAGCTGGCGGTGCCGGCGCGCACCCCCACCGGCAGGTTCCTGAACACGAAGCACAGGATGATGATGAGCCCGGTGCCGGTGAGCTCGAACGGCGGCACGTTGAAGGCGAGGATGTAGCTGACGCCGAGCACCGTACCCGGAATCGCGAAGGCGAGCAGGGCGCCGAACTCGAACGCGCGCTGGCCGATGAACTGCGTGCGCGCCAGCAGCCAGCTGATGAGCAGGCCGATGGCCGCGCACAGCGGCGCCGCGATGGCGGCCAGCTTGATCGTCGTGAACAGCGAGTTCCAGGCGGTGCCGGCCCACACCAGGCCGTGCTCGCCCCAGGCGAGCGCGAAGGCGGTGCCGAAGTGCTTCAGTGTCGGCGTGTAGTCGCGGCCCCAGGTCTGCACGAAGCCGCCCATGAAGGCGAAGACGTAGACGACGAGCGTGAAGGCGAGCCACGGCCCGGCGACGGCCAGGCACAGCCGCCGCACCGGGCGCGGCAGGTCCATCGGCAAGCCGGTGTCGCCCTTGCCCGAGACGGTGGTGTAGCTCGTGCGCCCGAGCAGCCGCCGCTGGATGAAGAAGACCGCGAGCGCGAAGGCGGTGAGGATCAGCGCCAGGCTGGCCGCGCGGCCCTGGTCGTACTGCGCGCCGACGATGGCGAAGAAGATGTCGGTGGACAGCACCGCGTACTGGCCGCCGACGACGATGGGGTTGCCGAAGTCGGCGATGCTCTCGATGAAGCCGACGAGGTAGGCGTTGGCCAGGCCGGGCTTCAGCAACGGCAGCGTGACGGTGCGGAACGTCTGCAGGCGGCTGGCGCGCAGCGTCTGCGCCGCTTCCTCCAAGCTCGGCGAGATGCCCTGCACGACACCGCGCATGATCATGAAGGCGATCGGCGTGAAGGCGAACATCTGCGCCAGCCAGACCCCGAACAGGCCGTAGAACCAGCGTGTGGGCGGGATGCCGAAGGCCCACTCGAGGAACTGGTTGACGAGGCCGGCGCGGCCGAAGAGCAGGATGAGGCCGAGGCCGACGACGAACGGCGGCGTGATGATCGGCAGCAGCGCCAGCACGTTCAGCGGTTTCTGCAGCCAGCGCCCGCGCAGCGAATAGGAACGCTCGGCGTACAGCGCGATCAGCGTGCCCATCACCGTGGTGCCGGCGGCGCTGAGCAAGGCGAGGAAGAGGGTGTTCCAGGCGACGCCGCAATGCACGCCGCCGGCCAGGCAGGCCAGGCCCCAGACCCGCTCGTGCGCCAGGCGTTCGGTCAGCGCGCGCGGCGAGAACGTGCCGTCCTCGCCGAGGAAGGCGCCCACGAGGCTCTTCAGCACCGGCAGCGCCACGAACAGCAGCAGCAGCGCCGAGCACAGCACCACCGCACCGGCGACGAAGAAGTCGCCGCGGAAGTAGCCCAGGCGCGCGATGCCCGCGCCCAGCAGCATCAGCAACGCCAGCAGCACCAGCGCGCCGCCCAGGCCGACGCCGAACTGCCCCTGCGCCAGCGGCCCGAACCAGGCGCCCAGCGCCTCGTACGACCAGCCCTGCGCGCCGATGGCGAAGCCGCTGCCGATGAGCCCGGCGAGGCCGGCGCCGGCACCGAGGAGCAACACCAGCCCCTGCGGCCGCCCGGCCGGCAAGCGCCAGGCGAAGGCGCACAGCGCCAGCGCCGCCAGCGCCACCCACAGCCACGGCCGCCCGTGCACCGCCGCGTGCACGAGGCCGCTGGCCGTTTCACTGCCGCCGAAGATGCCCGGCAGCGAGCGCAGCAGCGACAGGTTCTGCGGGAAGTACCAAGGCAGCAGCACGAAGGCGGCCGCACCCAGCAGCAACCAGCCCAGCAGCACGCGCTGCGCGCGGGCGGTGTGGTTCGCCGTGCCGGCCGCGCGCATGCCTGGCATGCCTGGCATGCCTGGTTAGCGCGGCAGCGAGTTGACTTCCTTCTCCCACTTGGCGATCAGCCGCCGCCGCTCGGCGCTGGCGCCGTACTTCGCGTAGTCGTACTTGATGAACTTGATCTTCTTGAAGTCGGGCACGTTGGGGTCGATCTTGGCCGCCTTGTTGCTGGGCAGCTGGAACTGCTTGGCCGCGGCGCCGAACTGCTGCGCCTGCGCGGTGAGCGCCCATTCGTAGAACCGCTTGGCCGCCTCGAGGTTGCGCGCGCCCTTGATGAGGCTCATCGAGCCGATCTCGGCGCCGGTGCCTTCCGCGGGTGTGATGGTCTCGACCGGGAAGCCCTGCATCTTCTCGCCGGGGCCGTCGTGCACGAAGCTGATCGACACCGTCGTCTCGCCGCGCGCCACGGCCTTGATGGGGCCGGTGCCGCTGCGGGTGTAGGTCTGGATGTTCCGGTGCAGGCCCTTCATGTACTCGAAGGCCTTGTCCTCGCCCATCAGCTGCACCAGCGTGGCGATCATCGTGTAGGCGGTGCCGCTGGAGGCCGGGTTGGCGACCTGGATCTCGCCCTTGTACTCGGGCCTGAGCAGGTCGGCCCAGCTCTTGGGCACGGCCAGCTTCTTCTTGGCCAGCAGCTCGGGGTTGTAGCCGAAGCCCAAGGGCCCGCTGTAGATGCCCACCGTCTTGTAGCCGCTCTGCGCCGCCTGCGCCTGCGCCCACTCGTGCAGCTGCGGCAGGCTGGCGCTCTTGTACTCCAGCGAAAGGCCCTGCTCGGCGGCCTGCAGATGCGGGTCGCCGGTGCCGCCGAACCAGATGTCGGTCTTCGGGTTGGCGCGCTCGGCGATCAGCTGCGCCAGCGCCTCGCCGCTGCCCTTGAGCGACATGTTGACCTTGACGCCGGTGGTCTTGGCGTAGACGGTCTGGATCAGATTGCACCACTCGGCCTGCACCGAGCAGATGATGTTGACGTGCTGTTCCTGCGCCAGCGCCGGCCGGGCGGCGAAGAGGGCGGTGGCGGCCAGCGCGGCAGCGGCGGCGATGGCGGCGGTGCGGCGCGGCGGCGCGGTGCGGGTGGAGTCGGTCGTGGCGTTCATGGTCTTGTCTCGTGAAGCAGGGGCGGGTTGGCCTGGGGCTGCGGACATGCTAGCCCGTGTCACACGGCCGCCACCCTCGACCGAGCGACGGGACAAACCCCAGGGTGCGCGAGGCCGGGCACGCCCGGCGGCGAACATCGTCGGCGAAGCGCGGCGCGAGCGCGAAGAGCGCCACGGGCCTGTCCCGCCGCCGGGCAGCGGCGGCCGATGGCGCTGAGATACTCGACCGATGATGGCGATGCCTCCCACCCTATGCAGCCGGGGCCGCGCGATGCGGGCCTGTGCGAAGCGGTTGGCGCTGCTGGCGCTGGGGCCGCTGATGACGGCGCTGGCGCCGCTGCCGTTGTCGATGGCGCTGCCGGCGCCCGCCCTGGCCGCGACCATCGTCGTCGGCCCCGAGCGGCAAGCGGCCGGCTTCGCCGAGGCGCTCGACCGCGCCCGTGACGGCGACGAGATCATCGTGCTGCCCGGCACCTACAAGGGCGTCACCGGCGTCGTCGAGCACAAGCGCCTCACCATCCGCGGCCAGGGCCAGCGGCCGGTGCTGCAGTTCGAGGGCCGGCTCGCCGAAGGGCGCGCGATGCTCGTGGTCAAGAACGGCCACGTGCGCCTGGAGAACCTGGAGTTCCGCGGCGCCCGGGCCGCCGACGGCGACGGCGCCGCGGTGCGCTTCGAGAAGGGCCGGCTCGAAGTGGTGCGCTGCGCGTTCTTCGACAACGAGCATGGCCTGGTCACGTCGCACGACGGCGCCGCCGAGCTGACGATCCTCGAGAGCGAGTTCGCGCACGCGCCGCGCGTGGTGGGGGCGTTGAACCACCTGCTCAGCGTGGGCGCCATCGCCAGCTTCACGCTCACCGGCAGCCGCTTCCACAACGGCTTCGAGGGCCACCTGGTCACGAGCCGCGCGCGCGAGACGCACATCCTCTACAACATGATCCGCGACGGCGCCAGCGGCCAGGCTTCGTACGAGGTGGACCTGCCCGCCGGTGGCCGCGCCACGCTGATCGGCAACGTCATCGGCCAGAGCCCCGGTTCGCAGAACCCGGTGCTCATCTCCTACGGCAGCGAGGGCAAGCGCTGGGACGACAACTCGCTGGTGCTGTCGCACAACACGCTCATCAGCGAAGGTTGGCGGCCGGCGTGGTTCCTGCGCGTGCACCGCGACCGCCTGCCGGGCATGGGCGAGCTGCTGGTGCTGAACAACCTCGTCGTCGGCGGCGGCGTGTTCGAGCTCGGGGCCCTGGGCAGTGGCGGGCGCTTCGTCGGCAACCGGCCGGCGATGCTGGGCATGCTGGCCGACGTGGTGACCGGGGCCTTCGAGCTGCCGCCCGATTCGGTCTGGCGCGGCCGCGTGCCCGACCCGCGCAACGCCTTCGGCCGCGACCTGGCGCCCAAGGCCGAGTTCGACTGGCCGGCGGTGGTGAAGTCGATCTCGGGCGACCGCGTGCGCTGGGCGCCGGGCGCATACCAGCGCTAGCGGCGCGGCGCCGGCGTGCCAGCGGCGCGGCCTTGGCGCCGCCCCGCGCCCCGCGCCCCGCGCCCTGCGCGTCGGCGCTATCGTGCGCGCCATTGCCGCATGAAGCGAGGCCGAGATGGACCCCAGCAAGGTGCACCCCGAGACGATCGCCGCGCAGGCGCTGGGGCAGGTGGACGAGCGCACGCGCGCGATCATTCCGCCGATCCACGTCGCCACCACGTACCTGCGCGACCCCGACAACCAGTACCGCTCGGGCCGCGTCTACGCGCGCGCCGACAATCCGGCCTTCGACACCGCCGAGGCGGTGATCTGCGCCCTCGAGCGCGGCCACCAGGCGATGCTGTTCGCCAGCGGCATGGCCGCGGCCACCGCCTGCTTCCAGGCGCTGGCGCCGGGCGACCATGTGCTGGCGCCCCGGGTGATGTACTGGTCGCTGCGCAACTGGCTCGCCGGCTTCGCCACGCAGTGGGGTTTGCAGGTCGAACTCGTCGACATGGCCGACCCCGCGGCGCTGCGCGCGGCGCTGAAGCCCGGCCGCACGAAGCTGGTGTGGGTGGAGACGCCGGCCAATCCGCTGTGGACCGTGACCGACATCGCCGACGCCGCCGCCGCCGCGCACGCCGCCGGCGCGCTGCTGGCGGTGGACTCGACGGTGGCCACGCCGATGCTGACGCAGCCGCTGGCGCTGGGCGCCGACATCGTGATGCACGCGGCGACGAAGTACCTCAACGGCCACAGCGACCTCATCGCCGGTGTGCTGGTGGCGCGCGAGGACGGCGCCTACTGGCAGGCGGTGCGCAAGGTGCGCGCGCAGCTCGGCGGCACGCTCGGCAGCTTCGAGGCCTGGCTGCTGCAGCGCGGCTTGCGCACGCTGCCGTTGCGCGTGCGCGCGGCGTGCGAATCCGCCGGGCGCATCGCCGCCCATTTCTCCGCGCAGCATCCGCACGTCGGCGAGGTGCTGTACCCGGGGCTGCCGGGCGCGGCCGGGCACGAGGTGGCGAAGCGGCAGATGCACGGCGGCTTCGGCGGCATGCTCAGCATCCGCGTCCGCGGCGGCGAGGCCGCCGCCGTGGCCACGGCGGCCAACGTGCAGCTGTGGAAGCGCGCCACCTCGCTCGGTGGCACCGAGAGCCTCATCGAGCATCGGGCGAGCGTCGAGGGCGCGGGCACGCCGGCGCCGGCGGACCTGTTGCGGCTGTCGGTCGGGCTCGAGCACGTCGACGACCTGATCGCCGACCTGGAGCGGGCGCTGGCTCGTGCAGTGCCCGAGGCGGTGCGGGCATGAACGAGGCGGCAGCATCGATGGTCGGTCGACGCAGCTTGAGCAGGCGCTGCTGGTGCCTGGGTGCCGCCGCGGTGCTGGCGCTGCGCCCCGCCGCGGCGCAGGTGCGCGACCTCAACGACGCCATCAACAAGGCTGGCCGCCAGCGCATGTTGAGCCAGCGCTGTGCCAAGGCCTGGCTGGCGCTGGGCCAGCAGGTGCGGCCGGACCTGGCCGACAAGGTGCTGGCCGAATCGATGGCGCTGTTCGAGCGCCAGCTGGCGGAGCTGCGCGCGTTCGCGCCGGCGCCGGCCCTGCGCGCCACCTATGAGCAGCTCGACGTCGCGTGGACCGCGTGCCGTACGACGCTGGTGGGTGCCCCGCCGGCCAGGGCCGGTGCCGAGGCGATGCTGGCCGTCGCGGCGCGCGTGCTGGCGCTGGCTGATGAAGGCACGCAGCAGCTGGAGCAGCTCTCCGGCAGGCCGTTGGGGCGGCTCGTCAACATCGCCGGGCGCCAGCGCATGCTGTCGCAGCGCATGGCGGCGCTGTACCTGGGTGCGTCGTGGGGCGTGCAGCCCGCGGCCGCGGTGCAGCGGCTGGAACAGGCCCGCGGCGAATTCACGCAGGCGATGGCACTGCTGAAGGCGGCGCCCGAGGCCACGACGGCGATCAGGGCCGAGCTGGAGCTGGCCGATCAGCAGTACAGCTTCTTCGATTCGGCGCTGCGCTCGCTGAAGGCCGGCGCCGCCGACGGCCGTGCGCAGGCCGATGTCTTCACCACCAGCGAACGCATCTTGCAGGTGATGGAAGGCGTGACCGGGCAGTTCGCGCGCCTGGGCTGAACGGCGCGCGCGAGGCCCGGGGCCGGTGGCGCGCCGGGCCGCGGCGCGGCCACGAGAGCGGGCCCGTTGACCGGTCCGTGAAACGCCAGCATCATCGTTCGCGTCACTGAATCACACACCGTCGGCGGCGGCCAGCGCGCATACCGGCGTCCTTTGGTCCGCATCCCATGTCCTTCGATCTCGTGCTGTTCGGCGGCACCGGCGACCTCACGTGGCGCAAGCTGATGCCGGCGCTGTTCCAGGCCTGGCGGCACTGCAAGCTGCCACTGGCCAACGGCGGCGGACGCATCCTCGCGGTGGCGCGCGACGAGCGGACCGACGACGAATACCGCGCCTACATCCGCGACAAGTTCGCCCAGGTCGAGGAAGCGAAGAAGCCCAGCGACGAGGAGTTCGCGCGCTTCGCGCAGCTCCTGCACTACCGGCGCATGGACGTCTCGCAGCCGGGTCATTACGCCGGGCTCAAGGAGTGGATCGACGCACGCGGCGCCGACACGGTGGTGCTGTTCCTGGCCACCGCGCCGCACCTGTTCCCGATCGTCTGCGCGCAGCTCGGCGCGGCGGGACTCAACGGGCCCAATGTCCGCCTCGTCCTCGAGAAGCCGCTCGGCCACGACCTCGAGAGCGCGCGCGAGATCAACCGCATCGTCGGCGCCAGCTTCAGCGAGGCACAGGCGCTCAGGCTCGACCACTACCTCGGCAAGCCGGCGGTGCAGAACCTGATGGCGCTGCGCTTCGGCAATGCGCTGTTCGAGCCGTTGTGGCGCCGCGAGTCGGTGGCGAGCATCCAGATCACCATCGCCGAGAGCATCGGCGTGGGCACGCGCGGCGACTTCTACGACCGCATCGGCGCCTTGCGCGACATGGTGCAGAACCACGCGCTGCAGCTGCTGACGATGCTGGCGATGGAGCCGCCTTCGAGCAACGACGCCGACGCCATCCGCGACGAGAAGCTGAAGGTGCTGCGCTCGCTGAAGCCGTTCACGCCCGAAGGCGTGCAGCGCGACGTGGTGCGCGGCCAGTACAAGGCCGGCGCGGTGAATGGGCAGGCGGTGCCGGGCTACCTCGACGAAGCCAAGGTGCCTGCGGGCAGCACCACCGAGACGTTCGTGGCGCTGCGCACCGAAGTGCAGAACTGGCGCTGGGCCGGCGTGCCGTTCTACCTGCGCACCGGCAAGCGGCTGCCCGCGCGCGACGCGCACATCGTCGTCAACTTCCGCGAGGTGCCGCACCCCATCTTCCACGAGCCGCGCGGCGGCCACGCCAGCAACAAGCTCGTCATCAAGCTGCAGCCCGACGACGGCCTGGAGCTGCACCTGCTGGCCGCCAAGGGCGCCACCACGGTGCAAGGCGGCCAGGAGACGCTGTCGCCCGTGTCGCTGGACCTCGACTTCGAGAAGGCGTTCCCGAGCGAGCGCGTCGGCGGCTACGAGCGGCTGCTGCTCGACGCGCTGGCCGGGCGGCTGAACCTGTTCGTGCGCAGCGACGAGCAGGAGCAGGCGTGGCGCTGGGTCGAGCCGGTGCTGGCGGCCTGGGCCGAGAACCCGGCGCCACCGCGGCCGTACATGGCCGGCAGCTGGGGCCCGGCGGCGTCCAGCGCGCTGGTGGCGCGCGACGAGAACGCCTGGGCCGAGGAAGGCTAGGCCGGGCGGGCAGCAGCGGCCCGCGCGGGCTCATCGAGGCCGAGCAGCTCGGCCACGCCGTACAGCTGCGCGAGCTGGCCGAGCTTGGCCGGCGCGCCGGTGAGGCCGAAGCCGCAGCCGGCGCCGCCCGCCTGGCGGCGCGCATGCAGCAGCACCGCCAGCAGCGAGGTGTCGAAGCCCTGCAGCGCACTCGCGTCGACGACCAGCGGCGAGCGTTCGCCACCGGCGCCCACACCTGCCATCACCGCGCGCTCGGCCTCGGCGGCCAGGGCGCTGGCTTCGGCCAGCGTGGCGGTGGCGGGAAGCTGCAGCGTCGGCATCGTTCAGCTCTTGGTGCCCGTGGCGCCGCTCTTGTTCTGCTCCACCAGCCTGGCGATCAGCGCATCGACGCCGCCGCCGCCACTCAACACCTGCTGGAACTGCGAGCGGTAGCTTTGAACCAGCCAGATGCCGCCGACGTTGACGTCGATGATCTTCCACGCTTCGCCGAACTTGTCGAGGCGGTAGTCGAGCTTGATCGGCTCGCCCTTGCCGCGCACTTCGCTCTGCACGACGACCTGCGTGCTGTTGGCCACCGGCTGCGTGCGCGTGATCTCGACCGTCTGGTCGCGGATCTGTGTCAGCGCGCCCGCGTACAGGCGCACCAGCAGCGTCTTGAACTCGGTCTGCAGCTTGCTGCGCTGCTCGGGCGTGGCTTCGCGCCACTTCGGGCCGACGGCGCTGCGGGTGGCGACTTCGAAGTTGACGCTGGGCATCACCTTGGTGTCGACGAGCGCCAGGATCTTGGCCGTGTCGCCGCCCTGGATGGCCTTGTCGGCCTTGACGCTGTCGAGGACTTCGGTGGAGATCTGGCGCACCAGCGTGTCGGGCGTGGCGGTGGTCGCTTGTGCCGGCGCCTGTGCCTGCGCGGCGGTGAGCGGCACCAGCGTGGCGGCGAGGAGAGCCGCAGCGGCGAGGAAAAGTTTCTTCACAAGGTTTCCTTTCACGGGCGGCCGGCCGATGAGGCGACCGCTGCCACCTTCAACGCGGGGCCACGGCCCCGGGTTCACTTCTTCGGCTTGTCGGGATCTTCGTCTTCGAATGTTTCCATCGGCGGGGCGCCGTCGTACACGGCGTCGAGGCGCTTTTGCAGGTAGGCGTCGCGCAGGAACGTGTAGCGGTCGAGCGCGACCTGGTTCAGCAGGTCGCTGGCCGACAGCAGGTTGGTGCGCGTGTTGATCACCGCCATGGCGCCGACGGCGAAGCGGCCGCCTTCGGTGCTGGGCAGGCGGGCCGGCTCGAAGGGCCAGTCGGCGGCCAGGCCGAAGGTGTCGCGCACCGTGCGCGGGCCGTACAGCGGCAGCACGACGTAGGGGCCGGGGCCCACGCCCCAGCGGCCGAGCGTCTGCCCGAAGTCCTCCGAGCGGCGCGGCAGCCGCGCTTCGGTGGCGATGTCGAGCAGGCCGCCGAAGCCGAAGACCGTGTTGGTGACGAAGCGGATCGTCATCTCGGTGCCCGTCTGCAGCTTGCCCTGCAGCAGGTGGTTCGCCGCCGACCACAGGTCGCCGATGTTGCCGAGCACGTTGTCGACGCCGCGGCGCACGAGTTCGGGCACGTTGTCGCGCCAGGCGGTGGCGACGGGCTTGAGGATCGCTTCGTCGAGCGCATCGTTGAACGCGAAGATCTTGCGGTTGAACGCTTCCCAGGGGTCGGCCGGGTTGGTGCCCATCGGCGGCATGCCGGGCGCCGGCGGTGCGCTGGCGCAGCCGGCGATCACGATGAACAGGGCCGCCGCCAGCGAACGCGGCAGCCAGCGGCACCGCGCCAGCCGGCGCGGCGCCGGCGTCGGCAAGGTCACTTCTTCGGCTCCGAGGCGGCCGGGGTCGGCACGCCAGGGGCATTCGCCGTACCCGGGGCGCCCGTCGTGCCCGGGGCGGTGCCGGTGCCGGCCTCGGCGCGCCCGGTGAGGAACTGGCCGATCAGGTTCTCCAGCACCACCGCGCTCTGCGTCTGCGCCACGGTTTCGCCGGCAGCAAGGTTCTTGTCGTCGCCGCCCGGTTCGAGGCCGATGTACTGGTCGCCGAGCAGGCCGGCGGTGAGGATCTTCGCCGCGGTGTCCTTGGGGAACTGGTAGCTGCGCTCGATCTCCAGCGTCACGACGCCCTGGTACGACTTCGGGTCGAGGCCGATCGACTTGACGCGGCCGACCACGACGCCGGCGGTGCGCACCGGTGCGCGCGGCTTCAGGCCGCCGATGTTGTCGAAGCGGGCCTGGATCGTGTAGGTGTCGCCGCCGCCGACGCTGCCCAGGTTGGCCGCCTTCAGCGCCAGGAACAGCAGGCCGAGCATGCCCAGCAGCACGAACAGCCCCACCAGCGTTTCGATGGTCTTCTTGCCCATGATGTGTCCGTTTGACTCCCGTATGTCGTTCGCCTGGCGCCGAATCAGGGCGTCGAGAACATCAGTGCGGTGAGGATGAAGTCCATGCCCAGGATCCACAGCGACGAGATCACCACCGTGCGCGTCGTCGCATAGGCCACGCCCTCGGGCGTGGCTTCGGTCTCGTAGCCCTGGTACAGCGCGACGACGGTGCAGATGACGCCGAACACCGCCGACTTGACGATGCCGTTGCCCACGTCACGCCAGACGTCGACCCCGTTCTGCTGGATCGACCAGAAGTTGCCGGCGTCGACGCCGATCAGCAGCACCGCCACGACGTAGGCGCCGAGGATGCCGATGGCCGAGAACAGCACCGCCAGGATGGGCATCGAGACGATGCCGGCCACCAGCCGCGGTGCCAGCACGCGCTGCTTGGGGTCGATGGCCATCAGCTCCAGCGCGGCGAGCTGCTCGCCGGCCTTCATCAGGCCGATCTCGGCGGTCAGCGACGTGCCGGCGCGCCCGGCGAACAGGAGCGCCGTCACCACCGGGCCCAGCTCGCGCACGAGCGACAGGTTCACGACGAGCCCCAGGCTCTCGGCGGCGCCGTAGCGCGACAGCGCGTAGTACATCTGCAGCGCCAGCACGAAACCCACCGCCATGCCCGAGGCGAGGATGATGACCAGCGAGCGGTTGCCGATGGCGTGCACCTGCACGACGATGAGCATGAAGCGGCGCAGCGATGCCGGCACGGCGCGCAGCAGTTCGCCGAAGAACGCGGTGGCGTGGCCCCAGCCGCGCAACTGATCGAGCGCGATCGCGCCCAGGCGCGCCAGCCAGTCCATCAGTCCTTCGCCTCGACCGCGCCGGCGCGGGCTTCGCCGGCCGTGCCTGAGGCGACGCCGAAGTCCACCGCGATCTCCGGCGCCGGGTAGTGGAACTTCACCGGCCCGTCGGGTTCGCCGCGCGTGAACTGGCGCGTCTCGGGGTCGCGGCTTTCCATCAGCTCCTTCGGCGTGCCGTGCGCGACGATGCGCCCGCCGTTGGCCATCAGCACCACGTAGTCGCTGATGGCCATGCACTCGGGCACGTCGTGGCTGACCACCAGCGACGTGCAGCCGGTGATGTCGTTGAGCGTGCGGATCAGCTTGGCGGCCACGCCCATGCTGATGAGGTCCAGCCCGGCGAACGGCTCGTCGTACATGATGAGCTCGGGGTCGAGCGCGATGGCGCGCGCCAGCGCGATGCGCCGCGCCATGCCGCCGGAGACTTCGCTGATGCGCAGGCCGGCGGCGCCGCGCAGGCCCACCGCGTTGAGCTTCATCAGCACGATGTCGCGGATCAGCGCCTCGGACAGATCGGTGTGCTCGCGCAGCGGGAAGGCCACGTTCTCGAACACGGTGAGGTCGGTGAACAGCGCCCCGAACTGGAACAGCATGCCCAGGCGCCGGCGCAGGCGGAACAGCTGCTCCTGGTTGCGCACGTCGATGACCTCGCCGTCGAAGACGACGCGGCCCGACGTGGCGCCGTGCACGCCGGCGATCAGCCGCATCAGCGTGGTCTTGCCGCAGCCGGAGCTGCCGAGGATGGCAGTGACCTTGCCGCGCGGGAAGTTCAGCGAGATGTCGTTGAGGATCAGCCGGCTCGCGTCGTAGCCGAACGTGACGTGATCGATCTCGATGAGCGTGTCGTTGGGCTTCAAGCGTGAAGGCTCCGGCGCCGGGACGCTCGGCGCGCGGGGCGGGTCGCGGAAGGCGCGGGATTGTCGCATGGGGTCGGCAGGGGTTTGCGGGGCCGGCGCGGGGCCCTCTTGCCGCCGGTGTAGCCTCGCGGCCCATCGAATGTTCTCTTGCCGGAGATGGCCATGGCGGTGCGTGATTCGGTGCAACGTTCGTCGGCAAGGCGCTGGCGGCTGCCGCTGGCGCTTGGATCGGCGTTGGCGGCCCTCGCGGCCCTGCCCTTGCTGCCGCTGCAACCCGCGCGGGCGCAAGGCAGCACGGCGCTGAAGCTGGTGGTGCCCTTCGCGCCGGGCGGCGCGCAGGACGTGATCGGCCGCTATCTGGCCGACAGGCTCGGGCCGCGTCTGGGCACGACGGTGGTGGTGGAGAACCGCGCCGGCGCCGGCGGAGCGATCGCCGCCGACGCGGTGGCCCGGGCCGCACCCGACGGCAACACGCTGCTGCTGGCCACCGGCGGCGCCATCACGATCGCGCCGCATCTGAATTCGAAGCTGGCCTACGACCCGAAGCGCGACTTCACCGCGGTGGCGCTGGTGGCCGACACGCCGATGACGCTGGCCGTGCGCGCGCAGAGCCCCTACAAGACGTTGGCGGACATGCTGCGCGACGCCAAGGCGCGGCCGGGCGAGGTGGCCTATGCCTCCACCGGCAACGGCACCATCTCGCACCTCACCGGCGAGATGCTCGCGCAGGCCGCGGGCGTGAAGCTGCTGCACGTGCCGTACAAGGGCGCGGCGCCGGCGATCACCGACCTGCTCGGCGGCCAGGTGCCGCTCCTGGTGACGAGCTCGGCCTCGATCGACCCGATGGTCGAGGACGGCAAGGCGCGCGTGCTGGTCACGTTCACCACTTCGCGCCTGACGAACCTGAAGAGTCCGCCGACGGTGGCCGAGGCCGGCTACACCGGCCTCGAGGTGCCGGTGTGGGTGGGCGTGCTGGCGCCCGCGAAGACGCCGCCGGCGCGGCTGGAGCAACTCGCGGGCGAGATCGAGAAGATCTGCCGCCTGCCCGAGACGCGCGAGCGCTTCGCCGGGCTCGGCGCGCTCGCCACCTGCGGCGGGCGCGCCGAACTCGAGCGCGTCGTCAACGACGACTACCAGCGCTGGGGCCGGGTGATCAAGGTCGGCGGCATCAAGGGCGAGTGAGCGCGCCGCGCAAGCAGGCACGCGCGAGGCAGACGAGCCAGCCGGCGAGAGGTTGCCTGATGAGCGTCGACGCGGCGGCAGCGGCGGCCACTTCGCTGGCCGTGCGCTCGGTGGGCGTCGCCGGCACCGGCGGCATCGGCCTGGCCAGCGCGGCGTGGCTGGCGCGAGCCGGCCTCGCGGTGACGGTGTGGTCGCCCCGCGGCGGCGGTGCCGGCGGTGGCGGCGGTGGCGGCGGAGCGCAGGCGCTGAAGCAGGCGCCGCTCGTCGCGCACGGCGTCTTCGACGCCCAGGTGCCGGTGGCCGTGGCCGCCGACGCGCGCGAACTGGCCGCGCGCTCGGACTTCCTGCTCGTGGCCGTGCCGATGAACGCGCACCGCGCGGTGATGGATGCGCTGCTGCCTCACCTGGAGCCGCGCCATCGCGTTCTCGTCAGTTCGACGGGCTCGCTGTCGTCGCTGTACCTGTTCGAGGCGGCGCGGCGGCGCGGCGTCGAGCTGCTGGTCGGCAGCCTTGGCACGACCACGCTGACGGCACGCCGCGACGGCGCGGCGCGGGTGCGCGTGATGACGCGGCGAACGACGATGGGGTTGTCGGCGCTGCCGTCGTCGCGCGGCGACGAGATGCTGGCGCTGTGCCGCGCGCTCTTCGGGGACGTGTTCTTCCGCGAGCAGGACGCGCTGGCCAGCACGCTGTCGAACATCAACCCGGCGGCGCACGGCCCGCTGGCGTTGTTCAACTGGACCCGCATCGAGCGCGCCGAGAACTGGCCGCAGTACCACTACATGACGCCGCAGGTGGCCGGCGTGATCGAGCGCCTCGAAGCCGAGCGGCTGGCGCTGGCGCGTGCCTTCGGCGTCGAGGTCCGGACGATCGAGCGCCACTTCGCCGAATCGTTCGGCGTGCAGTCGATGCGCCTGGCGGACATCGCCGCCGAGCTGCACGCCAAGCGCGGCGGCCCGCCGGGGCCGACCGACGTTCAGACGCGCTTCATCACCGAGGACCTGCCGTTCGGGCTCGTGTTCGCCGCGGCGCTCGGCCGCGTCGCCGCGGTGGCGACGCCGGCCACCGACACCGTCGTTGCGGCAGCGTCGCTGCTGAGCGGCCGCGACTGGTCCGCGGCCAACGACCTCATCGGGCCGCTCGGGCTGGAGCGTGAGACGGTGGCCGGCCTTCAGCGGCGCGTGCGGGCCAGCTGACGGCGGCGCTGCACGCCGGCCATCAGCCACAGCGCGGCCATGGCCAGCGCCAGGCTCGCGGGTTCCGGTACGCGGTGCACGGGTTCGTCGGGAATCGACTGCGGCAGCTCGCTGCCACCGTGGTAGGCCAGCGCGCCGTCGCCCCCCGACTCGGGCGTGACGGTCAGCATCGCGGCCAGCACCGGCGCTTCGTCGGCGGCGAAGGGAGGCGCATCGACGACGTCGCCGCTGTCGCCGCCGGTGTTCCCGTTGTCGCCGCTCGAGGGCGGGTCGATGTCGCGGATGGTGGAGAAGTCGGCCACGAACTCGACCGGCTTCGGGCCGGGCGAGCCGCCCTCTTCGGCACCCGGGGCCATGCGCTCGACCGTCGGGACCGGGGGCATCGTCGCCAGCCCGTCGCGCTTGGTCGGGTTGAGGAAGACGATGGTGGCCTGTGCGGGTGCGAAGGCGGCACTTGCGGCGAGGAGGGCCAAGGCGGATGCGACGGTCTGGAAAGTGCGGCTCACGGGGGGCTCTCGCGGTGAGGAACTAACCCCAGTGTTCGGCAGACCGCGGCCTAGGGAAACCCCGCGGGCCGGGGCCACTCATCTGCGCGCACTGCTTCGCGTGACAACGTGCCGCCGACCCGCGCACCGGGGGGTGCGCATGTCGCGGCAATATTCAACGCGGCAGGGTCGTGCGGCCCATCAGGAACTCGTCGACCGCGCGCGCCGCCTGCCGGCCTTCGCGGATCGCCCACACGACGAGGCTCTGGCCGCGCCGCATGTCGCCGGCGGCGAAGACCTTCTCGACGCTGGTCTTGTAGCCGCCGGCGGCCTCGGTGTGCGCCTTGGCGTTGCCGCGCCCGTCGCGTTCGACGCCGAAGGCTTCGAGCACGCTCGCCACCGGGCTCGTGAAGCCCATGGCCAGCAGCACGAGGTCGGCCTTCCACACCTTCTCGGTACCGGGCAGCTCGATCATCTTGCCGCCTTCCCACTGCACCTGCACCGTCTTCAGGCTGGCGACGCGGCCCTTGTTCTTGCCGCTGCCGGCGATGAACTCCTTGGTGGCGATGGCAAACGTGCGCTCGCAGCCTTCCTCGTGACTGGAACTCGTGCGCAGCTTCACCGGCCAGTACGGCCACACGAGCGGCTTGTTCTCGTGCTCGGGCGGCATCGGCAGCAGCTCGAACTGCGTGACGCTGGCCGCGCCCTGGCGGTTGCTGGTGCCCACGCAGTCGCTGCCGGTGTCGCCGCCGCCGATGACGATGACGTGCTTGCCGTCGGCGCGGATCTGGCCCTTGATGGTGTCGCCGGCGACGACCTTGTTCTGCTGCGGCAGGAACTCCATCGCGAAGTGCACGCCGTCGAGGCCGCGCCCGGGCACCGGAAGGTCGCGGCTCGTCTCCGCGCCGCCGGCCAGCAGCACGGCGTCGAAGTCGGCGAGGAGCTTCGCGGCAGCGACGCTCTCCCGGGCGTCGTTGCCGACCTTGCTTGCCGGACCTTCCTCGGGCAGCGCGCCGACGAGCACGCCGGTGCGGAAGACCACGCCCTCGGCGCGCATCTGCTCGATGCGGCGGTCGATGTGGCTCTTCTCCATCTTGAAGTCAGGGATGCCGTAGCGCAGCAGGCCGCCCAGGCGGCTGCCCTTCTCGAACACCGTCACCGCGTGGCCGGCGCGCGCCAGCTGCTGCGCGGCTGCCAGGCCCGCCGGGCCGCTGCCGACCACGGCCACCGTCTTGCCCGTCTTCACGGCCGCCGCCTGCGGCTCGACCCAGCCTTCGGCCCACGCGCGGTCGATGATCGCGTGCTCGATGCTCTTGATCCCCACCGGGTCGTCGTTGACGTTGAGCGTGCAGGCCTCCTCGCACGGGGCGGGGCAGACGCGGCCGGTGAACTCGGGGAAGTTGTTGGTCTGGTGCAGCACCTCGATGGCCGCGCGCCAGTGCTCCGGCGTGCCGCGGTAAACGAGGTCGTTGAAGTCGGGGATGATGTTGTTGACCGGGCAGCCGCTGGTGCAGAACGGCGTGCCGCAGTCCATGCAGCGCGCGCCCTGCTGCCTGGCCTGCTCGGCGTTGAGCGAACTGACGAACTCCTTCCAGTTCTTCAGCCGCACCTGCACGGGTGCGTAGCCTTCTTCGAGGCGTTCGTATTCGAGGAAGCCGGTGACCTTGCCCATGATGCTCGGGGGATGAATTCGGTTCAGCGAGGGTGAGGGCGGCTCACTTGGCGGCCGCCGAGGCGCTGGCCCTGGCCTTGCCGGTGGCCTGCGCAGCCTCGCTGGCGGCGGCCTGCTCGGCGCGCTGCACGAGCACGCGCTTGTACTCGTGCGGCACCACCTTGACGAAGCGGCTGCGCGAGGCGCCCCAGTTGTCCAGCAGCTCGCGCGCGCGCAGGCTGCCGGTCCAGCGGTGGTGCTCCTCGACCAGCCGCTTCAGCAGCGACTCGTCGGGCGTCTCGCGGTGCATGCCGGCGGCCGGACCCTTCTGCTCCTCGCGCGCGGGCACCTTCTCCAGGCTCACCATGCTCGCGTTGCAGCGGCTGGCGAAGTGCCCGTCCTCGTCGAAGACGTAGGCGACGCCGCCGCTCATCCCGGCAGCGAAGTTGCGCCCGGTGCGGCCGAGCACGACGACGGTGCCGCCGGTCATGTACTCGCAGCCGTGGTCGCCGGTGCCTTCGACCACCGCGGTGGCGCCCGACAGCCGCACCGCGAAGCGCTCGCCGGCGACGCCGCGGAAGAACGCTTCGCCGCTGGTGGCGCCGTACAGCGCCGTGTTGCCGACGATGATGTTCTTCGTCGCGTCGCCGCGGAAGTCGATGCTCGGGCGGATGACGACGCGGCCGCCCGACAGGCCCTTGCCGGTGTAGTCGTTGGCGTCGCCGATCAGGTACAGCGTGATGCCGTTGGCGAGGAAGGCGCCGAAGCTCTGGCCGCCGGTGCCTTCCATCTGGATGAAGACGGTGTGGTCGGGCAGTCCTTCGGGCCGCTGCCGGATCAGTTCGCCCGACAGCATGGCGCCGACGCTGCGGTTGACGTTGCGCGCGTCCTCCATGAACTGCACCTTCTCGCCGCGCTCGATGGCCGGGCGGCAGCGTTCGATGAGCTTGTTGTCCAGCGCCCGCGCCAGCCCGTGGTCCTGCTCCTCGACCTGGCGGCGCGGCACATCGGCGGGCACCGGCACGCGGTGGAAGATGCGCGTGAAGTCCAGCCCCCTGGCCTTCCAGTGCGCGACGCCTTTCCTCGTGTCGAGCAGGTCGGCGCGGCCGATCAGCTCGTCGAAGCGGCGGATGCCCAGCGTCGCCATGATCTGGCGCGCCTCCTCGGCGACGAAGAAGAAGTAGTTGACGACATGTTCGGGCCGGCCGGCGAACTTGGCGCGCAGCACCGGGTCCTGCGTGGCCACGCCCACCGGGCAGGTGTTGAGGTGGCACTTGCGCATCATCAGACAGCCCTCGGCCACCAGCGGCGCGGTCGCGAAGCCGAACTCGTCGGCGCCCAGCAGCGCACCGATGACGACGTCGCGGCCGGTCTTCATCTGCCCGTCGGCCTGCACCCGGATGCGGCTGCGCAGGCGGTTGAGCACCAGGGTCTGCTGTGTCTCGGCCAGGCCCAGCTCCCAGGGCGTGCCGGCGTGCTTGATGCTCGACCAGGGCGACGCGCCCGTGCCGCCGTCGTGACCGGCGATCACCACGTGGTCGGCCTTGCACTTGGCCACGCCCGCGGCCACGGTGCCCACGCCCACTTCCGACACCAGCTTCACGCTGATGCTGGCGCGCGGGTTGGCGTTCTTCAGGTCGTGGATGAGCTGCGCGAGGTCTTCGATCGAGTAGATGTCATGGTGCGGCGGCGGTGAAATCAGGCCAACACCCGGCACCGAGAAGCGCAGTTGGGCGATGTACTCGCTGACCTTGTGACCGGGCAACTGGCCACCTTCGCCAGGCTTCGCTCCCTGCGCCATCTTGATCTGGATCTGGTCGGCGCTGGCAAGGTATTCGGCGGTGACACCAAAACGGCCCGAGGCCACCTGCTTGATCTTCGAGCGCAGATCGTCACCATCCTTGACCGGCACGTCGACTTCGACGCGATGCTTGCCCAGGCGTGACTGCAGCGTCTCGCCCTTGGCCAGCGGGATGTAGCGCTTGGCGTCCTCGCCA
>JAEUPF010000129.1 GCA_016790425.1 Rubrivivax sp.
ATCGGAGCTCGAGCTCGACCTCGACGACACCATCCACAGCACGGCGGCCAACGCCGGCATGCTCGACATCAAGATGGTGCCCGAGCGGCACAACAAGGTGAAGGTGCTGCTGCTGATGGACGTGGGCGGCACGATGGACGAGCACATCCACCGCGTCGAGGAACTCTTCAGCGCCGCCAAGAGCGAGTTCAAGCACCTGGAGTTCTATTACTTCCACAACTGCGTCTACGACTTCATGTGGAAGAACAACCGCCGCCGCTTCAGCGAGAAGTTCCCGACCTGGGACGTGATCCGCAAGTACAACAAGGACTACAAGCTCGTCTTCGTCGGCGACGCGACGATGAGCCCGTACGAGATCCTGCAGCCCGGCGGCAGCGTCGAATACAACAACGAGGAGCCGGGTGCCGAGTGGCTGCAGCGCCTGACGCACGCGTTCCCGAAGTTCGCCTGGATCAACCCCGAGCCGCAGGGCGTGTGGGGCTACCGGCAGAGCATCGCCATCGTCCAGCAGCTGATGAACCAGCGCATGTTCCCGCTGACGCTGGCGGGGTTGGAAGGGGCCATGCGGTTGTTGAGCAAGTAGGGCTGCGGCAGCGCCCGGAGCCTTGCCGGGCTGCCGCGCCGCAGCCGCCGAGCATCGCGGCGCACCACACCCTGCATTCGAGTGGGCGGCTGCGGCGCCCCTCGGCACCTCGCGCCGGCGCTGAAGCCCTCACCGAGGGGCGGCCCGCGACGACGGCCGCGCAGTCCGTCACGGATTCGCGCTGCCGATGCTGCGGCTTCGTTGGCAGACCCCTGAGTCGGGTGTGCGCTTCCCGGGGCAGCGCACCTACAGTTACGCGCAGTCACTGCCACAACGAGCAGTCGCTAGCGGAGGTCCTCGCCATGTTCCCACGTGCCATCTCGTCGCTGCGCCGGCTGCTGCTGGCTGCCGCCGTCATCGGTTTCGGGTCGTCGGCGAATGCCGCGGTGTACCACGGCGTGTGGGATCCGCCCTTCGGCTCGCCCTTCACCAACCTGGGCTGGAGTGGCGAGGCCGACTACTACGTTCCCGATTCGTGCGAGGCGATCGGCGCCACCTACGGCTTCGTCTTCAACGCCTTCTGTGCACCCCAGGCGGTGATTCAATCGGCACAGGTCACGCTGACGAACCTGACGTCGAGCGCCACGACGACGCTCGTCTTCAACCCGGCGTCGATGCACATCTTCGCGATGGACTACACGGCCGGCAACCTGACCGACCTCATCACCGACAACTCCAACTTCATCGACCCGGCCACCACGCTGGGCGGTGCGTTCAACTGGAACACCGAGTTCAGCCTCTTCTTCGACCTGGGCGGCCCGCACCTGATGTGGCGCGAGTGCGGCAGCAGCTACAGCTCCGAGGACCACTACGCGACGGGCTACTCCACCTACGATTCCGGCCACACGTCGTGCCGCTACGGCGTCAACGACTCGCGCAACTTCCCGCCGGAGTTCTCGATCACGCGCGTGCCCGAGCCGGCCAGCCTCGGCCTCGTCGGCGTGGCGCTCGCTGCGGTCGCCGGGGTGGGCATCCGCCGCCGCCGCAGCGCCGCGCAGTAAGCGCGCCGCGCTGGCGCCGGCGCGGGCCCTTGGAGCGGGCTGCGCCGGGCGCGATTCAACCCACGACGACCCGGGCCATCACCCGGGTCGTTCGCTTTGCGGCTTCGAACTCAGGCGGCTACTCAGGCGGCGACTCAGGCGGCGTGGGCGACGCCGCCGCCGCGGCCACCGTCGTCCAGCGCAGCGCGCAGCGCGTCCTCGGTCTCCAGGCCGCGGCCGCTCTCGCTGGCCGACTCGGCCACCGCTTCGGGCAGTGAATTCCAGATCTCGCGCAGCCGGTCGCGCCAGCGCTGTTCCTCGCGCGGGGCGCGGTTGAGCAGGAGCCGGCCGCGCGCCTGGTCGGCGGCCACCGCCAGTTCCAGCGCCGCCGCCGGAGTTCCTTCCAGCGCCAGCAAGAGCGCCATGTCGTCCAGGCAGCCGAGCATCTGGGCGCGCATGTCGTGCGACTGCAGTTCGCGCAGCGACTTGGGCAGCAGCGCGCGTGCCGTCTCGGCATCGCCCGAGCGCAGCGCGATGCGGCCCAGCCACCAGGTGGCCGTGGCCTCGCCGCGCTTGTCGGCCGCGTCCTTGCACACCTTCAGCGAGCGCTGCACGGCTTCGCTGGCGGCGCGCGGCTGTTCGCGCAACAGCTGCGCCTGCGCCGCGGCCAGCTCGCATTCGGCCTCGACTTCGCGGTTGCCGCTGGCGCGCGCGTGCGCCAGCGCCGGCTCGAGATCGGCGAGCGCCCCTTCGGCGTTGCCGGCCCACAGGTGGATCTGGCCGCGGTGCAGCCAGCCCAGCGCCTGGCCGTAGCGGTCGCCGCCGGCGGCGAAGAGTTCGAGCGCCTCGTTCTCGCACGCTGCAGCACCGTTGACGTCACCGGCTTGCAGGCGCACCTGCGCCAGCGTCGACAGCGTCGCGGCGATCCACACCGGGTCGCCGAGGCCGCGGCGCAGTTCGAGGCAGGTCTCCAGCATCTGCCGCGCCGCGACGTGGTCGCCCTGGCCGTCGCTGGCCAGCGCCGCCGCGGTGTACAGCGCGTGCGCCCGAGCCATGTCCGAACCCTGTATCGCCGGCAGCGCCAGCGCCGCCTGCACCAGCTTGCGGCCCTCGCCGGCGTAGCCGCGCTGGATCCAGAACTGTTGCAGCGCCACCGGCAGCTTCACCGCGATCATCGGGTCAGTGCCGCCGGCCAGCGCGCACTGCACCGCGGCGCGCAGGTTCTCCAGTTCGTCCTCCAGCCGCCGCACCCAGCGCGCCTGTTCGGCGCCGTGCATGCTGCGCGCGGCCTCCTTGGCCAGCGCGAAGTAGTGGGCGCAGTGGCGTTCGGCGGTCACCGCGGCGGCGTTGTCCTGCTCGGCCAGCTTCTCGCGCGCGTAGTCGCGGATCGTCTCCAGCATGCGGTAGCGCGAGGCGGCGTTCTCGCCGTCGCGCCAGGCGAGCGACTTCTGCAGCAGCGAAGCCAGCAGCTCCGGGATGCGCTTGCCCGGCAGCTTGTCGTCGGCGCACACGGCGGCCGCCGCGGTGCCGTCGAAGCCGCCGGCGAACACCGACAGCCGCGCCAGCACCTGCTTCTCGTCGGCCTCGAGCATGTCGTACGACCAGTCGACCAGCGCCCGCAGCGTCTGCTGGCGCTTTTGCAGCACGCGGCTGCCGCCGGCCAGCAGCTGGTAGCGGTCTTCGAGGCCGGCGAGGATCTCCGGAATCGACAGCGTGCGCAGCCGCGCCGCGGCCAGTTCGATCGCGAGCGGAATGCCTTCCAGCCGCGTCACCAGCTCGGCCAGTTGCGCCGGGTCCTGCGCCTGCAGCTCGAACGAAGGCCGCTGCGCCTTGGCGCGCTCGGCGAACATGCGCACGGCCGACGATTGCAGCAGCGCGTCGAGCCCGGCGTCGCGCGAGGGCAGCGGTAGGGGGTGGATCGGGTAGCTCTGCTCGCCGGGCACGTCCAGCAGCTCGCGGCTCGAGGCGAGGAGCTGCACGCCGCCGGCCTGCGACAGGATCGCGTCGACCAGTTCGGCCGCCGCGCCGACGACATGCTCGCAGTTGTCCAGAACGATCAGCAGGCGCCGCGTCTTCAGCCAGGCGCACACGGTGGCGAGCAGCGGCCGGCCCGGTTCCTCGAAGATCTCCAGCGTGCGCGCCAGCGCGTTGACGACCAGCGCCTCGTCGCTGACCGCCGAGAGGTCGACGAACCAGGCGCCGTCGGGGTAGCGCGGCAGCCGCTCGGCCGCCACCTGCAGCGTCAGCCGCGTCTTTCCCAGGCCGCCCATGCCGAGCACCGTGACCAGCGCCGCCTGGTCGAGCAGCGCCTGGATCTCCTTCATCTCGGTCTCGCGGCCGACGAAGCTGCTGCGCTGCGGCGGCAGGTTGTTCGGCAACGCGCTCACCGGCACCCAGCGCTCGCCGGCGCGCACCATGCGGTGCGCCTTGTCGCCTTCCTCGGGCAGGCGGAACTCGGTGCCTTCGTCGCCGACCTCGAACACCTCGATCGGGTCGGTCAGGCCCTTGAGCGACCAGTGGCCATGCGACGTGGTGCGCCAGGAACCGGCGGCGGCGTTCTCGCCGGCGCCCAGTGCCGCGCGCGCCTCCGGCGTCAGCAGCACCTGGCCGCCGCGGGCCATCGACATCACGCGCGCGGCGGTGGGCTTGGCCAGCCCGTCGACCTCGATCGGCTTGGCGCCACGGGCCACGTCCTCGGCGCTGTTCTCGCGCAGGATCACCGGCCCCACGTGCAGCCCGGCGCGGGCCGAGAGCGGCGTCGGCAGCGTCGCCAGCGCCCGCTGGTAGGCCACCGCGTAGGCCACTGCCGGGGCGGCGGCGTCGAACATCAGCAGCATGCCGTCGGTCTTGTCGATCTCGCGCCCGCCGTGCTGCGGCAGCAGGTCGCGCGCCACGCGGTCGTGCGCCGCCCACAGCGCCGCCATCGCGGCGTCGCCGATGCGGGCGGCCATCTTCGTGCTGTCCACGACGTCGGTGAGCAGGAGGGCGCGCGTGTCGGTTTGCATGGGCAGGCGCGAATCTAACCGCTCGCGGGCGCGCGCCGCTGACAGCGCCGCCCCCGGCCTACCTCCGCCGGCGGTTGGGCGCGGCGCTTGCAGGGCCACCCGGCCGATGCCGCCAGAATACGCACCCGCGAAGGGCCATACCCCCGTGACGCCTCGCGTCCGGCGGCCCCGGCACATCGAACCTGAAGCGTTGGACGTGACTTCCGCCCCCGCGCCGGCGCGCCACCGCTTCGAGCGCTTCGTCCCGAGAACCGCGCTGGCAACGGCAGCGGTCGCCGGCGCTGCGCTGCTGGCCGGGTGCGGCATGCTCACGCGCGAGCCACAGCCCTCGGCCGCCGCATCGCCCGCGGTGGCGGCGGCAACACCGCCATTGGCGCGGCCCGCTTCGGCTCCGGCGGCGCCGCCCGCCGCCGCGCCGCCGGCGCTGCCCCGCGAGGCGCGGCCGCAGTACGACGCCGAAGGCCGCCTCGTCGGCCTGGAACCCGGCGCCGCCGCCGCGGCCGCCGAAAGCCATGTGCTGGTCACCCCCGGCGAAGCGGCGCAAGGCAGCGAGACGCTCGGGGTCGTCGTCGACATCGAGGCACCCAAGCGGCTGAAGGAACTGCTCGAGCGCCACCTCGACGTGGTGCGCCTGGGGCGCATGGCGCGCGAGGAAGTCGACGAAGCCGAGTGGTCGCGCCTGATCGACGCCGCGCCGGCACAGGCGCGCGAGCTTCTGCAGACCGAGGGCTACTTCAACGCCCGCGTCGTGCTGCAGCGCCAGCCGCGGCGCACCGCCGGCGTGCCCGACCACGTGCGCATGGCCGTCGACACCGGCCCGCGGGCGCGCATCTCGCGCCTGACGTTCGAGTTCGAAGGCGACCTCGAGCGCGACGCCGCCGAAGGCGAGCCGTATGCGGCCAAGGTGCGCGACGAGCTGCGCGCCGCCTGGGCGCTGCCGCCGGGCGATGAATTCAGCAACGCGGCCTGGGCCGAAGCGAAGACGAAGGCGCTGGCTCGCCTGCGCGCCGCCGGCTACGCGCTGGCCCTGTGGAGCGGCACGGCGGCCCAGGTCGATCGCGAACGCAACGAGGTGCGCCTGTTCATGTCCGCCGACAGCGGACCGCTGTTCCGTCTGGGCAACCTCGTCGTCGAGGGCCTGTCGCAGCAGGACGCGCAGACCGTGCACAACCTGCTCGCCGCGCGGCGCGGCGCGCCGGTCACCGAGACGATGCTGCTGGACTTCCAGGAGCGGCTGCAGAAGTCGGGCCTCTTCGCCAGCGTCAACGTCACGCTGGACACGACCGACCCGGCCAGCGCCGGCAACGCCAACGTCGTCGCCCACCTGCACGAGGCAGCGCTGCAGGACTACACCTTCGGTGTCGGCATCTCGGCCAACACCGGCGCCCGCGCCACCGTCACGCATGTCTACCGGCGCGTGTTCGGCTTCGCCGCCACGGCGCGCAACAAGGCCGAATACGGCGAGAAGCGGCAGGCCTGGGAAGGCGAGATCAGCACCCACCCCGGCGACGACCTGTACCGCAACCTGCTCGGCGGCACCGTCGAGTGGCTCAAGGGCGACGACGACATCGTGCTGTCGCAGCGGCTGCGCCTGGGGCGCACGGTGGACCTCGGCCGCATCGAGCGCCTGTACTTCGTCGAGGCCGAGCGGGCCAAGCGCGAGACGGCGGTGGAGACGACGCGCGCCATCGCGTTGTCGATCAACTACCACGGCGTGTGGCGCGAACTGGACAGCGTCGTGCTGCCCACGCACGGCTTCAGCTTCGGCGGCCAGGTGGGCGCCGGGCGCTCGCACGCCACGAATGCCGAGTCGGGGCCGTTCTCGCGCGTCTACGCGCGGCTCACCGGCTACCTGCCGCTGGGGCAATCGTGGTACGGGCAGGCGCGGGTGGAGCTGGGCAAGGTGTTCAAGGACGGCAACATCGTGCCGCCGGACTCGCAGCGCTTCCGCGCCGGCGGCGACGACTCGGTGCGCGGCTACGGCTACCGCAGCCTCGGGCCGCTTTCCAACGGTGTCGTCGGCAGCGGCGACGTGCTGTTCACCACCAGCGTCGAGCTGGCCCGCCCGTTCAGCGCCAGCATGCCTTCGATGTGGGGCGCGGTGTTCGTCGATGCCGGCAACGCCGCCACCAGCTTCTCGAACCTCGACCCGGTGCTCGGCTACGGCGTGGGCGTGCGCTGGCGCAGCCCCGTGGGGCCGCTCAGGCTGGACGTGGCCTACGGGCGCGAGCTGCGCAAGCTGCGGCTGCACTTCAGCGTCGGCATCGCGTTCTAGCCATGGAACGACCCGCGGCCCCCGCTCCCGCACCCGGCGTGCCCGAGGGCGCGCCGCGCCCGCGGCCGGCGCACGGCAAGCCACGGCCGCTGCGCGCCGGATTGTCGCTGCTGGTGCCGCTCGCGTGGGTGCTGGCCATCGGCGCCGCCTGCGCCCTCGCGCTGACCACCTTCGCGCGCTGGGTGCTCTTCGAGGAGGAAGGCACCGCCTGGCTGCTGGCGCGCGCGCCGATGGTGGCCGAAGCGCGCGGCGTGCGGGGCGCGCTGCTGGGGCCGCGCTGGCAGGCCGAGCGGCTGCGCATCACCTGGGACGGCGGCCGCCAGTCGCTGCTGCTGCACGACTTCGAAAGCGACGGCATGGCCTGGTCGTGGCGGCCGCGCGAGGAAGACGGCAGCCGCGCCTTGTGGGCCGCGCTTCGCATCGGCAAGATGCACGCGCGCCGCGTCGAGGTGAATCCCGGCCCGCCGAGCGGCAAGCCGCTGCAGCCGCCGGCCAGCCTGCAGGCGCCGTTTCGCCTGCAGATCGCGCAGCTGACGATCGACGAGCTGCGCTACGGCACGCTGGAGCCGATGTCGGGCATCGCGGCCGATGCGCTCGTCTTCGAAGGCCGCGAAGGCGCGCGGCACGGCGTCGAAGCGCTGCGTGCGCGCGCCTTCGGCATCCAGTGGCAAGCGCGGGCGAGCCTGGCCAACACGGTGCCGTTCGAGCTGGCCGCGCAGGCCACCGCCACGCCGGCGCTGCTGGCCGATGTGAACGCGCCGCCGTGGGCCGCGGTGCTGCGCGCCAACGGGCCGCTGGCGGGGTTCGACCTGCGCGTCACGCTGCGCGGCAGGCCGCTCGTTCGTGCCGCGCCTCCCCGGCGCGCCGTGCCGCCGGGCCGCGCTGCCGCCGTCGCCGTGGCCGGGCCGGCCGTCGACCTCGAAGCGCGCGTGCAGCCTTTCGAATCGTGGCCGGTGCACAACCTCACCGCCCGCACCGAAGGGCTCGACCTGTCGGCCCTGCTCGCCGGCGCACCGCAAACGCGCCTGGCCGGCGAGATGCAGGTGCAGGCCGCAGCGCGCGACGCGCCGGTGGTGGTGCGCCTGTCGCTGCTCAACAGCGACCCCGGGCGCTGGAACGAACGGCGGCTGCCGGTCGCCCGTCTCGACCTCGGCGCGCGCGGCGAACTGGCGCGTCCCGAGCGCGTCGAGCTGGCTCCGTTCGAGGTGCAACTGGCCGACGCCAGCGGCGCTTCGGCCGGGCGCATCGAAGGGCGCGCCGAGTGGAAGGCGCACGAGCTGACGCTCGAGGCGCGCCTGCACGAGGTGCAGCCGCAGCGCCTCGATGGCCGCGCGCCGGCGATGACGCTGGCCGGGCCGCTGAAGCTGGCGTTGCTGGGCCTGCCCTCGCCCGACCCGCGCGCCAAAGGCACGCCGCCGGCGCTTTCCGCCAGCGGCCAGGTCGACCTCGAAGGGCGCCTCGCCGGCGGCGCCGGGCAGCGGCCGGTGGCCGTCAGCGTGCGCGCCGAAGGCAACGCCAACGCCAACGGGCTCGAACTGCGGCATCTGCAGGTGCGCTCGGGCGCGGCCGAGGCGGTGGCGCGCGTCGCACTGGCGCGGGCCAAGCCGGGCGGCGAATGGACGGTCAGCAGCGAAGGCAGCCTCGCCGACTTCGACCCCATGCCCTGGTGGCCCGGCGAGGCCGACGCGGCCAGCGCCGCCTGGCGCCAAGGCACCCACCGCCTCAACGCCGGCTGGCAGTTCGAGCTGCGCGCGCCGGCCGACGCGCTGAAGCTGGCGCCGCTGACGCTGGCGCAGCGGCTGGCCGGCAACGGCCGCGTCCGCCTGCACGACTCGCAGCTGGCCGGCGTGCCGGTGCAAGGCGAGGCGACGCTCGGCTACGCGGCCACCCCGGGCGGCGCGCACCCGGGCCGCCTGCACGCCGAGTTGCTGCTGGGCGGCAACCACGTGCTGCTCGAAGGCCAGGGCGACCCCACCGGCAGCGGCGCCGGCGACCACTGGCGAGCGCAGATCCAGGCCGCCAACCTGGCCACGCTGGCCCCCTGGACGCGCCTGCACGCCAGCCTGGCGCCCTGGGTGCCCAGGCGCGGCACCGTGCAAGCCGAACTCACTGCCGATGGCCGCTGGCCGCACGTGGCCAGCGTCGGCCAGGCACGCAGCGAGAGCCTGCAGGTGGGCACGCTGACGCTGGCGCGCGCGCAGGCGAGCTGGCGGCTCGACCTCACCGAACTCTCCGGCGCCGCCGCGCGCCGCGCGCCGCTGGCCTTCGAAGGCCAGGTGAGCGACCTGCGCCTGGGCGAGCAGCGCGTCGACCAGGCCCGGGCGCAGCTGCGCGGCACGCTGGCCGAGCACCGGCTGGAACTGCAAGCGTCGCTGCCGGTGGCGCCCGGGCCTGCCGCAGAGCGCACACTGAACCTCCCGGGCGCACAAGGCGGCGGCACGCGGGCGACGCTGCTGGCGCAAGGGCAGTGGGAAAGTGACCCCGGCGGCGGCGGCCGCTGGCTGGCGCGCGTCGATGAACTGGTGCTGGGCCCCGCGGCGCCGGGCGCCGCTTCGACAGTTCCCGCGCCGGGCGCCACCGCGGCAGTTCCGGCGCCGGGCGCCGCCTCGACAGTTCCCGCGCCCGGCGCCGCCTCGGCAGTTCCGGCGCCCGGCGCCGCCGCGCTGCCGCCTTCCGCCGCAGCGGCCGCATCGTCGTCGCCGGCCGTGCCCCCGGGCCCGCGCTGGGCCGAGGCGCGCAACCTGCGCGCGCAGCTCCAGTTCGACGCCAACGGGCACCTCACCGCCATCAGCGCCGAACCCGGCCGCGTGCGGCTGGCCGATTCGTTCGCGCTGCGCTGGGATGCGGTGCAGGTGAACCTGGCCCGCGGCGAGGCCGACTTCGCGGTGCGCGCCGACATCGAGCCGTTCCTGTTGCCGCCGCTGCTGCGCCGGCTGCAACCGGCCATCGGCTGGCAGGGCGACCTGCGCCTGGCCGGCCGCATCGACGTGCGTGCCGCCGAGCGCTTCGAGGCCGACATCGTCTTCCAGCGCCACGACGGCGACCTGCACGTCGAGACGCAGGGCGAGCTGCAGTTGCTGGGCCTGACCGAATTCCGCCTGTCGCTGAAGGCGCGCGACGGCGTGTGGGACTTCGAGCCGGTGTTCAACGGCCGCGGTCTGGGCGAGATCCGCGGCCGCCTGCGCGTGCAGACCACGCCCGAGCGGCGCTGGCCGGCGCCCGAATCGCGCATCGAGGGGCAGCTCCGCGCCCACGTGCCCGACATCGGCATCTGGGGCCATTGGGCGCCGCCGGGGTGGCGCCTCGTCGGCGAACTGGCCACGATGGTCGAGGTCGGCGGCCGCTTCGGCGAGCCCACCTACAGCGGCGAGCTGACGGGCAAGGGCCTGGGCGTGCGCAATCTGCTGCAAGGCGTGAACGTCGGCCAGGGCCAGCTCGTGGTGCGCCTTGCCGGCACCACGGCGCGCATCGAGACCTTCACTCTCAAGGGCGGCGAAGGCCAGGCCAGCATCACCGGCAGCGCCGACTTCGGCGAAAAGCCCGGCGCGCGCCTGAAGCTGCAAGCCGAGCACTTCCGCGTCCTCGGCCGCGTCGACCGCCAGCTCAGCGCCAGCGGCCAGGCCGAACTCGCCTTCGACGGCGACACCGCCAGGCTCGACGGCCGCTTCCGCATCGACGAGGGCTTGTTCGACTTCACGCGCGCCGACGCGCCCAGCCTCGACGAGGACGTGAGCATCCGCGGCGAGAGCGAAGCGGCCGACGCGGCGCGCGCCGAAGCGGCGGCCAACGCGCGCGGCCGGCCGCAGCGGCTGGCGCTGGGCGTCGACATCGACCTCGGCCAGCACCTGCGCGCCAAGGGC
>JAEUPF010000162.1 GCA_016790425.1 Rubrivivax sp.
GCCAGCGAGGATGGGCGGGAACAGGTCACCGGCTTCCAGATGGCCGGCGAAGTGCTCGGCCTGGACGGCATCAGCAGCGACCGGCACACCTGCGACGCGGTGGCGCTGGAGGACTCGCAGGTCTGCATCATCCCCTACGGACAGCTCGAGCACCTGACGCGCGAGCTGTCCGACCTTCAGCACCAGTTCCACAAGATCATGAGCCGCGAGATCGTGCGCGACCACGGCGTCATGCTGCTGCTGGGCAGCATGCGCGCCGAGGAGCGCCTGGCGGCTTTCCTGCTGAACCTCACGCAGCGGCTGCGCGCCCGCGGCTTCTCGGGCAGTTCGCTCGTGCTGCGCATGACGCGCGAGGAGATCGGCAGCTACCTGGGCCTCAAGCTCGAGACGGTGAGCCGCGCTTTCAGCAAGTTCCAGGAAGACGGCGTGCTCGAAGTGAAGCAGCGCCAGATCGCCGTGCTCGACCCGGTAAGGCTGCAGGAACTGGTCGGTCAGGCCCCCTGCTGATTGATCTCGTCGGCGCGGCGCGCCAGCCGCAGCACGACCAGGCACGTGAGGGCCACCAGCGCCCAGAAGGCGAAGAAGGCGATCGAGTAGACGGCGATGGCCGAGAGCTGCAGCGCGCCGCCGCCCAGCGAGTGCAGCGACGCCGGCTCGACGAAGGCGAAGACGAAAGCCTCCAGCACACCGGCGGCCGCGAACGCCGGCCAGACGACGATGCCGTGCCGCCGCGCCCAGCCGCTTTGCGGCGTGTCGTCGCCGGCGCCATTGCGGGGCGGCGCCGCGCCCCCGGCCACGCCTGCCACGTCTGCTGCCCCTTCAGCGCCTGGGCTGGGCGGCGTGGTTGCGCGCCGTGATGGCCGGCGTCGTGGCTTCGTCCACCTGCGCATCGGTGGCCAGCACCGGGTCGGGGTGGCGCAACGCCAGCGCCAGTGTCACGAACGAAGCCACCACCACCACCACGGGCCCGCCGATCACGAGCCAGACCATGCGCACGCGCCACCACGGGAGCCTCGGCAGGGATTCGGTCGAGGAACGGGGCATCGTCGGTCTCCTTGGCCTTGCGCGTGCGCGCCTTCAGCGCGGCACGATGAACGTTGACTTCTCCACCAGCACCGGTCCATTGTCGCCCGGCTTGTCGCCGGCGTCGCCTTCGAGGCGCCGGATGCTGAAGTCGATGCGGTGCGAGCCGGGCTTCGCGGCGGCAGCCACCTCGGGCGGCACGCGCACGGCCACCGCCACCCAGCGCGCGCCGGCGCGCTCCACCTGCACCGGCGCCGGCTGCGGCTCGATGCGCATCTGCGGCAGGCCGGACACCTCGATGCGAAAGCGCTGCGCCTCCTCGGTGGCGTTCATGATCTGCAGCCGATAGACGTTCTCGACGAAGCCGTCGTCGACGATGCGCGCCAGCGCGCCCCGGTCGCGCACGACGTCGACCTTGAACGTGGTGCGCAGCGCCATCGCCGTGGCCAGGCCGAGCGTGATGACGCCGAGGATGGCACCGTACACCAGCACGCGCGGGCGGAACACGCGCAGCCATTCCTGGGCCCGGCTCAGGTGCCGCGCCATGCCGTTCTGCGTGTCGTAGCGGATGAGGCCGCGCGGGTACTGCATCTTGTCCATCACGCCGTTGCACACGTCGATGCAGGCGGCACAGCCGATGCACTCGTACTGCAGGCCCTTGCGGATGTCGATGCCGGTGGGGCACACCTGCACGCACAGTTCGCAGTCGATGCAGTGGCCGAGGTTGGCGGCCTTGAGGTCGGTCTTGCGTCCGCGCGTGCCGCGGGGGTCGCCGCGCTCGGCGTCGTAGCTGATGATCAGCGTGTCGCGGTCGAACATCGCGCTCTGGAAGCGCGCGTACGGGCACATGTACTTGCACACCTGCTCGCGCAGGAAGCCGGCGTTGCCATAGGTGGCCAGGCCGTAGAACAGGATCCAGAACGTCTCCCACGGGCCGAGGCCGAAGGAGAGCGTCGAGGCCGCCAGTTCCTTGATCGGCGTGAAGTAGCCGACGAACGTGAAGCCGGTCCACAGGCCGATGGCCACCCACACGAACTGCTTGCCGCCCTTGCGCAGCACCTTCTGCAGCGACCACGGCGCCGCGTCCAGGCGCATGCGCGCCATGCGGTCGCCCTCGAAGCGCTGCTCCACCCACAGGTACATCTCGGTGTAGACCGTCTGCGGGCAGGCGTAGCCGCACCACAGGCGCCCGGCCACCGCGGTGAACAGGAACAGCGACAGCGCCGAGACGATGAGCAGCCCCGCCAGGTAGATGAAGTCCTGCGGATAGAGCACGAGGCCGAAGATGTAGAAGCGCCGCGCGCCGAGATCGAACAGCACCGCCTGGCGGGCATTCCACGTCAGCCAGGGCAGGCCGTAGAACAGGAGCTGCGTCGCCCACACCAGCGCCCAGCGCCAGGTGGCGAACCACCCCGTCACGGCGCGCGGGTAGATCTTCTTCTGCCGCTGGTACATCGAGACGACCTGCTCGCGCACGTCGTCGTTGCCGGCCCTGCCGGCATTGCCGGCGTTGCCGGCATTGCTTCCATTGCCGGCCTCGCTGCCATCACCGCCATGGCCGCCATTCGCGGCGGCGCGCCCCGGCGTCCCCGCGCCGAGTGCGGCGGGGTCGTTCGCTGCGGTCTTCACGTCGTCTATCACTTACTTCAGGAAAAGATCCAGCGCGGCCGCTCGAAGCGCGGCCGCGCGTGGCCATGCACGGCTTGTCGGAACGAAGGCTCAGTCAGCGCGAACCTTCTGCGGCTTGCGCAGGCCCCACGCGTAGGCGGCCAGCACGTGCACCTGCTCGGGCGTGAGCAGCTTGCCCTGCGGCGGCATGACGCCGGTGCGGCCCTGCGTGACGGCCTCGATGATGGCCTGTTCGCCCCAGCCGTACAGCCACACCTTGTCGGTGAGGTTGGGCGCGCCGATCGCCTTGTTGCCCTTGCCGTCGGGGCCGTGGCAGGCGGCGCAGACGGCGAACTTCTCCTTGCCCAGTTGCGCGGCGACCGAGTTGTGGGCGCTGCCCGACAGGCTCAGCACGTAGTTGGCGACGTTGCGCACGTCCTCGCTGCTGCCGACGGCCGCGGCCATCGGCGGCATGGCGCCGGTGCGGCCGTTGAGGATGACCGCCTTGATCTGGTCGGCCGTCTCGGTGGCCAGGCGCGAAGCCGGCGGCAGCGTCAGGTCGGGGAAGCCCTTGCTGCCGCGCCCGTCCGAGCCGTGGCACTGGGCGCAAGTGTTCAGGAACAGCCGCTCGCCGATCGCCATCGCCTGCGTGTCGACGACGAGCTGCTCGGGCGTCATGTCCTTGTACTTCGCGTACACCGGCGCCAGCGCCTGGGTGGCGCGCGCCTGCTCGGCTTCGAACTGGCCCACGCTCGTCCACTTCAGCGTGCCGGGGTTGGTGCCCAGGCCCGGGTAGAAGGCCAGGTAGACCGCCGAGAACACCACGGTGATGACGAACAGCCACATCCACCAGCGCGGCAGCGGGTTGTTCAGCTCCCTCAGGTCCTCGTCCCAGACGTGGCCGGTGGTGTTGTCGTTGGCCATCACGCGGCGGCGGCTGGCGATGATCAGCAGGCCGATGCAGGCCAGCAGGCTCACCACCGTCACCGCGGCGACGAACAGGCCCCAGCCGCTGTGCACGAAATCACTCACGTCATTCTCCTTGTCGGTTCGCGGCTGGCGCCGGGTGCGGCTCGATCGCTTCGTCGGCGAAAGGCAGCGCCGCGGCCGCTTCGTGCTCGGCGCGGCGGCGCCGGCTCCAGGTGTGCACCACGAGCGCCAGGAACAGCACCAGGCTGGCCAGCGTCACGGCGGCGCGGATGTCGTTCAGGTCCATGCGGGATGACCCCCGTTCCTCGTCCGGTTGCGGATCGCGTCAAGCGCTCGGCGCGGCGCCGCTCACTTGCGCGCCGTGCCCAGCACTTGCAGATACGCCACCAGCGCGTCGAGCTCGCTCTTGCCCTTCACAGCCTCGGCCGCCTTGGCGACTTCGTCGTCGCTGTAGGGCACGCCGACGCGGCGCAGCGCCACCATGCGCGGCGCCACGCTGGCCGCGTCGATGCCGGCGGTCTGCAGCCAGGGGTAGGCCGGCATGTTCGACTCGGGCACCAGGTCGCGCGGGTTGTTCAGGTGCGTGCGGTGCCACTCGTCGCTGTAGCGGCCGCCCACGCGCTGAAGGTCGGGCCCGGTGCGCTTGCTGCCCCACTGGAACGGATGGTCGTAGACGAACTCGCCGGCCACCGAGTGCGGGCCGTAGCGCAGCGCCTCGGCGCGGAACGGACGCACCATCTGCGAGTGGCAGTTGTAGCAGCCCTCACGGATGTAGACGTCGCGGCCCACCAGCTGCAGCGGCGTGTAGGGCTTCAGGCCCTCGACCGGCTGCGTCGTCGAGCGCTGGAAGAACAGCGGCACGATCTCGACGATGCCGCCCACCGCGCAGGCGAGCAGGATCAGCACGATCATCAGGAAGTTGCTGGTCTCGATCTTCTCGTG
>JAEUPF010000015.1 GCA_016790425.1 Rubrivivax sp.
CGATGGCCGGTGACTTGAAGGCGCCGAAGCTGTCGTCGTAGGCCGCGAAGCCGCCCAGCCCCATCGTCGAGCACATGTGCATGAAGGCGTCCGCCCAGCCCATGCCCGCCATGCGATAGGCAACGAAGCACGCCAGCGAGATCGCGAAGTACACCATCCACAGGCCGCGCGCCGTCTCGGCGATGCGCGGCGTCAGCTTCTGGTCCTTCATCGGCCCGGCGGTCTCGCTCTTGAACAGCTGCGAGGCGCCCACGCCCAGCAGCGGCAGGATCGCCACCACCAGCACGATGATGCCCATGCCGCCGATCAACACCATGAAGCAGCGCCACACGTTCAGCGACAGCGGCAGCTTGTCCAGCCCGGTGAGGACGGTGGCGCCGGTGGTGGTGAGGCCGCTCATCGCCTCGAAGTAGGCATCGGTGAAGCTCAGGCCGGGGATCGCGAACAGCAGCGGCAGCGCGCCGAAGGCCGGCAGCAGCGTCCACGTCAGCGTCACCAGCACGAAGCCGTCGCGCGGCTGCAGCTCGCGGCGGAAGCGCCGTGTCGCCAGGCTCATCGCGACGCCGCAGCCAAGCGTGATGCCGCCGGCGGCGAGGAACGCCCCCTCGGCCGGGTCGTGCTCGCCGAGCGCGAAGGCCAGCGGCACGGCCATCAGCAGCGCGAACAGCGACACCATGCGGCCCACCAGGGCGACGACGGCAAGCGAGCCCATCAGCGCGGCGCCGGCGGCGTGGCGTGCCGGAAGCGGGGGCAGGCCATCTCAGAAGAACGTGGCCGAGACCTGGAACAGCTTCTCGACCTCGCGCACGACGCGCTTGTTGGGCACGAAGATGATGACGTGGTCGTGCGGCAGGATCGTCGTGTCGTGGTGCGCGATCAGCACGCGCGGCTTGGCGTCCTCGGCGGCGCTGCCGTCGGCCAGGTGCAGGCCGCGCACGATGGCGCCGATCTGCGCCCCCTTGGGCAGCGGCAGCTCGTCGACGCGGCGGTCGGCCATCCGGCAGGTCTTGGCGTCGCCGCGCACGATGGCCTCCAGCGCCTCGGCCGCACCGCGGCGCAGGCTGTGCACGGCCTCGACGTCGCCGCGGCGCACGAAGGCGAGCAGCTCGCCGATGACGGTGTGGCTGGGCGCGATGGCGATGTCGATCGCCGTGCCCTGCACCAGGTCGGCATAGGCGCGGCGGTTGATGAGGCCGATGACGCGGCGCGCCCCCAGCCGCTTGGCCAGCAGGCAGCCCATGATGTTGTCCTCGTCGTCGCTGGTCAGGGCGATGAAGAGGTCCATCTCCTGCACGTTCTCGTCGCCGAGCAGGTCCTCGTCGGTGCTGTCGCCCTGCAGCACCAGCACGTCGGGCGGCAGCTGCGTGGCCAGGTACTCGCAGCGCGCCGGCTGCGGCTCGATGATCTTCACCTGGTAGCCTGCGTGCACGTGGCGCGCCAGGCGCAGGCCGACCTTGCCGCCGCCGGCGATCATGATGCGGCGCACCGGGCGGTCCATCTTGCGCAGCGCCCCGAGCACGGTGCGGATGTTCTCGGTGGCGGCGAGCACGAAGACCTCGTCGCCGGGCTCGATGCGGGTGCTGCCGTCGAGCTCGGTGAGGACGCCGCCTTCGTGCGCGCCACTGCCCTTGTGCCCCTTCTGCGGCCGGTAGATGGCGACGATGCGCATCTCGATGCCGGGCACGAGCTTGGGGATCTCGGCCAGGCTGTGCTGCACCAGCGGCCCGCCGACCACGGCGCGCACCGCGATCAGGCTCACCAGGCCCTCGGCGAACTCCAGCACCTGCAGCGCCTCGGGGTACTCGATCAACTTCCTGATCGTCGTGGTGACGCTTTCCTCGGGGCAGATGACCTTGTCGACGGCGAAGCCCTTCTTGTCCAGCAGCGGCGCGCCGTCCTCGAACTCGGGGCTGCGCACGCGCGCGATCGTCGTCGGCACGTTGAACAGGTCGTGCGCCACCTTGCACGCGACGAGGTTGGTCTCGTCCAGCGGCGCGCAGGCGATCAGCATGTCGGTGTCCTCGATGCCCGCCTCGCGCAGCACGCTCGGCTGGATGCCGTTGCCGACGACGCCGCGCAGGTCGAGCCGGTCCTGCAGGTCGCGCAGGCGCAGCGGCTCGGTGTCGATGACGGTGATGTCGTTGTGCTCCGACACCAGGCTCTCGGCGACGCTTTCGCCGACGCGCCCGGCGCCGAGGATGAGGATCTTCATGGGCGCGGATTCTGGGGGGCGGGGCTGACGCCCTGGCTGACGGCGGCGGGCGGCGGCGAGGCCGGGTACAGCGCGGCGAGGACGTCGCGCAAGGCGGCCGCCACCAAGGGCTGCACGGCCTCGGCCAGGCGCTGCTCGGAACCGGGCCCGGCCTCGCTGCGCTCGTTCCACAGCCGCTCGAACTCGCTGCGGCGCGCCGCCAGCGCCGCTTCCACCGTGGCCGGCCAGTGCGCCGGCGCTTCGCCCTCGGCCCACTCGCCGCGGCCGCGCCCGTAGTGGGCCACGGCCAGGTAGCGCAGCAGCGCCGCGTCGACGAGCGGGCCCATCGCCGCGCTGCTCCAGGCGACCCAGCTGCGGCCGGTGCCGCGAACGACGTTGATGCCGCGCGCCAGCCCCGCGGCGCCCAGCGCGCCGAGGATGCCGCCGGCGATCAGCCCGCCGCCGAGCGTGAGGCCGCCGGTGGCGATGTCGGCCTTGAGCCCGGCGAGCGCCCCGGTGAGCGCGCCGCCGAACAGCGCGGCGCGACCTTCGGGGACGCGGCGGTGCGACTCGACCTGGTTCGCCACGCGCGCCAGGACGCGCGCGACGGGGTCGGCAGCGTCGCCGGCGCCCGCCGGGTGGCCTTGCGGGCGCGTCGCCGGGGGCGCGGCACCGCGGCCGATGCCGTGCAGCTCGAGCAACTTCCGCGTGCTCTGGCGAACCTCCTCGGCCAGCGTCTGCAGCAGCCGTTGTTGCGCGGCGTCACCCGGGTCGGTGCCTTCGGGCTGCACGAGGCGTGCACCCCATTCACGCAAGCGGCCGGACAAGGTGGCGGCCTCGCCCACTTCCTCGCGTGCCAGCGCCGTGCGCGCCAGGCTGGCGGCGATCTCGGCGCACGAGCGCTCGAAGGTCGCCTCGCGCTCGGCCAGCCACGCAGCGCGCAGTTCGTCCATCGCCGCGAGGCGGCCGGTGCTGTCGCCGCTGTCGACGCCGTTGCCGTTGTCCGCGGCCAGCACGTCGCGCACGGCGTCCAGCAACACGCGCTCGTGCACCCAGCAGCGCGCGAAGGCGTCCAGCGGCAGCACCGCGCGCACATGCGTCCACGGTGCCAGGCGCTCACGCCAGCGCTCGACCTCGGCCTGTTCGAGCGCGGTCTGGCGCGGCGCGCCGAGCTGGTTCAGCAGCACGAGCACCGGCTGCCCCGCCCAGCCGAGGAGCTGCATCTCGCTGGGCAGGTAGCCGGCGTCGGGTTCGCTGGCATTGACCAGGTACAGGAGCACGTCGCTGCCTTCGCGCACGTGGCGCAGGGCCTGCTGGCTGAGCCACAGCGCGCGGTCGCGCCAGCGGTCCCACACCTGGCCGAGCAGCCAGCGCAGCGGCTCGAAGCCGCCGAACTGGCGCATGCGCCGCGCCAGGCGCACGCTGTCGCCGAAGCCCGGCGTGTCCCACAGCACGAGGCGGTGGCCGTTCACCGTCTGCACGAGGAGGTGTTCGTCGGCGAACTCGGTGACGTGCGGCGCGTCGCGCACCTCGCCGATGTCGCGCCCGAGCAGCGTCCGCGCCAGCGTCGTCTTGCCGACGTTGGTGTGCGAGACGAGGCTCAAGGTGATGGTGGTCATCGCGGCGGTGCGCGCGCTGCGTCGGCATCACGGGCCGCGGCCGCGAAGGCCGCGGTCAATGTCGCGGCCGGCGCCGCTGTCGCGTCGCCGCCCGAAGGCCCGGGGCCCGCTGCGGCAGCCGTGGCGGCGAGGTCGACGCAGGCGAGCGCCACGCCGGCTTCATCGGCGAAGCCCTGCCAGGCGCGGCGGCGTTCGTCCAGCCGCGGCGAGGTGGCTCCCATGCGCTGGCGATAGCCGGCTTCGTCGACGAGCAGCAGCAGCGGCAGCGGCGGCGAAGCGGCGCGCAGCGCGGCGACGAATGCGCCCTGCGCCTGCGCCTCGGGCGTCGCGGCAAGGTCGAACCAGGCGATGCGCCAGCCGGTACCCGGGGGCGCTGCCGGCACGGGCCCGTCTTCATCGCCGTACGCGGTGGCCGGGGCAGCGTGCAGTTCGAGCGCCGAGCCGAACTGCGCCACCAGCAGCGAACGCAGCGCCAGCGTCGCCTGCGGTGAAGGTGCGAAGCCGTGCGCCAGCACCTGCACCGCCTTCACGGCGGCCGCGGCGCCGCGGCGGGCGAGCAGCAGCTTCGCGGTGTAGGGGTCTTCGATCGCCAGGGGCAGCCGGCGCGAGCCGAGCCACGATCGCCACGCCGCGTGCAGCGCCAGCAGCGAGCGCGGCACCCCCACGGCCAGCGCCAGCGTGAAGGCGAACAGGTGCAGCCACGGCACCGTCTGCGCCGCGCTGGCGGCGGGTGAGAGGGGCGACAGCGGCGCCCCGCCCGGCCCGGTGCGCAACTGCGCCACCGCGTCGACGCCCGGCACGGCGATGCCGCTCACCGCAGAAGCCGGCGCGAGCAGCGTCGACAGCAGCGTGTGCACCTGCGCGGGTTCGAGCAGCGTGCTCTGCCAGCCGGCGCGGTAGTCGAGCACCAGCGCGCGGCCGTAAAGGCCTGCCAGCAGCCCGAGCGCCAGCGCCAGCGCGGCCACGTGCAGCAGCCACGCGGCGCGCCAGGCGGAAAGCGGCGCCGTCGTGCGGGCCCAACCGAGGGCGAAGCGCTGCTCGGGCGTGCGCGCGCGCTCTTCGGCCAGCGGCGTCGAGCCGCCGGCACCGAACCAGCGTTGCGCCGTGCGGCGCAACGGTCCCACGGTGACGGGTGCCTCGCGATGCATGCGGCCCTGGCGCGCGCCACGGCTCGCGCGGCGCATGTGACGCAGCGCCGCGACGGCCAGCCACGCGTAGACGAGCCCGTTCCACGCCACCACCGCCCACAGCGGCGCGGCGAGCAGGTCGACCACCTGGCCCGCGCCGACGACATGGCTGGCGGCACCCAGCAAGGCGGCCACCAGCGCCGCTGCGGCGACCCAGCGGCCGCTCCAGCGCCGGCGCTCGAAAGCCCGGGCGAGCGCCGCGCGCCGCGGCAGGATGCGGCGCAGCGCATGCTGGGCGCGCGCCGCCAGCCACTGCGCCGCACTCGCTTTCGGCCCTGCGGTCTCGTCGGCCAGCCGGCTTGCCCAGGCCGCGTCTTCGGGTGACCACAGCGCGTCGTCGGCAGCACCGGTCTCGCAGGCACGCACCAGGCAAAGCGCGCGCGCGGTGTCTTCATCGACGGCGGGCGCACCGCCCGGCGCGCCAGCAGCGGCGGCCTGGCGCATCAGCGTCGCATTCGCAGCGGGCCCTTCGCTCACGGTGCGCCGCACTGTAGCGGCAAGCGGCGCTGACTATGATGGCCGTGCCGGCGCCGCGCGTTGCCCGCGCTTGCGGCCCGACGACACGAGACCCGGGAGAGCCGATGACCCAACCTTCCCACCGGGGCGCAACGCCCGGCCGCCAGCGCCGGGCCTCGGCGCTGACCGCCGCGCTGCTCGGCGCCGCGGCGCTGCTGGCCGGCTGCGGGCCGTTGCAGCGCCTGACGCTGCGCGACAAGGACAGCAACGATGCCGCCGTGCTGCTGTCCCTGCGCCCGGCGGCGTGGGCGCGCAGCGGCGCCGCCGGGCCGGGGCGCGGTTTCGAGGCCGGCTACCAGCAGTACCGCGCCAGCGGCGACCAGGTGCTCGCCGCCGGCGAGTGGCTGAGCGCCGGGCCGCAGCTGATCACCGGCCCCGACGTGCTCTTGCAGAAGGCGAAGGTGGCGGCCTGGCATGTCGGCTTCACCGACCGCTTCTACTTCGGCCCCGCGTTCGAGCTCGACGTGGGCGTGGGCGGCATGAAGCTCGATGTCGACTACGAGCTCAGGCCGCAGAGCGGCGTCACCGGCACGCAGCCGTTCGGGCGCTCGAACACGCTGCCTTACGGCGCCATCACGCCGCGCTGGCGCTTCGGCGCGAAGGTGGCGCTCGAAGCGCGCCTGGCCGCCGCGGCCAACGCGCGCGCGGCGCACGACCGCCAGGACGTGGCGCTGGTGCTGAGCCCGCTGCCGCAACTGGCGCTGCGGCTGGGCTGGTCGTGGCGGCGCACGTCGGTCGAGTCGTGGAGCGACCCGGTGTTCGACAACGTCGACCTCGACATCCGCGCCCGCGGGCCGGCCGTCTCGCTGCGGCTGGAGTTCTGAGGGCGCGCGCAGCTTCGGCGGCCGCCGAGGCCGCGGCGCCGCAACGCGGTTCCGCCGCTACGCCGCTTCCCTGCGTTCGCGCTTCGCTGCGTTCGCCGCTACGCCGCGTTCGCCGAGCCTGCGGCAGCCACCTCGGCCACCGCGAGCGCGGTCATGTTGACCACCCGGCGCACGGTGGCGCTGGGCGTCAGCACGTGCGCCGGCCGCGCGGCTCCCAGCAGCACCGGCCCGACGGTGACGCCGTGGCCGCCGGTCATCTTCAGCACGTTGAACAGGATGTTGGCCGCGTCGAGGTTGGGCAGCACGAGCAGATTGGCGCTGCCCTTGAGCGTCGTCTCGGGCAGGTAGCCGGTGCGCACCGATTCCGACAGCGCCGCGTCGCCGTGCATCTCGCCGTCGCACTCGATGTGCGGGGCGCGCTGCACGAACAGGTCGCGCGCGGCGCGCATGCGCCTGGCACTGGCGCGCTGCGAGCTGCCGAAGATGCTGTGCGACAGGAACGCCACCTTGGGCGGCAGGCCGAAGCGCTGCATCTCGGTGGCCGCCATCAGCGCGATGTCGGCCAGTTCCTCGGCGCTGGGCTCCTCGTTGACGAAGGTGTCGGCCACGCACAGCGTGTGGCTGGGCAGCATCAGCGCGTTGACGGTGGCGAAGGTGCGCGCCCCCTTCTCCAGGCCGATGACGTTGCGCACGTGCTCGAGGTGGCCGTCGAAGCGGCCGACCAGGCCGCACAGCATCGCGTCGGCCTCGCCGCGCCTGAGCATCAGCGCCGCGATCAGCGTGTTGGATCGGCGCACGGCCGCCTTGGCCGCCTCGGCGGTGACGCCCTCGCGCCCCATCAGGCCGCGGTACAGCTCCCAGTACTCGCGAAAGCGCGGGTCGTTCTCGGGGTCGCAGACCTGGAAGTCGCGCCCGGGCTGCAGGCGCAGCGATGCGCGCTCGATGCGCATCCTCACCACCTCAGGGCGGCCGACGAGCACCGGCTTGGCCAGGCCCTCGTCGAGCACCACCTGCACGGCACGCAGCACGCGTTCGTCTTCGCCCTCGGCGTAGACGACGCGCGCGGCGTCCTTCTTGTGCTTGGCCTTCGCGGCGGCGAACACCGGCCGCATGAACATGCCGGTCTGGTAGACGAACCGGGTCAGCGACTCGCGGTACGCCGCGAGGTCGGCGATCGGCCGCGTCGCCACGCCCGACTCGGCCGCCGCCTGGGCCACCGCCGGCGCGATGCGCAGGATGAGACGGGCGTCGAAGGGCGTCGGGATGATGTAGTCGGGGCCGAAGCGCAGTTCCTTGCCGGCATAGGCGCCGGCCACCTCGTCGCTGATCTCGGCCTTGGCGAGCGCCGCGATCTCGCGCACGGCCGCGAGCTTCATCGCCTCGGTGATCTTGGTCGCACCGCAATCGAGCGCGCCGCGGAAGATGTAGGGGAAGCACAGGACGTTGTTGACCTGGTTCGGGTAGTCGCTGCGCCCGGTGGCGACGATGCAGTCGGGCCGCGCTTCCTTGGCCAGCTCGGGCCGGATCTCGGGCTCGGGGTTGGCCAGCGCGAGGATGATCGGCTTGTCGGCCATCGTCTTCACCATCTCCGGCGTCAGCACGCCGGCGGCGCTGCAGCCGAGGAAGACGTCGCAGCCCTTGACGACATCGCCGAGCGTGCGCGCTTCGGTCTTCTGGCAGTAGCGCAGCTTGCTCTCGTCCAGGCGCGCGAAGTCGTCGCGGCCCGCGCGCACGACGCCCTTGCTGTCCACCGCGAAGATGTTCTCGCGCCGCACGCCCAGGCCCACCATCACGTCGAGGCAGGCGATCGACGCCGCGCCGGCGCCCGAGGCGACGACCTTCACCTCGCCGATCTTCTTGCCGACCAGCTCCAGGCCGTTGAGCAGCGCTGCGGCGCTGATGATCGCGGTGCCGTGCTGGTCGTCGTGGAAGACGGGGATGTTCAGGCGCTCGCGCAGCTTCTTCTCGATGGTGAAGCACTCGGGCGCCTTGATGTCCTCGAGGTTGATGCCGCCGAGCGTGGGCTCCAGCGCGGCGATGATGTCGACCAGCTTGTCGGGGTCCTTCTCGGCCAGTTCGATGTCGAACACGTCGATGCCGGCGAACTTCTTGAACAGGCACCCCTTGCCTTCCATCACCGGCTTGGCCGCCAGCGGGCCGATGTCGCCCAGGCCCAGCACCGCGGTGCCGTTGGTGATGACGCCCACCAGGTTGCCGCGGCTCGTGTACTCGGCGGCCATCGCCGGGTTGTCTTCGATCGCCAGGCACGGGTAGGCGACGCCGGGCGAATAGGCGAGCGACAGGTCGCGCTGGTTCGACAGCGGCTTGGTCGGCGTCAGCGTGATCTTGCCGCGCGTGGGCGCGCGGTGGTACTCGAAAGCCGCATCACGCAGCGCCGCTTCGGCAGCGGACAGGGGTTTCCTCTCGGCCACGCCGGTCTCCTCGGATTTCGAAAGAAGGGAAGCGGCAGATTACTCCGATCGCCCTGCCTCGGAATCTGAGGCGTTTCCCGGGTGGCCCCGGGTCGGCACCGCCGCTGCCGCTCAGCCGTTGGCGCGCCGCTGCAGGATCTCGAACGCAGGCAGCGTCTTGCCTTCGAGCACTTCGAGGAACGCGCCGCCGCCGGTGGAGATGTAGCCCACGTCCTTTTCGATGCCGTACTTGGCGATCGCCGCCAGTGTGTCGCCGCCGCCGGCGATGCTGAAGGCATCGCTGGCCGCGATGGCGCGCGCCACCGCCTCGGTCCCCTTGGCGAAGGCGTCGAACTCGAACACGCCCACCGGACCGTTCCAGACGATCGTGCCGGCCGCGCGGAGCTTCTCGGCCAGCAGGGCCGCGGTCTGCGGCCCGATGTCGAGGATCATCTCGTCGGCTTCCACGGTGGCCGCCGGCTTCACGGTGGCACGCGCGTCGGCCTTGAACTCCTTGGCGACGACGACGTCGATGGGGATCGGCACCTCGGCGCCGCGCGCCTTCATCGCCGCGATCACCACCTTGGCGTCGTCGACGAGCGCGGGCTCGGCCAGGCTCTTGCCGATGGGCAGGCCGGCGGCGAGCATGAAGGTGTTGGCGATGCCGCCGCCCACGACGAGGCCGTCGACGTTGTTGGCCAGGCTTTGCAGGATCGTGAGCTTGGTGCTCACCTTGCTGCCGGCGACGATGGCCACCAGCGGCCGCTTCGGGTTGGCCAGTGCACGGCCGATGGCGTCGATCTCGGCGGCGAGCAGCGGCCCGGCGCAGGCGACCTTGGCAAACTGCGCGATGCCGTAGGTGCTGGCTTCGGCGCGGTGCGCGGTGCCGAAGGCGTCGTGCACGAAGATGTCGCACAGAGCCGCCATCTTGCGCGCCAGCGCCTCGTCGTTCTTCTTCTCGCCCTTGTTGAGGCGGCAGTTCTCCAGCAGCACCACCTGGCCGGGCGGCACCTGCACGCCGTCGACCCAGTTGGCCACCAGCGGCACCGGGCGGCCGAGCAGTTCGGCCAGGCGCGCGGCCACCGGCGCCAGCGAGTCTTCGGGCTTGAACTGGCCCTCGGTGGGCCGGCCCAGGTGCGAAGTGACCATCACCGCCGCGCCGGCGTCCAGCGCCATGCGGATGCAAGGCAGGCTGGCGCGGATGCGCGTGTCCTCGGTGATGCGGCCGCTGTCGTCTTGCGGCACGTTGAGATCGGCGCGGATGAACACGCGCGCGCCCTTGGCGCGGCCGGCAGCGGCGAGGTCGGAGAAGCGGAGGATGTTCATGATGGCTCGAGGAGGGCGTGATTCGCCGCGAGGCTGGGCGCCAGGGTCGTTGCGGATTCGAAGGCTTGGCGGGAATTCTAGGAACTCACCAGCCGAGCCCCAGCCGCAACGACAGCAGCACCGCCATGCCGGCGACGATGGTGCCGAGGATGCCGCGCCGCCACCAGAACCACAGCGCCGCGGCGGCGGCGGCGAAGACGCGGGCGTCCAGCAGCGTGCCGATGAGGCGGCCGTCACGCAGCACGATCTCGGGCACCACCACGGCGGCCAGCGCCGCCAGCGGCGCGTAGTGCAGGCCTTCGCGCAGCCAGTTCGGGAACGGCAGCTCGCGCCGGGTGAAGACGAAGAAGCCGCGCGTCAGCAGCGTGATCGCCGCCAGGCCGGCGATCGCGATGAGGATGGAGGCGGTGCTCATGCCGGGGACCTTGTCCCGCCGTCGCCATCGTTGCCGCCGGCGTCGTCGCCGCCGCCGTTCGCTGTCTTCGCTGCGTTCGGCCCGCCGCGCCGCGTGTGCTCGATCAGCACGCCCATCGCCACCGCGGCGGCCACGGCGACGACGATGTTCAGCCTCAGCGGCAATGCATAGGCCGCCACCGCAGCGCACCCGGCCACCGCGGCGGCCACCGCCGTGGCGCGGTCGTCCAGCAGCGACAGCGCGATGCCGAACAGCGCCAGCGCGCCGGCGAAGCCGACGTCCCAATGCACCGGCACGAGGTCGGCGAGCAGGATGCCGGCGATCGAGGGCGCCTGCCACGCGAACCAGTTCAGCGTCGCGCCGCCCCAGAAGTACGGCCACTGCTCGGGCGCCGGCCTCGGCTCGGGAAAGCGGCGCGTGAACAGCGCCGTGTTGAGATCGGCCGTGAAGTAGGCCATCCGCACGCGCTGCTGGAAGGGCAGATGGACGATGTACGGCCGCCACACGGCACTGAAGATCACGAAGCGCAGGTTCACGCACGCCGCCGTGGCCCACACCACCCACACCGGCGCGCCGCTGGCCATCAGCGGCAACACGGCCAACTGCGCGCTGCCGGCGAACACGACCAGCGACATCAGCACCATCAGCGCCGGCGGCAGGCCGCTCTTGCCCATCGCCACGCCGGTGATCAAGCCCCAGGCGCCGATGCCCAGCGCCGTGGGCACCATCTCGATGAAGCCGCGCCTGAACTCGGCGTGCCGCCAGGCCGGCCGGGCAGGCGCCATGGACGAAGGCGGGCGGGAAGGCAGCGGCGGGCGCGGTGGCGACGAGGGGGCGGCGGCGCGGCTTCCAGGGGTGGAGTCGTTCACCGCGCGATTGTCGCGACAGCGGCCGATGACCCTGGCGCGTGCCTGGAGCGCGCGGCCGCAGCGGTCCCTGCACGGGTGCCAGCGCCCCGGCACCGGCGCGCCATCGGCGCACGGCGGGTACTGGGCGCTGCGGGCGCTGCGGGCGCTGCGGTAGCGGCGCGGTCAGTGCGGCTTGGCCGCGACGGCCTTGCCCGACGAGACGGCAGCCTTGCCGGCGTCGGCAACCTTCGCTGCGGGCTTCTTGCCGCCGGTGGCGCCACCGCCGTCGCCTTCGACGCCGCCCTCGCCTTCGGCGGCAGCGGCGGCGGCCCCGGCCGCTTCGCCCGACGCCGGCATGGCTTCGATCTTGTTCTCGCGCATGTAGTCGTTCATCTCGCGCCAGCCGGCAAAGATGGCGGCCTTGTCGGCCTTGCGGTTGGCGGCGTAGCACTGCTCGATCGAACGCGCGGCATGCCGGCAGGCGGCACCGATCGCCTTGCCCTCGGCCTCGCGGCGCGCTGCGACGGCCGAGGCGCCTTCGATGCCGAGCATGTCGCAGCCGGCCAGCAGCGCGGCGGCCGCAGCAGCGAGGACCAGGGGCCAGGTTGTCGGCGGGGTGCGCATCGGGAAGGTCGGGTGGTCGGCCGCGGCTCGGGTCAGCAGCACGCAGCTACGGCTGATATCGGCGCGCGGCACCGCTGCTTGAGGCACGCGGCGCCGCTGCTTGAGCCGCGCAGCACCGCCGCTTGAGGCGCGCGGCGCCGCTGCTTGGCCGTGGGACGCGCCTCAGGTCGCGTGCAATCCGGCGCGTTGCAGCCACTCGCGCACCGGGCCGCGCCGGCCGCCCGGGGCCTGCACTTCGAGCAGTTCGAGTGCTTCGCTGCCGCGCTCGCCGCAGGCCACCAACAGCCGGCCCGGCGGTGCGGGCAACAGCGAGCCCGGCAGCGCCTGGCCGTCCGCGGGGCCTTCGGCCACGCGCGCGCGCCACACCTTGAGCGGCCGGCCCGCGATCTCGGCGCTGGCGCCGGGAAACGGGTCGAAAGCCCGCAGGCGCCGCTCGATCGCCGCTGCGCCCTGGCGCCAGTCGATCGCCGCTTCGGCCTTGTCGATCTTCGCCGCGTAGGTGGCGCCGGCGGCCGGTTGCGGGCACGGCCGGGCCTGCAGCTCGGGCAGCCGCGCCAGCGCCTGCACGACGAGCTCGGCGCCCAGCGCCGCCAGGCGGTCGTGCAGCGTCGCCGCAGTGTCGTCGGGGCCGATCGGCGTTGCTTGCTCGAGCAGCATCGCGCCGGTGTCGAGGCCGGCGTCCATCTGCATGATCGTGATGCCGGTTTCGCTGTCGCCGGCCTCGATGGCGCGCTGGATCGGCGCCGCACCGCGCCAGCGCGGCAGGAGCGAGGCGTGGATGTTGAGGCAGCCGGCCGGCGGCAGCGCCAGCACCCACGGCGGCAGGATGAGGCCGTAGGCGGCGACCACCATCAGCTGCGGCGCCGCGGATCGCAACGCCGCTGCGGCGGCGCGTGCGTCTTCGGCGAACTTGCCGTCCAGGCGCAGGCTGCGTGGCTGAACGACGGGCAGGCCGCGCCGCGCGGCCAGCGCCTTCACCGGCGACGCCTGCAGCTGCAGGCCGCGGCCGGCCGGGCGGTCGGGCTGCGTCAGCACCAGCGCCACCTCGTGGCCGGCAGCGAGCAGCGCCTCGAGCGCGGCACGCGCGAACTCCGGCGTGCCGGCGAAGGCGATCCTCACGTCTTGCGCTGCTCCTCGCGCGTCTTCTTCAGCATCTTGGTGCGGATGCGCTCGCGCTTGAGCGCGCTCAGGTACTCGACGAACACCTTGCCCAGCAGGTGATCCATCTCGTGCTGCACGCACACGGCCGTGAGCCCTTCGGCGGCGAGTTCGAACGATTGGCCGTCGCGGCCGAGCGCGCGCACGGTGACGCGGGCATGCCGCTCGACCTTGTCGTAGACCTGCGGCACCGACAGGCAGCCTTCCTCGGCGACGGCGAGCTCGGTGCTGCGGGCGATGATCTCCGGGTTGATCAGCACCAGCGGCTTGTCGCGCTCGGGCGAGGTGTCGATGACGACGAGGCGCTCGTGCACGTCGACCTGGGTTGCGGCCAGGCCGACGCCGTCGGCCGCGTACATCGTTTCCAGCATGTCGTCGACGAGGCGGCGGATGCGCTCGTCCACCGCGGCCACCGGCTTGGCAACGGTATGCAGGCGCGGATCGGGATAGCGCAGGATCGAGAGGTGAGCCATCGTCGGGTCAGTAGCTAGGCCGGCGGCGCGTTGGCCCGCCGCGATGCGCGCGGTAACGTGGCGCTGGTGCGAAACAGGACGCAACAGGTGTCGGCCCACCGCAACGCAAGCCCCTGTGAAGGCCTGCACGGGGCCCGCGCCACGGCGCCGGTTTCATTGCAGCATCAATGGTTTACGGGCAGAATCTGTGAAACCATATGAGCATTGGCCGCCCGGCTTCAAGATGCCGTCTGCCCGCGCGTCGGGGTGGTGAGAATCGGCGGGCGCCATTGTCGCATCGGCCGCATTCGACCCCACGCCGGAGCGCCCCATCCGGCCCCGCGGCCGCGTAGCCTTTCGGGAAGAGATTCTGGGAGACCCCTCGATGAGCAAGCGCCCGCGCCCCGGCCGTTCGACGCCAGCCCTGCAGCCGCGGCGCAGCCTGCTCGCTGCGCTGGCCGGTGCGCCGCTCGCGGGCATCGGCGTCGGCGCCTGGGCGCAGCCCAGCCGCATGCCGATCTACCCGCAATGGCGGCAGACGGCCGAGCAAGTGGCCGCCGCCGGCGTCCCGCTGGAGGAACTGGCCCCCAACGCGCCCGACAGCTACACCGTGCAGCGCGGCGACACGCTGTGGGGCATTTCGTCGATCTACCTCAAGCGGCCGTGGCGGTGGCCCGAGCTGTGGGGCATGAACCTCGAGCAGATCCGCAACCCGCACCTGATCTTCCCGGGCCAGGTGCTCGTGCTCGAGAAGGTGGGCGACCGTGCTCGCCTGGCGGTGGGCCAGGGCATCCCGGGCACGGTGCGGCTTTCGCCGCGCGTTCGCAGCGAGTCGCTCGACAACGGCGCCATCGCGGCGATCCCGCTGCACCTGATCGGCCCGTTCCTCAACGAGGCGGTGGTCTTCGAGGCCAACGAACTGGACAAGGCACCGCGCGTCGTGGCCACGCAGGAAGGCCGCGTGATGGTCTCGCGCGGCGAGACGGCCTACGTGCGCGGTGACCTCGGCGGCGCGCGCGATTTCCGTCTCTTCCGCGAGCTCAAGCCGCTGGTGGACCCCGAGACGCGCGAAGTCATCGGCTATGAGGGCCGCTACGTCGGCACCGCCGAGTTCGTGGCCGCCGAGGGGATGACATTGCCGCCGGCGGGCAGCAAGGCCGGCGCCGTCGTCGTGCCGGCCACCTTCAAGGTCACCAGCACGCGCCTCGAGGCCGGCGTCGGCGACCGCCTGTCGCCGGTGCCGCAGCAGGAACTCGTCGCCTACGTGCCGCACGCTCCGGCCAAGCCGGTCGAAGGGCGCATCGTCTCCATCTACGGCGAAGGCGTGAACGCCGGCCAGAACCAGGTGGTGGCGCTCAACCGCGGCGCCCGCGACGGCCTCGAACGCGGCCACGTGCTGGCGCTGTGGCGCGCCGGCGCCGACGCGGTGGACACCACCACCGCCGGCCAGCGCACGCCGATGCGCCTGCCCGACGAGCGGCACGGGCTGCTGTTCGTCTTCCGCACCTTCCAGCGCGTGTCGTACGCGCTGATCCTCAGCGTGCAAGACCCGGTGCGCGCCGGCGACCGGTTCACGCAGCCCTGAGAGGGCCCGTGAGGCGCCGGCAGGGCGGCGCCCGCGCCGCCGGGCAGGTCCGGCCGGCCGCTTCGACTGCCTAGCGCGACGATGGCCGCCGACTCCGAATTCGAGGCCTGGTTCAGGCTCCTGGAAACTCCGGGACTGGGGGCTGCGCAGGCGCGTCAACTCCTGGCCGCCTTCTCCTCCCCCGACGCCGTGCTGCGCGCGCTGCCTTCGTCGCTGCGCGCGTTCGTGCCCGGTGCTCTGGCCAGCGCGATCGCGGGCCCGGTGCCCGAAACGTTCGGCGAGCGGCTGCGCCGCTGCCAGGCCTGGTTCGGCGGCGGTGCGTCGCGGCGGTACCTGACGCTCGGCGATCCCGAGTACCCGCCGCGGCTGCTGCAGACGGCCGATCCGCCGGCGCTGCTGTATGCCGAGGGCGCGCCGGCGCTGCTGGCGCAGCGTTCGCTGGCCATCGTCGGCAGCCGCCACCCCACGCCCCAGGGCGAGCAGAACGCACGCGCCTTTGCGGCCGCGCTGGGCCGGGCCGGCTACGGGGTGGTGTCGGGGCTGGCGCGCGGCATCGACGCCGCCGCGCACGAAGGCGCCTTGATGGCCAACGCCGGCACGGTGGCCGTGCTGGGTGCCGGTCCCGACCTGCCGTATCCGGCGCAGAACGCGGCGCTGGCCGCGCGCATTGTCGACAACGGCGGCCTGATGCTCAGCGAGTACGCGCCGGGCACGCCCGCCGTTGCCGCGAACTTCCCGCGCCGCAACCGCATCATCGCCGGGCTGTCGCTCGGCACGTTGGTGGTGGAGGCGGCATTGCGATCGGGCTCCCTGATTACGGCCCGCCTCGCCTCCGAGGCCGGGCGCGAGGTCTTCGCGATCCCCGGCTCGATCCACGCCACGCAATCCAAAGGCTGCCACGCGCTGATCAAGCAGGGGGCCAAGCTGGTCGAGACCGCAGCCGACATCCTCGAAGAGATCGAGTCCGTGGCCGGGCGCAGCGATGCGGCCTTGAAGGCCAGCACCGGCAACGACACGTTCACCGGCGAAGACGACGGCGGGAGCCCGCCGGCCGACCCCGTGTTGCGCGCCCTGGGCCACGACCCGGCCACGCTCGACGCCTTGCTGGCGCGCACGGGCTGGCCGGCCGCGGACCTGGCCGCCAAGCTCCTGGAGCTGGAGCTCGAAGGGCGCATCGCGCGGATGCCCGGAGGGCTCTATCTGCGGGTGGTGCGTGGCTGATAGTCGAGGTTAGCGCACGCTTTCGATTTGTGCTCTGCGGGGCGTTCACCGGCGGACCCACCGCCCGACGGAAGAGAGCGCACACCCTTTGTGCCAAGCCGCCGAGTCGGCTCGGGTATAGTGCCCCGCATGTTCGACGTGCTCGTTTTTCTCTACGAGAACTACTGGCGCCCCGACGCTTGCCCCGACGAACAGCAGTTGCGCCGCAAGTTGAGCGCGGTCGGCTTCGAAAGCGACGAGATCCAGGAAGCGCTGCGCTGGCTGGACGGCTTGGCCAACTCGGCCGAGTCGCACGCCAGCCCCCAGTCGCCCGGCAGCCACCGCATCTACACCGCCGCCGAGCGCGAGACGCTGGGCGACTCGTCGATCAACTTCATCGCCTTCCTCGAGTCGGCCGGCGTGCTGCCGCCGGCGATGCGCGAGATGGTGCTCGACCGCGCGATGGCCGTGGGCGGGGGGCCGATCGACCTCGAAGACCTGAAGATCATCGTCCTGATGGTCTTCTGGAGCCTCGGCGAGGAGCCCGACGCACTGATCCTCGACGAACTCTTCGTCGACGACGAGGACAGGCTGATCCACTGACGCGCAAAGCGCCGCACTGGCCACTGGCCGCGACGCCGGCAGGTCAGTGCAGCAGGCGCGAGACGTCGACGTCGAGCTTGGCCAGCGCGCTGCGCGTGGCCCGAACCGTGAGCGACTCGTCCTGGGCCGGGACGATGAGGCCGGCCTGCAGGTAGCTGGCCAGCCGGTGCTGCTGGAACAGCACGCAGCGCCCTTGCGGCGTGACGAACAGCGACAGCTGCTTGCGCAGGCCGTGCCAGGCCAGCTGCACGGCCTCGGTGCGGCCGTTGCGGTCGAGCATGTACCAGCTGCCCACCTGCAGCTCGCGTGCCCAGGCCACCATCGCCGGTGTCGGCATCGAGCCGCCCTCGAGCACCACTTCGAGTTCGCTGCTCTGGTGCCCGGAGAGGTCGAGCACCATCGACTCGTCGATCTCCAGGTTCTCGACATCGGGCAGCAGTTCTTCCAGCGACTCCAGCCGCTCGGTCATTTCGCGCAGGTTCTCGTCGGGGATGACCGCGGCCTTGGCAGTGAACGCGGCGGCGAGCGAGTTGTTGAGCTGCTGGATGTGCTCGTCCTGCTTGGCCTGGTCCATGCCGGCCGCGGCCATGCCTTCACGAAGCGACTTCAACAGCGGCGGCAGCCGCCGGATGACCTCGGCGCGCTCCTCGCGGGTGACCTTCGCGCTGGCGCTCCAGATGAGGTCGGCGGCGGCGCGCTTCATCTTCTTGGTCTGCTCGCCTTGCGCCGTGTAGCGCACGGCGGTGGTGGCCAGCACATCGGCCCAGACGTGGAACAGGAACTGGCGCACGCCTTCCTGCACCGGCATCTCGTTGAGCATGCGGCGCAGTTCGATCGTGTACTGGATGGCGAGCGTCTCGCGCTGCTCGACCTGCTGCGCCAGCGAGACGCCCTTCTTCGTCGCCTCGTTCTCGTTCTTGAAGTAGTGCTCCAGCCACTTCTCGAACTCGGTGAGCACGGTCTGGAAGACGCGGCGGCCCGTGTCGGGGTACGCCTCCACCACCTGCACGATGCGCTTGATCTCGCGCTCGAGCGCGTCGCCCACTCCGGGCCCGCCGGCGCCGCTGTCGAAGCCCATCACGCAGGCGCCCATGCGGTCGATGAGCCGCCGCGCCGGGTGGTCCACCGTGGCGAAGAAGTCCGGCTCGGCCACCGCCACGCGCAGCACCGGCATCTGCAGGCGCGCGAACCAGACGCGGATCGCCGCCGGGATGCGGTCTTCGGTGAGGATGCTCTGGAACAGCAGCGCGACGATCTCGATGGTCGCGCGCTCCTCGGGCGTGGCGGCCGCCTTCTTCAGCGCCTGCTTGCGGTGGTGCAGCTCCTCCAGCAGCGCCGGCGTGGTGACGACCACCTCGTCGCGGCCCTGGTAGACGGTGGGCTGCAGGCGGTGCCGGATGCCCTGCGCCGCGGTGTCGATGGCCCGCTCCAGCGCCGCCGACACCGGCCGCTCCAGCGGCACCGTGGCGGCGCCGCCGCCACCCCCACCGCCGAAGCCGCCGGCGAACTCGGGCACGTGGCGCGCGACGAGCCGGTTCAGGCGGCCGAGCACCGCCTCGGCGTGCTCGCGGTTGCGCGCCAGCGGCGCGGCGCGCGTCATCAGGCGCGTCTCTTCGCCGACGTCGCGGTAGCCCGAGCGTGGCCCGTAGCCGACGCCGCTGGCATAGGGGCCGCCGGGCACCGTGGGGCCGGCCGCCAGGCCGAGGCTCTCGCCGTCGTACTGGGAATGGCCACCGAACCAGCCGCCGCCGGAATTCGGGTGCGTGCGCGCGCGCTTGATGAACGGCCGCAGGTCCACCTCGGGCAGCACGCGCTGTTCGACGAGCCATCGGTTCGTCTCGTGGTAGGCCTCCTCGACCAGCAGCGCCACCTCCTCGTGCAGCACCGCCTGCAGCTCGCGCCAGCTCTCCAGCGAAAGGCCGGCGGCGCGCCAGGCCTCGAAGACGATGCGCGCCAGCACGTGCGCGCGCATCACGTCGTGGGCGTCGATCTCGGAGCGGCCTTCGAGGTGGGCGACGCGCGAGCGCAGATCGGCGAACTCCCACGAGGCGCGGTCCATGATCGCCAGCGCCAGGCGCGAGGTGATGATCTCGCGCTCGATGGTGTCGTCGCTGACGAGGGTGAGGTCTTCGCGCTTAACGCCGGCCAGCGAGAGCTCGCTGCCGCGCGTGGTCGTCTGGCCGATCGCCTGCCTCAGCCCGCCGACGATGCCGCGGTGCCAGGTCTGCGCGTTGTTGCCCAGGGTCTGCACCAGCTCGCGCCGGCGCATGAAGACGGCGTGCTCGCAGGGCTTGTCGAAGAGGATGCGGGCGCCGTCGATGCTGGCCTGGACCACATGGACCAGCCCTTTGACCAGTTCCTCGACATACCGCCGTCGCGCCTGGCCGGCCAGAGCTTCATGCGAGGCGGTGGGCGGCATGACGGCGTGTTCTTAGGCGTTTGTACCGTCCACTCTACACCACGGCCCCGGCATTCGGATCGGCCGGATCGTGCTCGCGTGCGCCGGCCTTCACCAGGTCTTCGCGCTTGACGCCCAGCCACATCGCGATGCCGGCGGCGACGAAGATCGACGAGTAGATGCCGAACAGGATGCCGATGGTCAGCGCGACGGCGAAGTAGTGCAGCGTCGGGCCGCCGAAGACGAGCATCGACAGCACCATCATCTGCGTGCTGCCGTGCGTGATGACGGTGCGGCTGATGGTGCTGGTGATGGCGTGGTCGATGACCTCGTGCGCGTTCAGCTTGCGCATGCGCCGGAACGTCTCGCGCACGCGGTCGAAGATGACCACCGACTCGTTCACCGAGTAGCCGAGGACGGCCAGGATCGCCGCCAGCACCGCCAGCGAGAACTCCCACTGGAAGAAGGCGAAGAAGCCGAGGATGATGACCACGTCGTGCAGGTTGGCGACGATGCCGGCGACCGAGAACTTCCACTCGAAGCGGAAGGCGAGGTAGACCATGATGCCCAGCACCGTGACGGCCAGCGCCAGCGCGCCGTCGCGGGCCAGCTCGGCGCCCACCGAGGGGCCGACGAACTCGGTGCGCTGCAGCCGCAGCGGCTCGCTGCCGTCGGGCTTGGTGCACGAAGGGCGGCTCACCTGCTCGCCCTGCGGCGTCGTGTACTGCTTGGTCCCGGCCTGCCCCTGCTCGGCCGCGCACAGCGCGGCGAACGCCTGCACCGCGAGGTCGCCGCCCTTCTTCGCCGCGTCGCCGCCGCCGGCCCGCACCGGCAGGCGGATCAGCACGTCGCGCGAGGTGCCGAAATTCTGGACCTGCACTTCGCCGAGGTCGAGCTTCTCGATCGCCGCGCGCGTCCGGCCGATGTCGGCGGCGTGCGAGAAGCCCACCTCCATCAGCGTGCCGCCGGTGAACTCGATCGACAGGTGCAGCCCGCGCGTGGCCAGGAAGAACACCGCCAGCGCGAAGGTGATGAACGAGACGATGTTCAGCACCAGCGCGTGGCGCATGAACGGGATGTCGCGGCGGATGCGGAAGAATTCCATCGCAGGACCTTGTTCTTTCGGTGGCTCTTCGGCGGCTCAGGAGCCGCCCGCCGACTTGGCGTCCGCCGTGGCCGCCGCTGAGGCCTGGGGCCGCCACACCTGCCCGATCGAGACGCCCTTGAGCCGTTTCTGGCGCCCGTACCACAGGTTCACCAGGCCGCGCGAGAACATCACTGCCGAGAACATCGAGGTCAGGATGCCCAGGCAGTGCACGACCGCGAAGCCGCGCACCGGCCCCGAGCCGAAGGCCAGCAGCGCCAGCCCGGCGATCAGCGTCGTGATGTTCGAGTCGAGGATCGTGCCCCAGGCGCGCTCGTAGCCGGTGTGGATGGCCTGCTGCGGCGGCGCGCCGCCGCGCAGCTCCTCGCGCACGCGCTCGTTGATCAGCACGTTGGCGTCGATCGCCATGCCCAGCGTCAGCGCGATGGCGGCGATGCCCGGCAGCGTCAGCGTCGCCTGCAGCATCGACAGCACCGCCACCAGCAGCAGCAGGTTGAAGGCCAGCGCCAGCGTGCTGAAGACGCCGAACAGCAGGTAGTACACGCACATGAAGACGGCGATCGCCGCGAAGCCGTAGCTGACGCTGTTGAAGCCCTTGGCGATGTTCTCGGCGCCCAGGCTGGGGCCGATCGTGCGCTCCTCGATGATCTCCATCGGCGCGGCCAGCGAGCCGGCACGCGTCAGCAGCGCCAGGTCGGCCGTCTCCTGCGGCGTGAAGCTGCCGGTGATCTGGAAATCGCTGCCGAACTCGCCCTGGATCGTGGCCACCGAGATCGCCTCGCCCTTGCCCTTCTCGTAGAGCACGATGGCCATCAGCTTGCCCAGGTTCTCGCGCGTCACGGCGCGCATCGCGCGGCCGCCGACGTCGTCCAGGCGCACGCTCACGGCCGGGCGCTGGTCCTTGTCGATCGTCGCCGAGGCGTTCTTGAGCTGGTCGCCGGTGACGACCACGTCGCGCTTCAGGCCGACCTGGCGCGTGCTGCCGTCACGCTCGCGCGAGGGCACCACCTCGGCGGCGGCGGCCGTGTCGGTCTCGACGAGGCGGATCTGCAAAGTCGCCGTGCGGCCGATGATGTCCTTGGCGCGCGCGGTGTCCTGCACGCCCGGAAGCTGCACCACCACGCGGTCGGCGCCCTGCTGCTGGATCACCGGCTCGGCCACGCCGAGCTCGTTGACGCGCTTGTGCAGCGTCTCGATGTTCTGCTTCAGCGCCTGCGACTGGATTTCGGTGACGGTCTTGGGAACGAGGCGGCCGACCAGCCGCACCGACGAGCCTTCGCCGGCGCTCTCGGTCGTCCATTGCACGGCCGGCAGGCGGTCGGCGAGCAGGCCGCGCCCGGCCTCGGCGGCCGCCGCGTCGGGGAAGCCCACGGTCAGGCCGGCCGGCTCGCGCGTGATGCCCGAGAAGCGCAGCCGCTTCTCGCGCAACGCGTTGCGCGCGTCGCTGGCGTAGGTGTCCACCGCCTGCTTCAGCGCCGCGCGCATGTCCACCTGCATCAGGAAGTGCACGCCGCCGCGCAGGTCCAGGCCCAG
>JAEUPF010000038.1 GCA_016790425.1 Rubrivivax sp.
ACCGGCGAGATGCTCACCTGCTTCGACGAGCACGCGCAGCTCATCCTCGCCGGCACCGACTTCATCCAGCCCGACGCGCCGCGCGTGGGCGGCATCACGCCGTTCCTGAAGATCATGGCGCTCGGCGAGTTCAAGCAGCGCTTGCTGGCGCCGCACTTCGCGATGGAGATCCACCTGCACCTGGCCGCCGCCTACGGCCTGGAGCCGTGGCTGGAGCACTTCGAGTGGCTCTCGCCGCTGTTCAACGAGCAGATGCAGCTGAAGGACGGGCGCATGCACGTGTCCGACCGGCCGGGGCTGGGCTTCAGCCTGAGCGGGCAGGCGCTGCGCTGGACGGCCGAGACGCAGGAGTTCGGCAAGCGGCCCTGATTCGCCGCCCCACCACCGACCGCGGCTGCAACGGACGCCGGCGATGTACATCAGCGAGCAACTGCTGAACCCCGACGCGCAGCGGCTGCGCCTTTCCGCGCAGCTGGGCGTGGAGCACGTGGTGCTCGACAACCGCGGCAGCGAGCTCGTCTCGACCGCCGGCGGCGTGGCGGCGTGGGACGCCGGCAAGCTCGCCAGCTACCGGCGCTGGGTCGAAGGCTTCGGCTTGACGCTGGACGTCTTCGCGCTGGACGTCGGCTCGATCCTGCTCGATTCGCTGGTCGATCTCGACAGCGCGAGGAAGCAGCGCGCCGTGCTTGCCGACAACGTGAAGAAGGCCGCCGACGCCGGCATCCCCACGCTCAAGTACAACGTGCAGATGGTCGGCATCACGCGCACCGGCCTCAGGCCCGGGCGCGGCGGTTGCAGCAACCCGGGCTTCCGCCACGCCGAGTACTCGCCCGAGGCCGATGCGAAGCACTCGTACTGGGGCGTGGGTTATCCGACGCATCGGCAAGCGGGCAGTTCCGAAGCCGCGGCGCTGTGCGGCCAGAAGATGGCCCGCGAAGTGCCACCGGTCAGCGAGAAGGCCGGCTGGGACGCGATCGAGTTCCTCGTCGAGGGGCTCGTTGCGGCCGCCGATGCGGCCGGCGTGAACCTCGCCTGCCACCCGCACGACCCGGCCTACCCGCCCGGCGGCCTCAACGGCATCGAGCATGTCGTCGGCTCGGCCGCGGGCATCCGGCGCTTTCTCGCGCTGTCGGGCAGCCGCCGGCACGGTCTCAACTTCTGCCAGGGCACGGTGGCCGAGATGTTCGAGCGCCCGGGTGTCGCGATGATCCCGGTGATCGAGGCGTTCGCGTCGACCGGTCGCATCTTCATGGTCCACTTCCGCAACATCCGCGGCGGCTACCTCGACTTCGAGGAAGTGTTCCCCGACGAAGGGGACGTGGACATGCACCAGGCCATCCTCGCCTACCAACGTGGCGGTTATGCCGGCCCGCTGTGCCCCGACCACGTGCCCCTCTCCGATCTCGACCCGAACCGCGAGCGCTTCATGGCCTTCGCGCTCGGCTACACGCGCGGCCTGCTGCAGGCCGCCGGCATCCGGTCGACGAAGACCGCGCCGACCTCCACCGAAGGGAACCGATGAGCCTGGTCAATCCTCCGCCACTGAAGGCGATCCCGCAGCGCGCGCCGGCGCCGTATGTCCCGGACGCCGTGCTCGACCGCCTGGCCAAGGCCACCAGCGGTTCGCTGACGACGCAGCTCTACATCAAGGGCTTCCGGCAGCCGGTGCTGTGCGGCCTGAAGCCGCTGAACAAGCGCGTCAAGCCCTTCGCCGGGCGCGCCTACACGATGCGCTTCATCCCCGCGCGCGAGGACATCGACGTCTACGGCAACCTCACCACCGAGCCCTCCGCCGACAACCTGCAGTGGGTGGGCGTGGAGCAACTCGAGCCCGGGCACGTGCTCGTCATCGACAGCAACAGGGACGGCCGCGCCGCCTCGATGGGCAACATGCTCGTGACGCGCATGATGATGCGCGGCGCGCGCGCCGTCGTCACCGACGGCGCTTTCCGCGACGGCACCGAACTGGCCGCGATGGACTTCCCGGTCTGGTCCAACGGCGTCACGGCCACCACGCGGCTTTCCTACCACCACGTGGCCGACCTCGACGTGCCGATCGGCTGCGCCGGCGTCGCCATCTACCCCGGCGACGTGATCCACGGCGACGGCGACAACATCACCGTGATCCCGGCGCATCTGGCCGAGGAGATGGCGCAGCTGTGCGAGCAGCGCGACGACATCGAGGCCTACCTCGCGATGCGCGTGCGCGCCGGCGAACCGCTGTGGGGCCTGTACCCGCCGAGCGCCCAGACGCGGGCGCAGCACCAGGCCTGGGTGGCCGCCGGCCGGCCGGCGATCGCACCGGTGCCGCCGCAGGGCGCGCGCTGAAGCTCGCGCGCCGCGCATTACCCACCGGAGACACCGCGATGACGACGACGACCTGCGGCCCCGAACAGTACGAGGCGCTGATCCGCCGCTACTTCGACGCCTGCAACGCCGCCGACCACGACGCACTGGTCGGCTGCTTCACGCCGGATGCGGTGCACTACTTCCCGGCCGGCCTGCCCGAAGTGCCGTGGCGCGGCGCCGAAACGATCGCGAAGAAGTGGATCTGGTGCGTCCAGACGCTCGGCTCGCAGTGGACGATCGAGCGCATCCTCGTCAGCCACGACAAACCCGAGGCGATGATCGAGTGGACGCATTGGAAGACCCGCAGCGCCACCGCGCTGCGCGGCGCCGAGTGGTACGTCTTCGAAGGTGGCAGGATCGCCGAGATCCGCGCCTACTACGCCGCGCCGGCCGACAAGAGCGCGGCGGTCAACGAGCTCGTCGGGTTCGACTACGCCGGGCGCGGCTTCCACCTCGGGCCGGCGGCGCGCTGAGCGAAGCCGGGCTCCGGCCCGGCGCCTCAGCGACGGGCGGTGCTGTTGCGGCTGGCCGGCAGCGCCACCATCACCGGCTGGCCCGGCGTCGTGCACCCCGTGTCGCAGCACTTGCCGGGCTGGCGGTTCTTCGTGATCGCGCGCTTTTCGTCGTGCAGCACGCCGCGTTCGAGCAGGCGCTCGACCAGTTCCACCTTGGAGCCGACGGGGTAGTTGCGCCAGATCTCCTGCTTCATCGCGGCGGGTGAGCCGCCGCCGTGCAGGCTGATCACCGAGTACCAGCCGCCCTGGTACGAGGCGGTCAGGTCCTCGATGAAGCGGGCGGTCTGGATGCGCTTGTCATAGGGGATGTCCGGCGCGGCCTGCAGCACCTCGGACAGCCTGGCCGCCGTGGCCGGGTTGTGGTCCTCGTCGGGCCCGGGCAGTGCCACGACCAGCCCGCCGGACACCTCGTGCGCGAGGCGGTGCATGTCGTAGATCTTGGTGGCCAGCAGCAGCTTGCCGATGTTGCTGAACACCGGCTCCGGCATGAACGAGCCGCTGTGCGGGTCGCGCTCGGCGTAGACGCTGGCGGCCACTCCACAGGCGAAGAAGCCTTCGGTGATGGTGATCAGTTCCACCATCGGATCGCGCAGGCTGTTCTTGCGGCCGGGGTCCAGTCCGTTGGCCTCGCACATCAGCGCGCCGGCGCCGATCAGCAGATCGCCGAAGCCCGCCCGGGCGGCGATGCAGGTGTGGCGGTGGTGCGTGGCATAGCTGTAGGTCAGCACATGGCTGTGCTCCCACTCGCCGGCATAGAAGACCCGGTCCCAGGGCACGGCGACGCGGTCGAACATCACGACCGCGGTGGACTGGCCGTACCGGCGCGAGAACAGCGCGTCGCCGTGCTCCAGCTTCTCGCCGGGGCGCCCGGCCGGCCGCGCCACGATGGTGATGCCCGGGGCGTCGACACGGACCGCGCAGCACACCGCGAACTCGCTGTCCTCGGGCCCCATGCTGCGGCTGGGCATGACCAGGAACTCGTGCATGTACGGTCCGCCCGTGACGATGGCCTTGGTGCCGCTGATGACGATGCCCTTGGCGTTGCGCTCGACGACGTGGACATAGGTGTCGGGGTTGGCCTGCCGGTGCGGCCTGCGGCTGCGGTCGCCCTTGGCGTCCGTCATCGCGATGCCCAGCGAGAGGTCGTTGTCCTGCACATGGGCCAGGTAGGCTTCGAAGCGCGCGCGGTGCTCGGTGCTGCCCTTCGCATCGTCGATGCGGGCGGTGGCCTGGGCGATGCCGTTCAGCACGTCGTGCGCCAGGTAGCGCTGGGCGCACCCCGTCTCCTGACACAGCCCCCGGACAGCCTCCAGCTTGTTCAGCAGGTCGCCCGCCGATTCGTCGACGTGAAGCATGCGGCTGACCACCCGGCGGCGCCGGGACTGCGTCGCCAGCGCGATCGGCTCCCGTTCCGGGCGCAGCGCGAAGTCGTAGGTGAATGCCAGCGCATTGACGCCCGGGCGCAGCGCCGGATCGTCGGCCACGCTGGCCACTTCGCGCCCGTCGACGTAGACCTTGGGCGTGTAGCTGCGCAGCGACTCCCGGTAGGCGTCCCCCGACATGAGGCTGACCCGGCTGACGGCAGTGGTGTCGGTGCTTGCTGCGGGCATGGTGATCTCCGGGGTGCACTGAACGGTAGGCGCATACATTAAACACTGTGCAATACAGCGAGTCAACGTTTAGACTCGCGCCATGGCACCCTCGACCCCTGCGCCCCGTCGCGCCGCCGCCAGCAAGGTCAAGGCCGGTCCCCGCGAGGTTCGCCAGCAGGCGCTGGCCGACGTGCGGCGCCGCTCGGTGCTCGATGCCGCGCGCTCGGCCTTCTTCGAGCTGGGGATCGAGAAGACCAGCATGCGCGAGATCGCGCAGCGGGCCGGCTACACGGTGGGCGCGCTCTACAGCTACTTCGCCAGCAAGGAAGAGGTCTACGGGGCGTTGCTCGGCGAGTCGCTGGAGCGCCTGAACGCCCGCGTGCGGCAGGCGCTCGAAGGCTGCCCTGACGACGAAGCACGCGTCCGGCGCTCCGCCACCGCGTTCTTCGACTTCTACCGCGAGAACCCGCGCGACCTCGACCTCGGCTTCTACCTGTTCCAGGGCATGAACCCGCGCGGCTTGACGCCGGCGTTGAACGAGGCGCTCAATGCGCGCCTGCGCGCCGCGTTGCAGCCCACGCAGGACGCGTTGCACGCGCTCGGTCTGCACCCCCCGCGAGCGCTGCAAGAGGTGACGGCGCTTTTCGCGCACACCGTCGGGCTGCTGGTGCTGAGCCACACCGGGCGCATCCGCATGTTCAAGCAGGCGTCACAGGACCTCTTCGAAGCCTATCTGCGGCAGCTGGTCGGCCGCGCGACAGGCCGCCCGGGCGACGGAAGGACATGACGATGGACGCGATCGACGCCAAGGCCAGCGCGCTCGTCCTGGTGGACTACCAGGCCCGGCTGATGCCCGCGATTCACGAGGCGGCAACCGCGATCGCCAACGGCGTGCTGCTGGCGCAGGCGGCCCACGTGCTGGGCATCCCGGTGATCGGCACCGAGCAGAACCCGGCCGGCCTCGGGCCCAACGTCGAGCAGGTCCGTAACGAGTGTGCAGTGACCCTGGCCAAGGTGCACTTCGACGCTTGCGCCGATGGCTTGGTGCAGGCCCTGCATGAAGCCAGGCCCGCGGTCGGCCAGGTCGTCATCGCCGGGTGCGAGGCGCACGTGTGCATGATGCAGACGGCGCTCGGCCTGCTGCGTGCCGGCCTGCGGGTATGGGTGGTGGCCAACGCCTGCGGCTCGCGACGGCCGGGCGATCACGCGGCCGCCATGGCGCGCCTGGCGCAAGCCGGAGCCACCGTCGTCACGCACGAGATGGTGCTCTTCGAGTGGCTTGGGGACTGCGCAGGTCCCCGATTCCGCGATGTTCTGAAGCTGATCAAGCAGGCCGGCTGACGCGCTCGGCGGCTTGCGGCGAGCGCGCGGAGGCGCTCTAGAGCCTTGGCGGAAAGGGTGGGATTCGAACCCACGGTACGGTGAAACCGTACACCGGATTTCGAGTCCGGCGCATTCGACCACTCTGCCACCTTTCCTGCACGGAGCCCCGCTGGTCATGCGGGGAGCGCCATTGTAGTGGCGCCTCGATCGGTGCCCGGGCTATCTCCCCGGTCCGCTCCGGTCCGCTCCGGTCCGATCCGCTGCGTTCGGCAGCCTCGTCAGCCCGCGTGCGGTCAGCCCGAACCGCTCACGCCACCGTGCGCAGCGTGAGGCCGGCCAGCCGCTCGTCGGAAAGCCGCGTGCTCCACACCTGGCCCGGCAGCAGCGGCCAGGCGTCGGTGATGGTGCCCGTGGTCACCACCTCGCCGGCAGCGATGGACCAGTGCGGCGTCGTCTTCGCCATCGCTTCGACCATCGCCTTCAGCGCGTGCAGCGGCCCGTCGAGGACGATCGCGCCCTGGCCGCGGTCCTTCGCTTCGCCGTTGCACAGCAGCTCCACCCGCAGCGCGGCTAGGTCGGCTGCGAGTGCCGTCCACGGCCGCACCGGCACGCGCGGCCCCACGCGCAGGCGGCCGTGCAGCGCGAAATCTGCGGCCGTGTCGGGCGCCGTGAAGCGCCAACCGTCGAAGTGTGTATGCACGACTTCGAAGCCGTGCGCCACCCAGTCGATGCAGCCGCGCAGTTCCTCCAGCGTCATCCCCGCCCGCGGCGGCCGCGCCAGGCCGAACACGACTTCGGGCTCCAGCCGCGGCTGGCTCAGGCCCGCCAGCACCAGCGTCGTCTCGGTGCCTTCGAGCAGCACCGTCGTGCTGTCCCATACCGGCGCCCACATCGGCTCGTAGACGCCGTAGCGCTCCCAGATGCCGCGGTTGGTGAAGCCGATCTTCCAGCCCACCGGCCGCTCGCCGCGTGCGATGCGGAGCTGGCGCAGCCGCTCGCCCACCGCGTAGGCGGTGGCGGTGTCGATGCCGCCGGGGGCTGCCGAAGGCAGCGGCACCAACGCCGCGCGGTCGTAGGCCGCGAGCAGCGCCTCGGCGAGCGCGTCGACGCGCGCGGACGCGGCACTCGTGCTCATGGCTGGAGCACCTCCGCGCCGCCGAGGTAGGGCCTGAGCGCCGCCGGAATGCGCACGCCGCCGGCGGCCGTCTGGTGGTTCTCCAGCATCGCCACCAGCGTGCGGCCCACCGCCAGCCCGGAACCGTTCAGCGTGTGCACGAACTCCGGCTTGCCCGGCTTGCCATCGACCACGGGGCGGAAGCGCGCCATCATGCGCCGCGCCTGGAACGCCTCGCAATTGCTGCACGAGCTGATCTCGCGGTAGGCGCCCTGCGCCGGCAGCCACACCTCGAGGTCGTAGGTCTTGGCGGCAGCGAAGCCCATGTCGCCGGCGCACAGCGTCATGACGCGATAGGGCAACTCCAGCAGGCGCAGGATGGCCTCGGCGTGCCCGACCATCTGCTCCAGCGCCTCGTAGCTCTTGTCGGGGTGCGTCACCTGCACCATCTCGACCTTGTCGAACTGGTGCTGGCGGATGATGCCGCGCGTGTCGCGCCCGGCGCTGCCGGCTTCGCTGCGAAAGCACGGGCTGTGCGCCGTGAGACGCACGGGCAGCGCCGCCGCTTCGAGGATCAGCTCGCGCACGGTGTTGGTCAGCGGGATCTCGCTGGTGGAGATGAGGTACTGCTCGGTGGCTGCCGCCGGCCCGCCATCGCCGCCCGCTGCGCCGGCGGAGCCGTCGCCGCCCCGGAACACCCAGAACATGTCGTCCTTGAACTTGGGCAACTGCCCGGTGCCCTCGAGGATCTCGCGGTTGACGATGTACGGCGTGTAGCACTCGGTGTAGCCGTGCGCCTGCGTGTGCGTGTCGAGCATCAGCTGCGCCAGCGCCCGGTGCAGCCGCGCCGCCGCGCCGCGCAGGAAGGTGAAGCGCGAGCCCGAGAGCTTGGCGCCGGTCTCGATGTCCAGCCCCAGCGCGGCGCCGATGTCCACCTGGTCGCGCGGCTGGAACGGGAACTGCGGCAGCGCGCCCCAGCGCCGGACCTCGACGTTGCCGGTCTCGTCGGCGCCCTCGGGCACGCTGGCGTGCGGCAGGTTCGGCAGCGACATCAGGAGCGCCGCCAGCTCGGCCTGCACCGCCTCCAGCCGCTCGGCGCCGGCCTTCATCTGCTCGGCCAGCGCGTTGGCCTCGGCCATCAGCGGCGCCGTGTCACCGGCGGCCGCGCCCCTGGCCTTCAACTGGCCCACTTGCTTGCTCAGCACGTTGCGCCGGGCTTGCGCCTGCTCGGTGGCGGTCTGGATCTGCTTGCGCTCGGCCTCCAGCGTCTGGAAGCGCGCCACGTCGAGCAGCGGCTTCGCGCCGCTGCGCCGGGCCAGCTGCGCGACGACGCCGTCGAGGTCGCGGCGCAGTTGCTGGATGTCGAGCATGGGAAGAGTCTCCGCTTCGAAGGTGCCCGTCAGCCGCCCATGCTGCGGTCGCCCAGCCCGCGCGGCAGCGGGAAGTGCACGTTCTCGGCCACGCCGTGCAGGTGGCGCACCGAGGCCGCCCCCAGCTCGCGCAGGCGGGCGATCACCTGCTGCACCAGGATGTCGGGCGCCGAAGCGCCGGCCGTCAGCCCCACGCGCGGGCGACCCTGGAACCATGCGCCATCGAGGTCCGCGGCGCAGTCGACCATGTACGCGGGCGTGCCCAGCCGCTCGGCCAGTTCGCGCAGGCGGTTGCTGTTGCTGCTGGTGGGGCTGCCGACGACCACCACCACGTCCACCGCCGGCGCCATCACCTTCACCGCGTCCTGGCGGTTCTGCGTGGCGTAGCAGATGTCCTGCTTCTTCGGTTCGCGCACCTGCGGGAAGCGCGCCTTCACCGCGGCCAGGATCTCGGCCGCGTCGTCCACCGACAGCGTCGTCTGCGTCACCACGGCGAGCTTGTCGCCGCGCGGCTGCACGCGCGCCACGTCGGCGGCGCTCTCGACGAGATAGATGCCCTCGGCGAGCTGGCCCATCGTGCCCTCGACCTCGGGGTGGCCCTTGTGGCCGATCATCACGAACTCGTAGCCTTCGCGGGCGAGCTTGGCCACTTCGACGTGCACCTTGGTCACCAGCGGGCAGGTGGCGTCGAAGACCTGGAAGCCGCGTTGCGCCGCCTCGCTGCGCACGGCCTTGCTCACGCCGTGGGCGCTGAACACCAGCGTGGCGCCCGGCGGCACCTCGGCCAGGTCCTCGATGAAGATGGCGCCCTTGGCCTTGAGGTCGTTGACGACGTAGGTGTTGTGCACGATCTCGTGGCGCACGTAGATCGGCGCGCCGAAGCGCTTCAGCGCCCGCTCGACGATCTCGATGGCGCGGTCCACGCCGGCGCAGAAGCCGCGCGGCTCGGCCAGCAGCACTTCGGCAATCGGTGCCGGCGCGAGCTCGCTGCTGTTGCCGCTGCCGCTCACAGCACCCCCAGCAGCTTCACGTCGAAGCGCACGGCCTGTCCGGCCAGCGGATGGTTGAAGTCGAACAGCAGCCAGTCGGCCGCGCACTCGCGCACGACGCCAGCGTAGCGGCCCTGCCCGTCGGGCGTGGGGAACTCGACCGCGTCGCCCACGGCGTACTGCGCGTCGGGGTCGCCCAAGGTTCGAAGCAGCTCGAGCTTCACACGCTGCAGCAGCTGCGGGTTGCGCTCGCCGAAGGCGGCGCCGGGCGGCAGATCGAAGCTGGCCGAGGCGCCTTCCTCCAGGCCGACGAGCCGCGCCTCGATGGCCGGCGCGAGCTGACCGGTGCCCAGCGACAACGTCGCCGGCTGCTGCGCGAAGGTATCGACCACCGCGGCACCGTCGACGCCGGCCAGGCGGTAGTGCAGGGTCAGGAACGAGCCCGCCTCGACGCGGCGCAGCGGCTGCTGCTCACGCTGCGGCTGCGGTTGCAGCGGCTCGGGGTGCAGCACCTGCTGCGCAATCGTTGAAGGGGCGACCATCGGAAGGGGGAAGGCGGGAGGGAGGCTGCGGCGGCACGGGCGGCCGGCTTTCGGGGGCCGCCGGGGTGGTGGGCAAAGCGGGCCCGCCGGCGGCATGCGCCTCACATAGACTGGCCCGAATTCTAGGCGACCGACCCGATGCTCAAGACCCTGCCCGCCCATGAGCGCCCGCGCGAGAAGCTGCTGGCGCGCGGCAGCGCCGCGCTGGCCGACGCCGAACTGCTGGCCCTGCTGCTGCGCACGGGCTCGCGCGGCGTCGGCGTGCTCGAGCTCGCCCGCCAGGTGCTCGACCGGTGCCACGGCTTTGCCGGGCTGCTGGGTGCGGCCGCGCACACGCGCGGCAGCGCCGGCAGCGGCGCGGCAGGCAAGGGTCTCGCCGGCATCAAGGGCCTGGGCCCGGCCAAGCGCGCCGAGCTGCTGGCGGTGATGGAGATCGCCCGTCGCGCCATCGCGCAGCCGCTGGCCGCAGCGCCGGTGTTCGAAGCGCCGGCGCAGGTGAAGGACTACCTGGCGCTGCACCTGGGCGGCCTCGCGCGCGAGGTGTTCGCCGTGATGTTCCTCGACAGCCAGCATCGCCTGGCCGCCTTCGAGCACCTGTTCCAGGGCACCGTGAACCAGACCAGCGTGCACCCGCGCGAAGTGGTGCGGCGCGCGCTCGAGCTCAACGCTGCCGCGGTGGTGCTGGCGCACAACCACCCTTCCGGCGTCGCCGAGCCTTCGCGCGCCGACGAGTTCGTCACGCAGTCGCTGAAGGCGGCGCTGCAGCTGGTGGACGTGCGCGTGCTGGACCATCTCGTCGTCGGCCGCGGCCAGGTGGTCTCTTTCGCCGAGCGGGGCTTGCTGTGAAGAACCCCGCCGCGCGCCCCGGTGGCCTCGCCGCATTGGCCGGCTTGCGCGACGCGCTGCGCGAACGCGAACGCGCCCACGACGAGCAGCGCCAGCGCGAGCAAGCCGAACGCGCGGCTGCGCAGGCCCGCGCCGAGCGCGAGCGCCGCCTCTTCGCCGACGCCGTCGGCCCGGTGACGCCGCTGCCGGCGCGCGGCCGCCGCCGCCCTGCCGACCCGCCCACCGCCACGCCGCAGCCGCGCCAGCGCGAACTCGACGAGCAGGCGGCGTTGCGCGAGGCGTGGTCCGATGCGGTCGACGTCGAATCGCTGCTGCTCACCGACGACGGGCTGGGCTTTCGCCGCGCCGGCGTCGGGCCCGACGTGCTGGCGCGCCTGCGGCGCGGGCAGTGGGCGCTGCAAGGCCAGCTCGACCTGCACGGCCTGCGCCGCGAGGAAGCGCGCGCAGCGCTGGTGGCCTTCCTGGCCGGCGCGCGGCGCCAGGGCCTGCGCTGCCTGCGCGTCGTGCACGGCAAGGGGCTCGGCTCGCCCGGCCGCGAGCCGGTGCTCAAGGCCAAGGTGCAGCGCTGGCTGGCGCAAAGCGACGCGGTGATCGCCTTCGCGCAGGCGAGCGCACCGCAAGGCGGCGCCGGCGCGCTGATCGTGCTGCTGGCCGGCAGCGGCGCGCGCTGAGCGGCGCGCCGTTCAGCTCGGCAGGGGCGCCGCCGCGCTCCCCGGCGGGTTCGCGGGCACCGTCGCCGGTGGCGCGCCCGTCGGTGCGGCCGGCGGCGGCCCGCCGCGCTGGCGGCGGCAGTTCACCTCGTGCTCCATCCAGTAGACGACGTTGCCGACGACGGCCAGGCTGCCGCTGACCACCAGCGTCGCCGCGCTCACCACGCCCAGCGTCACCAGCAGCGCCGAGCATTCCTGGCCGGCGCAGCTGTGGAACTGGCCGAGCACCGCCGCTTCGAGGTGCACTTCGCGCCGGTGCATGCGGCAGTCGGGATCGTAGACGTCGCGCGTCACCGGCACGACGACGCAGCCGGCGAGCAGCGCCGCCAAGACCGGTGCGGCGATCGCCGGCCGCATTGCCGGCCGCATTGCCGGCCTCGTTGCCGGCCTCGTTGCCGGCCTCGTTGCCGGCCTCATTGCCGGGCTCCTTGCCGGGCTCTTTGCCGGCGTGGTCGCCGAGGCGAGGGCCCAGTGCGCCTTCATCGGTTGCGCATCCAGCCGGCCACGCCGGTCAGGGCCTCGGCGAGCTGCGCGGCAAGCGCCGGCTCGACACGTTCCTCCGCCATCGCCTGCGCCATGCAGGCGAGCCACTGGTCGCGTTCGACCTCGCCGATGGCGTAGGGCAGGTGGCGCGCGCGCAGGCGCGGGTGGCCGAAGCGCTCGATGTAGTGGCTGGGGCCGCCGAGCCAGCCGCACAGGTACCAGAAGAGCTTGTCGCGCGAGCTGTCCAGCGTCGGCGGGTGCACGGCGCGCAGCGCAGCGTAGCCCGGCTCCAGGTCCATCAGGTCGTAGAAGCGGTCCACCAGTGCGCGCACGCGGGCTTCGCCGCCCAGGCGCGCGAAAGGTGTCGCGGTCGGTGTCGCGGTCGGTGTCGGGGTCGGTGCCGGGGGCGGTGCCGGGGGCGTTGTCGCGGCAGGCGTCGCCGCGAAACCGTTGTCGTCGTTGCCTTGGCTCACGCCGGCATTTTCACCGCAGCGTTGGCCAGTGCCATCGCCGCCGCAGTGCCGGGCATCGTCTCCATCAGCAGCTGCCGCCGCTGCACCGCTTCGCGCACCGCCGGGTCCACCGGCACTTCGCCGGTCAGCTCCAGCCGCACTGCGCCGCTTCCCGGCTCCAGTGCCGGGTTGACGAAGCGGTCGACCACCTGCTGCAACTGCGCGCGCACGGTGCGCCCTTCGCCAGGGCGGCGCACCTGGTTGACGAGCAGGTGCACGCGGCGGCGGCCCTGCGTCGTGGCCAGCACCTTGATCGTCGCGTAGGCGTCGGTCAGCGAGGTCGGCTCGGGCGTGGCCACGACGAGCACCTCGCCGGCCAGCGAGACGGTGTAGAGCACCACGTCGGAGATGCCGGCGCCGGTGTCCAGCAGCACGTGGTCGAAGCGCGGCGCCACCTCGGCCACCAGGGCCTGCAGCTTCTCGCGCACCTCGCCGGTCATGCGCGAGTACTCCACCATGCCCGAGCCGGCCAGCAGCACCGAGAAGCCGCCGGGCGCCGGCAGCACCGCTTCGGCCAGCGTGTTCTTGCCGGTGAACACGTCGTGCAGCGTGATCTTGGGGAACAGGTTCAGCACCACGTCCAGGTTCGCCAGGCCCAGGTCGGCGTCGAGCACGAGCACGCGCTTGCCCGCGCGCGCCAGCGCCGCGGCCAGGTTGGCGGCGACGAAGGTCTTGCCCACGCCGCCCTTGCCGCTGGTGACGGCGGTGATGTGGGCCAGCCTTGCACCGGCCGCGCCCGCCTTCGGTGCATCGCTCATTCGTGGTCCGTCATCGGGAAGGTGTCGAACAAGAGGCGCTTCTCTTCGTTGCTCACCACCGAGATGGCGGTCGGTTCGAGCTGCACGAGGTTGCGCCCCTGTGCCTTGGCGCGGTAGAGCTGCTGGTCGGCGCGCTCCAGCCACAGTGCCGGCGTGCAGCGCACCCATTGCGGCGCGAAGGCGCCGCCCACGCTGGCGGTGACGGGAATCTGCAGCGAGGGCGCCACCTGCACCGGCGTCGACTCGATGCGCCGGCGCACGCGCTCGGCCACCGTCTGCGCGAAGGCGCTGCCGCAGTTGGGCAGGATGATCGCGAACTCCTCGCCGCCCACGCGCGCCACCAGGTCCATCGGGCGCACGCTGTCGATCAGCGCCACGGCCACGGCGCGGATGACCTCGTCGCCGGCCCCGTGGCCGTGGGTGTCGTTGACGCGCTTGAAGTGGTCGATGTCCAGCACCAGCAGCAGCGCCGGCTCGCCGCTGCGCGCCACGCGGTCGGCTTCGCGGCCGAGCGCGAACTCGAAGGCGCGCCGGTTGGCCAGGCCCGTCAGCGCGTCGCGGCTGGAGAGTTCGACCAGCGAGTCGATGAGCCCCTGCACCCACGCGGCGCTGCCGGGCACGCCCTCGGGCGGCTTGCGGCCGGACTGGGCCAGCAGCTGCAACGCCTGCTCGAGCTGCAGCGGGCCAGGCGACGGAGGGGTGGTGGGGGCAGGACGCTTCAAGATGCTCGAATTTCAGTCTAGCAGCGCCCTCCTGCACCCCGGCAACGAACAGCACCCCGATGCCGGCGCAGTTCGGCCCTTGATTGGCGGCCGCGGCAGCCGAAAACAACCACTGGAGCGGTGGCGCCCCTTGCGCGACGGCCGCGCTACGAGCCCCTGCTGCCGCCATTCATGTTCGAACCGTCCAACATCGCGCCGCTCCCCACCGCACCGGCGGCGCTGCCGCCGCCGCCGAGCGCCTCGACGCTGCCTCGGGCCGGCGACGCCGAATTCGCGATGACGCGCACCGACTTCGAACAGGTGCGCCGCATCATCCACCGCCACGCCGGCATCGCGCTGGCCGAAGGCAAGGAAGCGATGGTCTACGGGCGCCTGTCGCGCCGCCTGCGCGAAAGCGGCCACGCCACCTTCGCCGGGTATCTGCAGCACCTGGAGCGCACCGTTGCCGGCGGCGGCGCGGCCGCGGAAGCGGAGATGCAGCTGTTCGTCAACTGCCTGACGACCAACCTCACGTCGTTCTTCCGCGAGGAGCACCACTTCGCCGCGCTGGCCGAGGACCTGCGCGCGCGCGCCGCGCACGCCGCCGCGGGTGCCGCCACCGGTGCCGGCAACGGCCTGCGCCTGTGGTGCAGCGCCGCCAGCACCGGCGAGGAACCGTACACGCTGGCGATGACCGTGGTGGAATCGCTGGGCGCCGGCGCGCGCGTGGAGATCGTCGCCAGCGACATCGACACGCAGGTGCTCGCCACGGCGCAGCGCGGCGTCTACGCGGCCGATTCGCGCGGCTTGAGCGCCGAGCGGCTGCGCCGCCACTTCCAGCGCGGCACCGGTCCCAACGAAGGCCGCATCCGCGTGCGGGCGGAACTGGCGCGGCTGGTGCGCTTCATGCCGTTCAACCTCGTCAACGGCGACTGGCCGCGCCTGGGCCAGCCGTTCGACATCATCTTCTGCCGCAACGTGATGATCTACTTCGACATGGCCACGCAGCGCCAGGTGCTCTCGCGCATGCACGCCGCGCTCAAGCCGGGCGGCCTGCTCTACGTGGGGCACTCGGAGAACTTCACCGAGGCGCGCGAGCTGTTCCGCCTGCGCGGCAAGACCATCTACGAGCGCGTCTGAGCGGCGCGTTGCATGCCGAGCCCGCCGTCGTGAGCCCTGTCGCCTCTCCTGCACCGCCCACGCGCAGCGCGGCTTCGCTGCAAGGTGGCGGCGCCTTGCAGCAGCAACAGCAGCACCAGCGGCAGCGCCTGGAGCGGCTGCGCGCCAGCCGCACGGGCAAGGCCGGCGAAGCCTCGTTCTTCTTCTGGGATGCGCACTTCGGCCGCGAGGCGGTGAAGGTGTTGCCGGGTGAGTTCTACGTCTACGACGAGGACGCGCTGGTGATGACCACGCTCGGTTCGTGCATCGCCGCGTGCCTGTGGGACCGCGAGCGGCGCGTCGGCGGCATGAACCACTTCCTGCTGCCCGACGGCGGCGGCAGCGGCGGCGACGCCAGCGGCCGCTACGGCCAGTTCGCCATGGACCTCTTGATCGGCGAGCTCGTCAAGCGCGGCGCGAACCGTTCGACGATGGAGGCCAAGGTCTTCGGCGGCGGCGCGGTCATCGGCGGCATGAGCAGCCTGAACGTCGGCGAGCGCAACACCCAATTCGTCCTCGACTACCTGCGCACCGAGCGCATCACCGTGGTCAGCAAGGACGTGCTCGACGTCTACCCGCGCAAGGTGTGCTTCCTGCCCGCCAGCGGCAAGGCGATGGTCAAGCGGCTGGCCACCACCAACACCGACGCGCTGCTGGCGCAGGAACGCAGCGCCGCCGCACGCGCCGCCGCGCGCGACAGCAGCGCCGGCGGCACGGTGGAGCTGTTCTGAGCCGCGCGCCGCCCTGCGCACGCCGAGAACGCACGCCGAGAACGCACGCGAAGAACGCAAGCAGAACGCCCGGGAAGAAACAGAAGAATGAAGAAGAACGCCACGCCCTCACGGAGCCCCCGATGAAGACCCGCGTCCTCGTCGTCGACGATTCGGCGCTCGTGCGCAGCCTGCTCGCCGAGATCATCAACCGGCACAGCGACATGCAGTGCATCGGCGCCGCCGCCGACCCGCTGGTGGCACGCGAGATGATCCGCAGCCTCAACCCGGACGTGATCACGCTGGACGTCGAGATGCCGCGCATGGACGGCCTGGACTTCCTCGCCCGGCTGATGCGCCTGCGGCCGATGCCGGTGGTGATGGTGTCCACCCTCACCGAGCGCGGCGCCGAGGTGACGCTGCGTGCGCTCGAACTCGGCGCGGTGGACTTCGTCGCCAAGCCGAAGATCGGCGTCGCCGACGGCCTGCGCCAGCTCGGCACCGAGATCGCCGACAAGATCCGCATCGCCGCGCAGGCGCGCGTGCAGCGGCACGTCGCGCCGCCGCCCGCCGGTGCCGGCGCCGGTCCGGCTGCAGGCGGCGCGGCTGCGGGCGGCCCGGCGGCGGGCAGTTCGTGCCATCCGGGCCCGCCTTGCACGCCGGGCGCTGCGCACGCCACCGCCGGCGGCGGCCTGCTCGGGCGGCTGTCCACCGAGAAGCTGATCTTCATCGGCGCGTCCACCGGCGGCACCGAGGCGACGCGCGAAGTGTTGACTGCGCTGCCGGCTGACTCGCCGGCGGTGCTGATCACGCAGCACATGCCGCCGGGGTTCACGCAGAGCTACGCGCAGCGCCTGGACAGCTTGTGCCGGCTCGCGGTGGCCGAAGCCAGGAACGGCGAACGCGTGCTCCCCGGCCACGCCTACATCGCCCCCGGCGGCCACCACCTCGCCGTGGAACGCTCGGGCGCCAACTACATCGCCCGCGTCTTCGAAGGCGAACCGGTCAATCGCCACAAGCCGTCGGTGGAGGTGCTGTTCGACTCGGCGGCGCGCGTGGTGGGGCGCAACGCGCTGGCCATCATGCTCACCGGCATGGGCGCCGACGGCGCCGCGGCGATGCGCCGCATGCGCGACGCCGGCAGCTACAACATCTGCCAGGACGAAGCGACCTGCGTCGTCTTCGGCATGCCGCGCGAAGCCATCGCGCACGGCGCTGCCGATGAAGTGTTGCCGCTCAAGCAGATCGCGCCGCGGCTGCTGGAGCGGCTGCGCAGCACCGTGGGGCTGGCGACCTCGCGCGTCTGAGGCCGGCCTCGCCCGGGGCGGTGCGCCAGGGCCCAAGCGCGCCGGAGGTGCAAGGACGGCGAGGCGCGGATGCGGCTCGCCGCAAACGGGCCCGCGGCCTCACCAGCGGGAGCGCTCCAGGTCGAGCGATGACATGACGCCGGCGCCGGACTTCGGCGGCACCTGGTCGGCCAATCCCACGTCGCGCAGCAACCAGTCGTCGAGTTCGGCCAGCGCGCGCAGATCGGCGCGGCGGCGCGCCGCGGCGCGCCATGCCGTCCACGCGCGGCGCAGCGCGTGCAGCGCGCGCAGCCAGCGCGGCCGGTACAAGGCGATGGCGGTGGCGGTGCGCCTCGCCGGGCGCAGCGCGGGCGCGAGGGCAGAGGCCGGGGCGGACGAGCAGACGGTGGTGGCGATGGACATGGCGGCTTCCTCGGTTGGATGGGAGCGGCTTCGGTGCTGGTCAATGTAGATTGCATTACCTGCCGCCGGAAGCGATCATTCGTGACCCGCTTGTGCAGCTACGCTTACCAAGAGTCCGCTGCCGTCCGGTTTCGACCGCCCTGCCGAGCCCGCCCGGCACCTCGTTCGACCCTCGTTCGACGAAAGAGCCCGATGAGCCGTCTGCCGCTCGCCACGTTGCCCACCTTCGCCGAAGCGGCGCGCAGCGAGAACCTGCGCGCCACCGCCGAGCGGCTGCACCTCACGCACAGCGCGGTGAGCCAGCAGATGCGGCAGCTCGAGCAGCAGCTGGGCTTCGCGCTGTTCGAGCGGCGCGGGCGCAGCCTGGCACTCAACGCCGCCGGCGCCGCGCTGCAGCGCGCGGCAGAGGCGGCGCTGGCGCTGCTGGAAGAAGGCGTCCGCGAAGCGGCGCTGGCCGCCGAAGGCAAGGTGCAGACGCTGCGCATCACCGTGCTGCCTTCGTTCGCGCAGCGCTGGCTGCTGCCGCGCATGGCGCGCTGGCGCGAGCGGCACCCGGGCATCGCGCTGGACATCCACGCCTCGCAGGCCATCGTCGATCTGCAGCGCGAGGGCTTCCACGCTGCGGTGCGCGCCGGCAGCGGCCCGTGGCGTGGGCTCGAGGCCGAGCCGCTGGCCGCATCGCGCTTCGTCGCCGTGGCCGCGCCCGGGCGCGCGGCGCGCGTGCGCTTCGGCGACCACGCGGCGCTGGCTGCCGAGCCGCTGCTGGGCCACGCCGACAAGTGGGCGCGCTTCCTGGCGCTGGCCGGCGGCAAGCTGCTTGGCAAGACCGTTGCCGAGTTCAACGACGCCGGGCTCTTGCTGCAGGCGGCCGAGCAGGACCTGGGCATCGCGCTGGCAAGCGAGTTGCTGGCCGCCGATGCGTTGCAGGCCGGCCGCCTGCGGCGGCTGTCGCCGCTGACGCTGGCCGATGCCGAGCCCGAGCCCTACTGGTTCGTCTACCCGCCGCAGCACGCCGGTCTGCCGGCTCGCGTGGCCCTGGGGCAATGGCTGCACGAGGAGATGGCGATGTCGCGCGCGATGCTCGCGCAGTCCGGCCTGTGAGCGGCCGGTGAGTGGACGCTGAGCGGGCGGTGAGCGGACTGCAGGCGGACGGCGAGCGGACCGGACAGGCGGGCTGCGCGCGGGCGGCGAGCCGCCGACGGGCCTCCAGGCACACGCTGCTGCGCGCGGTGCTGGCCGTGGCGGGCCTGGCCGGCTGCGTCGCGCCGCCGCCGGCCACCGCGCCGCCGGCGCTGGCCGCGGCGGTGGCCAGCCAGATCCACGCCGCCCTGCCGCGCCAGCGCCCCGGCCACGGCGTCACCGACTACCCCGGCCACGCCGAGGGCGACGTGCCCAAGGCCTATGCGATGGTGCTGCTGGCCGAGTTGCAGCGGCTCGACGGGCACTGGCGCGCCGACGAGCCGAACCTGGCGCGCACCGCCGGCCGCTGGCTGCTCGACAACGCCGACACCAACCGCGACGGCATCGTCGGCTGGGGCCTGCCGGTGGCCTGGGACGCCAACGACGATGGCTCGGTGAACCCGCCGCACACCGAGTACACGATCGCCACCGCGATCGCCATCGACGCGCTGCAAAGCTGGGCCGAGCGCGACGAAGAGGCGCCGCAGGACGAGATCAAGCGCGTCGTCGCGGCGGCGATCGCGCCCTACCTCGACCCCGCGATGGCCTCGCCTTCGGGCCTGGCGCCGTACTCGCTGCGCGCCGCCGACCGGCCCTACGACATCTTCAACCCGGCCGCCTACCTGGCCGGGCAGATCCAGCGCGCAAGCCTCGCCGTCGACGACTTCGAGACGCGGGCGCGCTACGCCGCCGCGGCCGACCGCTCGATGGGCGCCGTGCTCGCGCACCGCCGGCGCACGCCCGACGGCGGCCGCTGGTACTGGAACTACTCGGTGCAGCAGGACCTGCCCAACGACCTGCCGCACGCCGGCTACATGATCGAGGGCATCCGCAGCTACATCGAGCATGGCGGCCGCCTCGCCGACCAGTTCGACTGGCCGGCGGTGCTGGCGCACCTGGCCGATTTCCGCGGCGAAACCGATGGCGAGTCGGGCAGCGAAACGGGCGGTGTGCGCGCTTTCCCGCGCTTCGCCGCGCGGCTGGCGCTGCCCGCGCGCACCTACGACATCGGCCTGGCGCTGCACATTGCGTGCTCCGAGGGCGAGATGGAGCGCCTGGCGCCTTGGCTGCTTGGCGCGCTCGAGGCCTACCGCGACCCGGCGCCGGGTTCGACCCGCTTCCTCAAGTACCCGCGCGGCCACCGCGAGCACGATGGCCGCGCGGGCAGGCCGCTCGTCATCAACGAGTACGAGGCCTACCTCTACCGCGGCGCGTCGACCTGCGCGCAGGCGGCGCCGGCGCGCG
>JAEUPF010000046.1 GCA_016790425.1 Rubrivivax sp.
GGGTGGCCGAGAGCGATGGCGCCGCCGTTGACGTTGAGCCGGTCCATCGGGATGCCGAGCTTGTCGGCGCAGTACAGCACCTGCACGGCGAAGGCTTCGTTGAGCTCCCACAGGTCGATGTCGCCCACCTTGAGGCCGAGCGTGGCCAGCACCTTGGGCACGGCGAAGACCGGGCCGATGCCCATCTCGTCGGGCTCGCAGCCGGCCACGGCAAAGCCGAGGAAGCGGCCCAGGGGTTTCAGGTTCTTCTGCTGCGCGTAGCTTTCGCTCACGATCACGCAGGCGCGGGCGCCGTCGCTGAACTGGCTGGCGTTGCCGGCCGTCACCACGCCGCCGGGCACCGCCGAGCGGATGTCCTTGATGCCCTCGTAGGTGGTGCCGGGGCGCAGGCCTTCGTCGGCCTTCACGGTGACCTGCTTGCTGACGAGGCCGAGCTGCGCGTCGGCGACGCCGGCGGTCACCGTCATCGGGATCATCTCGGCATCGAAGAGCCGCTTGTCCTGCGCCTCGCAGGCCTTCTGCTGGCTGGCCGCGCCGTAGCGGTCCATGCGCTCCTTGGGCATTGCGTAGCGCTTGGCCACGTTCTCGGCCGTCTGCAGCATGTTCCAGTAGATCTCGGGCTTCTTCGCCTGCAGCGCCGGGTCGACGATCATGTGCCGGTTGGCCTCGTTCTGCACGCACGAGATGCTCTCGACACCGCCGGCCACGTAGACCTCGCCCTCGCCGGCGATGACGCGCTGGCTGGCCATGGCGATGGTCTGCAGGCCGCTGGAGCAGAAGCGGTTGACCGTCACGCCGCTCGTCGTGATCGGCAGCCCGGCAGCCACCGCGATCTGGCGCGCGATGTTCGAGCCGGTGGCGCCTTCGGGCGTGGCGCAGCCCATCAGCACGTCTTCCACCAGCGCCGGCTCGACGCCGGCGCGCTCGACCGCGGCCTTGACGACCGCGCCGCCGAGCGTGGCGCCGTGCGTCATGTTGAAGGCGCCCTTCCAGCTCTTGGCCAGCGGCGTGCGCGCGGTGGAGACGATGACGGCTTGGCTCATGGGAGGTTCCTTCGTGGCGTTAGGGCGCTGCAGCCGCGGTGGTCTGCAGCAGGCGGTGATAGAAGCGCACCATGTCGGCGAGCTGGTCGACGGCGATGCGCTCGTCGGTGCCATGCAGCCGCCGCAGGTCCTCGGGCTTGAAGCGGATCGGCATGAAGCGGTACACCTGCTCGGCCACCGCGTCGAAGTGGCGCGAATCGGTGCCCTGCAGCGTGAGGCTGGGCGCCACCATGCTGTCGGGGAAGACCTCGCGTATCGTGCGTTCGAGCTGCCGGTAGGGCTCGGCCTGCGCGGACGAAATCCGCGACGGCTCGGAGACCGCCGAGCAGCACGGCGCGAGCGCGATGCGCTCGTCGGCCATCACGCGCTTGACATGCGCCACGACCGACTGCGAGGTGTCGCCCGGCAGGATGCGGAAGTTCACCACCGCCTCGGCCTGGCCGGGCAGCACGTTTTCCTTGTTGCCGGCGTTGACGATGGTCAGCGCCGTCGTCGTGCGCATCAACGCATTGGTGGCGGCGCCCTTGGCCAGCATGCCTTCCACCACCGGCCGCAGCAGCCAGAGGTTGGACATCGCCAGGCGCTGGCCGAACGGCAGCTCGGGCCCGACCACGGCGAACATCTCTGCCGCCGCGCCCTGGATGCCCCCGGGCAGCGGGTTGCCGTCGATGCGCGCCAGCGCCGCGCTCAGCCTGCCGATCGCGCTCTCGCCCGGTGCCGGCGGCATCGACGAATGCCCGGGCGAAGCCTGCGCCGTGAGCTTCAGCGTGATCGCGCCCTTCTCGCCCAGGCCGATGAGCGCGATGGGCTGCGCCACGCCGGGCAGGATGCCTTCGGTGACGGCCATGCCCTCGTCGAGCACGAAGGCCAGCTTCACGCCGCGCTGATTGAACAGCTTCACCACCTCCACCGCGCCGCGCTGGCCGCCCACCTCCTCGTCGTGGCCGAAGAAGAAGAACACCGTCCGATGGGGCTTGAAGCCGGCCTTGAGCAAAGCCTCCACCGCCTCGAACTGGGCGACGAGATTGCTCTTGTTGTCCAGCGCGCCGCGGCCCCAGACGAAGCCATCCGCGACGAGGCCGCTGAACGGCGGCTGCTTCCACAGCGCCTCGGTGCCCGGGGCGATGGGCACCACGTCCTGGTGTGCCAGCAGCGCCATCGGCAGGGCCTTGGCGTCGCTGCCGCGCCAGGTATAGAGCAGGCTGTGCGCACCGACCCCCTCGCGCTCGAGCGCGGCGTGCACGAGCGGGTAGCGCGCCTTCAGGTGCGCATGCAGCGCCTCGAACTCGGCGGCCACGCCGGTGGGATCGGCGAGCCCGCTCACCGTCTTCGCACGCAAGGCGATGGCCAGCGAATCGGCCACCGCAGCCTTGTCCACCGCCATCGGCGCCAGCGCCGGCACCACCACCTGGCGCGAGCCCTGGCGCAGCGTGTTGACCACCAGTGCCGCAGCCAGCAGCAGCAACAGCGCCGTGAGGGCACCGAGCGTGATCAGCGCGCGCTTCAGCATCCTGGCGCCCCCCGACCCTCGAATCCGCGCAAAGCGCCGGCTCAGCTGAAAGTCCGGCCTTCGGCGGCCAGGCGCGCCAGCAACGGCGCCGGCTGCCAGAACGCCGCGTCGTCGTGCGGGTTGGCGGCGAACTTCTTCATCGCCTGCACGACGTTGTACAGACCCACCGTGTCCGCATAGCACATCGGCCCGCCGCGGTGCAGCGGGAAGCCGTAGCCGGTGAGGTAGACGACGTCGAGGTCGCTGGCCTTGCTGGCGATGCCTTCCTCGACGATCTTGGCGCCTTCGTTGACGAGGGCGAAGACGAGCCGCTGCACGATCTCCTCGTCGCTGATCTTGCGCGGCTCGATGCCGAGCTCGGCGCGGTGCTGCTCGATCATCTCCACCACCGCGGGGCTCGGAATCGCGTCGCGCTTGCCCGGGTGGTAGTCGTACCAGCCCTTGCCGGTCTTCTGGCCGTAGCGGCCCAGCTCGCACAGCAGGTCGGCCGTCTTGCTGTAGCGCATCCCCGGCTTCTCGACGTAGCGGCGCTTGCGGATCGCCCAGCCGATGTCGTTGCCGGCGAGGTCGCCCATGCGGAACGGCCCCATCGCCATGCCCCACTTCTCGATGGCGCGGTCCACCTGCTGCGGCGTGCAGCCTTCTTCGAGCAGGAAGCCGGCCTGGCGGCTGTATTGCTCGATCATGCGGTTGCCGATGAAGCCGTCGCACACACCCGAGACGACGGCCGTCTTCCTGATCTTCCTGGCCAGCGCCATCACGGTGGCCAGCACGTCCTTGGCGGTGGCCTTGCCGCGCACCACTTCCAGGAGCTTCATCACGTTGGCCGGGCTGAAGAAGTGCGTGCCGATCACGTCCTCGGGCCGCCGGGTGAACGCGGCGATCTTGTCGACGTCCAGCGTGCTGGTGTTGGTGGCCAGGATGGCGCCGGGCTTCATCACCTCGTCGAGCTTCCTGAACACCGCCTCCTTGACGCCCATCTCCTCGAACACGGCTTCGATCACCATGTCGGCGTCCTTGATGTCGTCGTAGGCGAGCGTGGTCTTCAAGAGGCCCATGCGCTGCTCGAGCTTGTCGGCCGTGAGCTTGCCCTTCTTCACCTGCCCTTCGTAGTTCTTGCGCATCGTGGCCACGCCGCGCTCCAGCGCCTCGGCCTTCATCTCGAGCATCGTCACCGGGATGCCGGCGGTGAGGAAGTTCATCGTGATGCCGCCGCCCATCGTGCCGGCGCCGATGACGGCCACCTTCTCGACCTTGCGGGTCGGCGTGTCCTCGGGCACGTCGGGGATCTTGCTGGCCGCGCGCTCGGCGAAGAAGGCGTGGCGCAGCGCCTTGCACTCGGGCGTGAGCATCAGCGCGAGGAACAGCTCGCGCTCGTAAAGCATGCCTTCTTCGAAGGGCTTCTTCAGGCTGGCTTCCACCGCGTCGACGCACTTGGGCGGCGCCGGGAAGTTCTTGGCCATGCCCTTGACCATGTTGCGCGCGAACTGGATGTAGGCGTCGGGGTTCGGGTGCTGCGCCTTGAGGTCGCGGATGCGCGGCAAGGGCTTGCCGCTGGCGGCATGCTCGGCCGCCTTGGCGGCAGCGAAGGTGCAGGCGGCGTCGAGCAGGTCGCCGGTGGCCACCTGGTCGAACAGCTTCTGCCCGGGCACCGAAGCGAGCAGCTCGCTCTTCACCGGCTCGCCGCTGGTGATCATGTTCAGCGCCGGCTCCACGCCCAGGGCACGCGGCAGGCGCTGCGTGCCGCCGGCGCCGGGGATGAGGCCGATCTTCACTTCCGGCAGCGCGATGCTGGCGCCCGGCGCCACGACGCGGTAGTGCGCTCCCAGCGGCAGCTCGAGCCCACCGCCCATGCAGATGCCGTGCATCGCCGCCACCACCGGCTTGCGGCAGTTCTCGAGCTGGCGGATCAGCGTCAGCAGGTTCGGCTCGGCGGTCGCCTTCGGCGAACCGAACTCGGTGATGTCGGCGCCGGCCGAGAAGGCGCGCCCGGCGCCGGTGACGACGATGGCGGCGACGGCCGGGTCGGCCTCGGCGCGCGCGACGCCGGCGGAGAACTCGCGCCGTGTTTCGAAGCCCAGGCTGTTGACGGGCGGGTTGTCGAGCGTGACGACGGCAACGTTGCCGCGGACTTCGTAGCGGGCACCCATGGCAGCTCCTCCGGCTCGGGGGGCGGTTGAAAAGAGAACGATCGTTCGATTCTAGGTCGCACGCCCGATTCGCCTGTCCCGACCCCGACAGAGTAGCCGCAGCGTCCGCATGCGGCGACAGCCGCCGCAACGCGCCGCGGCACGAGCCGGCTGCGGCCGGCACCGCTTCGACCGCATCCCTCGGGCATCCCTCAGGTGAGGGGCGAAGGTGCATCGAACGGTATCGCGGGGCATCGAAAGGCCTGCCGCTTAACGCCTTCATAACGCCCGCTCCGCTCCACTGCTGCCGTGGTCGTTGTCATCAAGGAGTGAACGAATGAAGCGGGTCTCGATGGTGGTGGTAGCCGCTGCGGTGCTGGCGGCGCTGGCCGGCTGCGGCGGCGAGGGCGGCGATGCGGGCAGCAACACCGGTGGCACGGGGGGCACGGGCGGCACCGGCGGAACGGGAGGAACCGGAGGCACGGGAGGAACGGGGGGAACGGGCGGCACGGCCGGCACGCCGCTGGCACTGGAAGTGCGCGGCCCGGTGGGCACGCAGCTCACGCTGCGCAACAACGGCGCCGACGATCTGGCGCTCACCGTGCCGGCAACGGCGGGCAGCACCGACACGGTGAACGCGCAAAGCGGCAGCTTCGCCACGCCGCTGGCCGCCGGCGCGGCCTGGGCCGTGAGCATCGCCGCCAAGCCCGCGGCGATGACGTGCAGCGTCTACAAGGGCGCCACCGGCACGATGCCGGCGGCCGCCGGTGCGGTGAAGGCCGGCTGCGAGCACACCTTCGATCACGTCAGCTTGAACACCGCTCGCAACACGCGCGGCACCTTCTTCGACAGCTCGGCGCCGGCCATCGGCGGCAGCGCCGTGTATGGTGAAGGCCGCTTCGTCGCCTTCGTCTCCTCGGCCGACCTCGGCGGCAACAGTGCCGGCCGGCGCCAGATCTGGTGGCGCGACCGCATGAGCGGCGAGACGCGCCTCATCAGCACCGACGCCAGCGGCGTCGCCGGCAACGGCGACAGCTTCGCGCCGGCGATCTCGGCCGACGGGCTGACCGTCGCCTTCGAGTCGTCCGCCACAAACCTGGTCGCCGGCGACACCAACGGCGTGCGCGATGTCTTCGTCTGGTCGGCCAGCGGCGGCACGCTGACCACCGGCGTCACGCGCGTCAGCGTCGGCGCGGGCGGCGCGCAGGCCAACTCCGAGAGCTATGGCCCGGCGCTCTCGGCCGACGGGCGCGTGGTGGTGTTTGCCAGCGGCGCCAGCAACCTCACCGCCGGCGTCAGCGGCATCTCGACCATCAACGCCTACCGGCGCGACCTCGTCAGCGGCACCAACACGCTGCTGACGCTGGGCACCAACGGCGCCGGCGTCGGCGGCGACAAGCCTGCCGTCTCGGCCGACGGCAACCGCGTCGCGTTCTGGTCGTTCGCCGCCAACATCACCGCCGGCGACGGCAACGGCCTGTGGGACATCTTCGTCTACGACCATGCGGCCGGCACGCGCAAGCGCGTCAGCCTCACCAGCACCGGCGGCGAGCGCAACCAGGGCACCGAGAGCGCCAGCCGCGTCGTCGCGCCGGCGATCTCGGGCGACGGCCGCTTCGTCGCCTACGCCACCACCGCGAGCAACGTCGTGCCCGGCGACACCAACGGCACGCAGGACGTGTTCGTCGTCGACGTCGACTCGCTGGCCGTGCAGCGCGTCAGCACGGCCACCGGCGGCGCGCAAGCCAACGGCGATGCGCCGATCGGCCAGGGCGAGAAGCCCGCGCTCAGCCACGACGGCACCTGGGTCGCCTTCAGCTCGGCGGCCACCAACCTCGGCACCGCGACGACGACCACGGGCATCGGCAACGTCTTCCTGCGCAACCGCCTCACGCAGCAGACGCTGCCGGTGAGCAACCAGCTGGCCAGCGGCAGCGTCGGCGTGCCGGCGATCTCGGTCAACGGCGCCTACGTCGCCTTCGGCGCCAGCACGGCGCTCGATGCGCGCGTGGCCGGCAGCGGCCTCTTCGCGCACTTCACGAACCAGGCCCGCGCCTGGTGGTGGGTGGACTGAGCAACGCAGCACGCGCGCGCCGGGCGCGCGGCGCCCGGCGCGCCATGCGTCGCCCGGCGCCGATCGCCTGGCGCCCGATACTTGCGCGATGACCCGTCGAGGCGCCGAGCCGCCGCTGCACCTTCAACTCTCGCGCGCGCCGCAGGCGCTGCACGGCGCGAGCGGCGGCGGCGGCGGCACCCGCGGTGCCAGCACCGCCGCGCTGGCGCCGCGCGACGCCGCGCTGCTGGCCTGGCTGGCGCTCGAAGGGGCCACGCCGCGCCAGCGCCTGGCGCAACTGCTGTGGCCCGAGAGCGAGCCGGCGCTGGCGCGCAACACGCTGCGCCAGCGCCTGTTCCAGTTGAAGCGCCAGCTCGGCGCGGCGGCCGTCGAAGGCACCACGCTGCTGGCGCTGGCCGCGCACGTGCGCCACGACCTCGAAACGAGCGAGGAAGTGCTGGAAGGCGTGCAGCCGCTGCCCGGCGGCGAGTACGACGCGTGGCTCGCGCGCCGCCGCGGCGAGCGGCGAAGGCAGCAGCAGGCCGCGCTCGCCGCGCGCATCGACGCTGCCGAGCGCGCGCGCGACTGGCACGCCGCGCTGTCGCTGGCGCAGGAAATGCTCGCGCGCTCGCCGCATTCCGAAGCCGCGCACCGGCGCGTGATGCAGCTGCACTACCTGGCGGGCGACCGCAGTGCTGCGCTGCACGCCTGGGAGCGTTGCCGGCGCATGCTGGCCGACGAACTCGCCGCCGCACCTTCGCCCGAGACGCAGGCACTGGTGGCGATGATGCACGGGCCCGCGGCCGAGCCGGCGCGGCGGCCGGAGCTGGCGCCGCGGGCAGCCGCCTCGGCGCCGATGGCGCTCGTCGCCACAGCGCCCGCGCTCGTCGCCACAGCGCCCGCGGCCGCCGCCGTGCCGGTGGCCCTGCTGCGGCCGCCGCGGATGATCGGCCGCGACGCCGCGCTCGCCGCGCTTCGGGCGCAGTGGGCCGCCGGCCAGCGCGTGCTGGTCGTCGGCGAGCCGGGCATCGGCAAGTCGCGCTTGCTGGAAGCGCTGGCGCAGTCGCCGTCGCGGTCTCAGTCTCAGTCTCAGTCGCATGCATGGACCGCGGCACTGACCGTGCGTTCGCGCCCGGGCGACGAAGCCGTGCCGCTGGCCGGCCTGGTGCGCGTGGCCGAGGCGCTGGCGCGGGCCCCGGCGGGCGCGCTGGCGCCGGCAGCCGCGGCGGCGCTGAAAGAAGCCCTGGCCGCGCCGGGCGGCGCCACGGCAACGGCTGCGGCAACGCCGGCAGCGGCAGCAACCCCGCACGACAGCGCCGCGCAAGCGCGGCCGCGCGCGCAGTCGCTGGCGCCGGCGCTGTTGCAGGCACTGACGGCGGTGGCCGCTTGCGGCGTCGCGCTGGTGCTCGACGACTGGCAGTTCGCCGACGCCGCCAGCGTGGACTTGTGGCACGAGGCGCTCGACGCGCCGGCGCTGGCCGGCTTGCGCGTGGCCATCGGCTCGCGCATCGCCGCCGGGGCGGTGGCCGATGCACGCATCGCGCGCCTGCGCGCTCGCAGCGACGTGCGCACGCTGGCCCTCGGGCCGCTGGACGAGGCGGCTGCCACGGCGCTGGTCGAGTCGCTCCTCGGCACGCCCGGCGACGCGCCGCACGACGTTGCCGCCGGCGCGCCACCCGACCGGGGCGACAGCGGGCCGGCCGCGGGCGCGCCGCTGGCGGTCGCGGTGCACCGGCGCGTCGGCGGCAATCCGCTGTTCATGCTCGAAGCGCTTCGCCAGTGGTGGGCGGCGCCGCGCCAGGCGTCCGTGCCGCCGCCGGCCCCCGCCGTGCCCGGCCACGTGCGCACGCTGGTGGCCGAGCGCATCGCGCAGTTGCCCGAGGAAGCGCGCCAGCTGCTGCGCGTGGCGGCGCTGGCGGGCAGCGACTTCTCGGTGGCGCTGGCCGAGGCGGTGAGCGGCTGCCACGCGCTGGCGCTGGCCGAGCCGTGGCGGCTGCTCGAAGAGCAGGGCCTGCTCGGCGCGGCCGGCGTGGCGCACGACGTGCATGCCGAAGTGGTGCTCGAGCAGCTTCCGAGGCCCATCGCCCAGGCGCTGCACGCGCGGCTGGCGGCGTTCCTGGAAAGCGACTGGAACGCGGCGGCGCGGCAGCCGGCCCGCCTGGCCGCGCATTGGCGCGCTGCGGGCGAAGACGCGCGCGCGGCGCCGCACCTCGAAGCCGCCGCGCGGCAGGCGTGGCGCGCCGCGCGTCCGGCCGAGCTGCTGGCGCTGTACGCGCAGGCCGCCCAGATCGAGGCGGCGGCCGGGCGCGAAGCGCGCGCCTTCGAGCTGTGGTTCGACGCCGCCGACGCTGCCAGCGAATGCGGCAGCGTCGAACAGGCGCAGCAGTGCCTCGCCGCCCTCGGCACGTTGGCCCGCAGCAACGCCGAGCAGATGCGCGTGCGCTTCGTCGAGGCCGTGGTGCAGGCGATGGCCGGCCGCCCCGAGGAAGGCCTGTCGCGGGTGTCTTCGCTGCTGGGCGACGCCATCGCCGTGGGCGACCTGCGCGTCGAGTCCGAGTGCCGCTTCGCGCTGGCCAACCGCGCCGCGGCCGACGCGCAGTTCGACGAAGCCGTGCAGCACCTGGCGGCCGCCGAGCGGCTGCTGCGCGACGCCAGCGACCCCCGCCGCGCCGAGGCGCTGGCCGCCACCCGCGCGCTGGTGCTGGGCCTGCGCGGCCGGCCGGCGCTGGCGCTGCCCGAGCACGAGCGCATGCTGCCGTTGCTGAAGGCGCATGGCGACCATGCGACATGGGTCGTCGTGTCGGCCTCGAAATCGGTGCAGCACCTGCGCCGCGGCGAGTTCGAGCCGGCGCTGGCCGAAGCCGCGCGCGCGCGCCAGGGCCAGGGCCCCGGCGCCGGCGGTGCCTCGATCGCGCCGCCGGATCTGCTCGTCGTGCTGCGCAACCTCATCGAGACCTACGCCGGGTGCGCGCAGTACGCGCAGGCGCTCGAAGTGGCCGAGGAGTTCACCGCTCGCCTGGCCCGCCAGGGCGCGGCGACGCGGGCGATCGACCCGATCGCAGCGCTGTATCTGCAGCTCGGCCGCGCCGACCTGGCGCAGCCCTGGCTCGACGCCGTCCGCGCCAGCGCGCCGGTGCGCCGGCGCGAACGCTCGCGCCTGGCCTTGCTGGAACTCAAGCGCGCGCTGCTGCTCGGCCGGCCGGCGGGCCAGGCAGGCGCTGGCACCCCGGTGGCAGCGGGCGCTGACGCAGGCGCAGCCGACCCCGGCGGCGACCTGCCGCTGGCGGTGGAGTGGGCGCTGTGGCGGCAGCTCGGTGCGCAGGCGCCGGCAAGCGGCGACGGTGAGCGCGCCGCGCTCGAAACCCTCGTGCGCCGCTGCGAGGAAGGCGGCATGAGCCTCGTGCTGCCGGTGCTGCGGATGCTGCTCGCCGGCGCGCCCGGCGGCCACGAGCCGGCGCGCCTGGCCGATGCGGCCGGCGCCGTCTCGCTCTCGGCGCCCGCAGGCAACGCCGCGGCCGATCTCGGCGCGCTGACGCCCTGGCAGGCCTGGGCTGCGGCGCGCGCGCTGCACGCGGCCGGGGCGCGCGAAGAGGCGCGGGCGTGCGCGCGGCGCGGCCTGCAATGGGTGCGCGACACCGCGCAGCAGCGCGTGCCGCAGGCGTTTCGCGCCAGCTTCGCCGAACGCCACCCGCTGCACCGCGAACTGGCGCGCCTGGCCACGCGCGGTTGAGCGGCCGAGCACACTCGAGCGGCCGGGCGCGGGGCCGGCCCGTCCTCCACAGCGTCGATGGACGCCGCCAGCCGGCGGCGCTACGCTCGCGCGCCGCCCGGCCCGAGAGCGCCCGGGCCCGGCGAGGAGGCGACCGTGGCAGCGAGCGCAGCAGCAGCCCCCGGCATCTTCGATCCGTTCGAGGTCAAGGGCGTCGTCTTCCGCAGCCGCGTGCTGCGCTCCTCGCTCGGCGGGCGCATGGCGTACTACGACGGCACCGTGACGCCGGCCTGGCGCAACTTCGAGCGCCGCTTCGCGAGGCCCGAGCACCTCCTGGGCGGCATCATCTCGGCGACGATCGCCATCGACGACGCGCGCCACTCGCCGCTGGAGTACCCCAAGCTCAGCGACGACCGCTTCATCGGCCCGATCGCCGAGGGCGTGCGCGCGGTCAAGGACCTCGGCTGCGCCTACATCGTGCAGATCGGCGACCCCGGGGGGCACACGCACACGAGCTTGCTGCCCGAGGCCGCCGACGGCCTGTCGGCCTCGGCCGGCTTCGACTTCGTCTATGGCTACCGCAACCGCACCACGGCGATGACGCCCGGCGAGATCGCGCGCACGGTCGGGCAGTTCGCCAGCGCGGCGCGGCGCGTGCGCGCCACCGGCGCCGACGGCGTCGAGGTCACCGCGTCCAAGGGCTACCTGATCCACCAGTTCCTGAACCCGGCCACCAACCGCCGCCGCGACGACTACGGCGGCTCGCCGAAGAAGCGCTTCCGGCTGCTGGAGGAGGTGGTGCGCGAAGTGCGCCGCGAGATCGGCGACGACTACCTCTTCGGCGTGCGCCTGTCCGCCGAGGACTTCAACTACCTGCCGCTGAACGTGCGCTGGCCGCCGGTGCTGCCGCTGCGCGACTGGTTCTTCGGCAACACGCTCGCGACGACGCTGGACTACGGCCGCTGGCTGGCCGCGCTCGGCGTGGACTACCTGCACATCGACAGCGGCTTCGGCTTCGTCAACCCCAAGGGCAGCCCCGGCGAGTTCCCGTTCGAAGGCCTGCGCCTGTTCGCCAACTCGGCACGCCACCTGAGCGCCAAGGCCCGCGTGCGCGCGACGGTGCTGAACCTGGTGCCGGCCTGGCTGGCCGGCAGCACGCTGGGCCTGGGCTGGCGCTTCGTGCCGGCGGCCAATGCCGGCTACGCGGCGAGCTTCCGCGAGGCGACGAAGCTGCCCGTCATCGCCAACGGCGGCTTCCAGGAGCGCAGCGTCATCGCAGGCGCGCTGGCGCACGGGCAATGCGATCTCGTCGCCATCGGCCGCCCGCTGCTTGCCAACCCCGACCTGCTGCAGGCCATCGCCGAGCAGCGCCCGCCGGCCAGCGGCCAGCCGTGCACCTTCTGCAGCCGCTGCTGCACACGCACCGCCGTGCTGCCTCTGGGCTGCTACGACGTGAGCCGCTTCGGCCATTCGAACGCAAGGATGCAGCAGCAGATCCTCGAAACGTCGGCGGACCTTTCGCCGTGAGTGCACCGCACCCGGCCGACACCGCTGCGGGCACGGCACGAGCCGATACCGCCGCGGGCGCGGCGCAAGCCGATACCGCCGCCGGCGCGGCGCAAGCCGGGCCGGCGCAGGCGGCCATCGACGCCGAGCGGCTGCGGCTGATCGCGCGCCAGACGGTGCGCGCGCCGCTCGGCGTGGCGGTGGCCGCAGCCTTCATCGCCTACACGATGGCGCCGCACGCCGGCGCGGCGCTGGCCTGGGGCTGGGCCGCGGCGGCGCTCGGCTCGTGGCTCCTGCGGGCGTTCGTCTGCGCGCGGCTGCTGGCGCGGCCGCCGGCTGCGGCACAGCTGCGGCGCTGGATCGGCCGGCTCGTCGCCGCGGCCACGGCCAGCGGGGCGATCGCCGGCGCGTCGGCACTGCTGTTCTTCGGCGCGCCGCCGTTCGAATGGTCGCTGCTGACGATGGTGCTGTGCGCCTGGGCCGCCGGCGGCATCGCCGTCTCGGCCGCGGTGCCCGCCGCCTTCTACGGCCTGGTGACGCTGTTCCTGGCGCCGTTGGCCGTCGGCTGGGCGGCCTCGGACATGCCGCTGAAGTGGCCCGTGGCGGCGATGATCGTGTTCTTCCTCGGCTACCTGATCCTCTTCGCGCGCGACGGCGCCGCGCTGGTGGCCAACGCGCTTCGCGTCGGGTTCGAGAACGAGGACCTGGCGCGCCAGCTGCGCCTGCGCGAAGCCGAGGCGCTGGCGGCCCGTGAACGCGCCGAGCAGGCCAGCATCGCCAAGTCGCGCTTCCTCGCCGCCGCCAGCCATGACCTGCGGCAACCGCTGCACTCGCTGGTGCTGCTGCTGGACCACGCGCTGCGCTCGACCTCCGACGCCGCCAGCGCGCAGACGCTGCGCCAGGCGGCACGCTCGGCCGATTCGCTGCAGGAGCTGTTCGACTCGCTGCTCGACCTCTCGCGGCTGGACGCGGGCAGCCTGGTTCCCGAGGCGAGGCCGGTGGCGCTGGGCGTGGTGCTCGAGCGCATCGCCAACGACTTTCGCCCGCGCGCCCGCAGCAAGGGCCTGGCTTTCCGCTGCGCTGCCACCCGTGCCTGGGTGCGCAGCGATCCGGTGATGCTCGACCGCATGCTGCGCAACCTGCTCGACAACGCGGTGAAGTACACCGACAGCGGCGGCATCGAAGTCGATGTGCACGAAGGAGACGCCGTTGCCGGCAGCGGCAGCGGCAGCGGCAGCAGCGGCAACGGCAATGACGGCGATGGCACCGTGCCGCCCGGCACGCTGCGCGTGACCGTGCGCGACAGCGGCATCGGCATCGCCAGCGCCGACCGCGACCACATCTTCGAAGAGTACTTCCAGGCCGGCAACGCAGCGCGCGACCGCGCACGCGGGATCGGCCTGGGCCTTGCCATCGTCAAGCGCCTGGCCGACCTGCTCGGGCACCGGATCGACGTCGCCTCGGCGCCCGGCCGCGGCAGCACCTTCGGCCTCACGCTGGCGCGTGCGGCACCTGCGGGGTCAGCGGCCTCAGCCACATCAGCGGCCTCAGCCACATCAGCGGCCTCAGCCACATCAGCGGCATCAGCGGCATCAGCGGGGCCTGCGGCGTCCGCGCCGCCGCAGCGCGCCCGCGCCACGGCCGAGGCGCTGCGCGGCACCGTGGTCGTCGTCATCGAAGACGACGCCGAAGTGGCCGCGGCCACGCGCTCGCTGCTCGCCGACTGGGGCTGCCGCGCCGTCGTCGCCGGTGACAGCGCCGGCGCAATCGCGCAACTCGACGCGGCCGGCATCGCCCCCGACGCGATCCTCGCCGACTGGCGGCTGGCCGGCGCCGAGAACGGCGGCCAGGCGATCGACAAGCTCGAGGCCCGCTTCGGCACGCGCCTGGCCGCCATCGTCACCGGCGAGCTCGACCCCGGCGCGATCGAGGTGCCGGCGCACCTGGCCGTCACCGTGATGCAAAAGCCCGCGCGGGCGCGCGAACTCGCCGACTGGCTGCTGCTGTGGAAGTCGATCGAGTAGCGGGCAGCGACCGCGAACGGACCGCACCGCGGCCGGCGGCCGTTGCGGCGGCGGCATGCGCGGTGCAGTGGGGCGTGCAGCGGGCCGCCGGCGGGACCGGGAACCTGCGGTGGACCGCCTGAACCGGCTGCTCGGCCTTGCCCGCTCGCTCGCGATCTACCACGGCATCCCGGGGCGCCAGGCGCGCCTGGCCGGCTTCTACGGCGCGCTGGTGCCGCGCGGCGGCCTCGCCTTCGACATCGGCGCGCATGTGGGCAGCCGCGTGCGCGTCTGGCGCCGGCTCGGGGCGCGCGTGCTCGCCGTCGAGCCGCAGCCGGAATGCCTGCGCGTGCTGCGCTGGCTCTTCGCCGGCGACGCCGGCGTCACCGTGCTCGCGCAGGCGGTCGGCGAGCGCGAGGGCATGGCCTCGCTGCTGGTGAGCCCGCGCACGCCGACCGTTTCGACGTTGTCGCGCGACTGGGCCGGTCGCGTGGGCGCCCTGCCCGCCTTCGCCGGCGTGCGCTGGACCGAAGAGCTGCGCGTGCCGCTGACGACGCTGGACGCATTGATCGCGCGCCACGGCCGGCCCGACTTCGTGAAGATCGACGTCGAGGGCTCCGAGCCGGCGGTGCTCGCCGGCCTCACGCAGCCGCTGCCCGCGCTGTCGTTCGAGGTTCTGGCGGCGCTGCCCGAAGCGGCGCTGGCGTGCATCGAGCGGCTGGAGTCGCTCGGCCGCCACCGCTACCGCGCCTGCGCCGGCGAGCGCTTCCGCTGGCTGCAGCCGGCGCCGGTGGATGCCGCCGCGATGCGGCGCTGGGTCGGCGAGCTCGCCTCGGCGCCCGCGCTCGCGCGCCACGCCGCTTCCGGCGACATCTACGCCTGGCACGACGGCGCGGGCGGCAGCGCCTGACCGCGCCGCCACAGCCGGTGCACGTCGGCGCCGAACGAGGCGGACAGCAGCACCAGCCCGGCTGCGCAGAGCGCGCTCGCCGCCCAGCGCGGCCAGACCGGCGCCAGCGCGACGATCAGCGCCGCGACCTGCACCGCGCATACCGCCTGCCGCCAGCGGCTGGCCGGCAGCGGCGCGGCCAGCCACGGCCACAGCGCGCCCGCGCCGACGAAGGCGTAGCGCATCGCGCCGGACGCCAGCACCCACGCCCCGGCGCGATCGAACTGCCACGCGAGCATGGCCAGCACCAGCACGAACCAGGCGTCGGCTTCCATGTCGAAGCGGGCGCCGAACGGCGACGCGAGGCCGCTCCTGCGCGCCAGCGGCCCGTCCACCGCATCGAGCAGCGCAGCCGCGGTGGCCACGGCGACGAGGGCCCAGGGCAACCAGGCCGCGCGCTGCCGCGCATCGGTGCAGAGCACGGCAGCCAGCAGCATCGCCAGCGCCACGCGCGCCAGCGTCACGCGGTTGGCCGCGCCGAACACCGCGGCCCGGGGCGAGGCGGCTTGCTCGAACGAAGGCAAGAACGAAGGCCCGAAAGAAGGCACGAACGAACGTTCGAACGAACGCACGAACGAACGCTCGAACGAGCGCCCCACCACGGCTATCGCCAGCGCGAAAGCCGCCGTGGCCACCAGTGCGTAGACGATGCCCCAGCCCGTCGCGAACGCCAGGGTCGCGGCGATGACCGCCAGCAGCACGAGAGCCACGGCGAGCTCGTGCCGCACCGACGATCGCCAGGCGCGGTTCACCGGCCCGCGGCCATCGGACGCGCTGGCTCGTGCGCGCGGCTGCCGCCGGCCCTTCGGGTGCGCAGCCGAAGCGTCACCGACGGCGATTCCCATGAATCGATGCTACTCGCGGGGCCCGGCGAACGGCGTTCGACCATGCGATCATCCCCGGCCCTCGCTCCAGGCGACGCCATGCGCGATGATCTTCCGGCCGCCCACGCGTGCTGGCTCGTCGAACCGGGCCGCGCCGAGATCCGTGCCGAGCCCTCGCGCGAGCCGGCTGCCGGCGAAGCGCGCGTGCGCGCATTGCACAGCGCCGTCAGCCGCGGCAGCGAGGCGCTCGTCTTCCGTGGCGAGGTGCCGGCCACCGAACACGAGCGCATGCGCGCCCCGTTTCAGGCCGGCACCTTCCCGGCGCCGGTGAAGTACGGCTACGCGAGCGTCGGTGTCGTCGAGGCCGGGCCGGCCGAGCAGATCGGGCGAACGGTGTTCTGCCTGCATCCGCACCAGACCCGGTACGTGGTCCCGGTGCAGGCGCTGCACGACGTGCCGGCCGCGGTGCCGGCGGCGCGCGCGGTGCTGGCCGCCAACATGGAGACGGCCGTCAACGCGCTGTGGGACGCGTCGCCGCGCGCGGGCGACCGCATCGCCGTCGTCGGCGCGGGCGTCGTCGGGCTGCTCGTCGCGTGGCTGGCCGCGCGACTGCCGGGCACGGCCGTGCAGGTGGTCGACGTGCAGGAGGCGCGGCGCGCCGCCGCGCAGTCGCTGGGCGCCGGCTTCGCGCTGCCCGACGAGGCGCTTGCGGCGGCGGCCGGCGGCGCCGGCGAGGCCGACCTCGTGCTGCACGCCAGCGGCAGCGCCGCGGGCCTGGCGACGGCGCTGCGGCTGGCCGGCTTCGAAGCCACCGTCGTCGAGCTGAGCTGGTACGGCAGCCGCAGCGTGCCGCTGCCGCTGGGCGAAGCATTCCACTCGCGCCGTCTGACGCTGAAGAGCACGCAGGTGGGCCATGTCGCCCCGGCGCAGCGCAGCCGCTGGAGCGCGCGCCGGCGCATGGCGCTGGCGTTGTCGCTGCTGGCCGAGCCGGCCCTCGACGTGCTCGTCACCGACACGGCGCCGTTCGCCGAGCTGCCGCAGGTGCTGGCCCGCCTGGCCGACGAGGCGCGCGGGCCCTCGCGCACGCTGTGCCAGCGCATCGACTACCCGCCGGCCTGAAATCGCCGCCGCCTTCGGCCCTGACCGTCCACCTTGCGGGAGAGCACAGCGCATCATGTACACCGTCACCGTCCGCGACCACGTGATGGTGGCGCACAGCCTGCGCGGCGCCGTCTTCGGGCCGGCGCAGCGGCTGCACGGCGCCACCTATGTCGTCGAGGCGCGGTTCGCGCGCCGCGAGCTCGACGCCGACGGCCTCGTCGTGGACATCGGCCTGGCAACGCAGGCGCTGCGCTCGGTGCTGGAGGACCTCGCCTACCGCAACCTCGACGAACTGCCCGAGCTGGCCGGGCGCAACACGACCACCGAGTTCCTCGCCCGCGTCGTCTTCGACCGCCTCGCGGCACGCGTGCTCGGCGGCGACCTGGGCGCGGCGGCGAGCGCTCCGAAGGCACCGCACGATCCGCAAGGCCTGGCCCGCCTGCGCGTGACGCTGCGCGAGTCGCCCGTGGCCTGGGCCGCCTACGAAGGCGAGTTGCGCTGAACCGCCGCTGCACCCTGCTGCTGCCGGGCGACCTCGACGCGCCCACCGGCGGCACGCGTTACGACCGCGCCCTCGCCGCCGGCCTGCGCGAGCGCGGCTGGCAGGTCGCGGTCCTGTCGCTGCGCGGCCGCTTCCCGTTTCCCGATGCCACGGCGCGTGCCGAGGCCGATGCCGCCGTCGCCGCGCTGCCCGATGCGTGCGTCGTCATCGCCGACGGGCTGGCGTTCGGCGCGTTGCCTGACCTGGCCGAGCGGCATGCCCGCCGCCTGCGCTGGGTGGCGCTGGTGCATCACCCGCTGGCGATGGAGACCGGCCTCGCGCCTGGCGACGCCGCGGCGCTCGAAGTGAGCGAACGGCGCTCGCTGGCAGCGGCGCGCCGCGTGGTCGTCACCAGCGAAGCCACGGCGCGCCTGCTGCCGCCGCGATGGGGCGTGACGGCGCAGCGCATCGACGTCATCGAGCCCGGCTGCGAGTACGGGGGCGAGAACGAGAGCGCGGAGCAACGCGCGGACGAAGGCCAGGAGCAACGCGAGGAGCAACGCGAGGAGCAACGCGAGGAGCAGAGCGAGGAGCAGCGCGAGGAGCAGCGCGACGCATCGCCCGGCGCACCGCCGCGCCTCCTGTGCGTGGCCTCGGTCATCGCCCGCAAGGGCCACGCCGTGCTGATCGAGGCGCTGGCCGGGCTGCGCGAGCGGCCCTGGGCGTTGCACTGCGTCGGCAGCCTGGCGATGGACCCGGGCACCGCGGCCGCCGCCCGCGCCGCGGTGCAGGGGCACGGCCTCGCCGGCCGCGTGCACTGGCACGGCGTGGTGCAGAGCGAACGCCTGCGCGAGCACTACGCCGCCGCCGACCTGTTCGTGCTGCCCTCGCTCTTCGAGGGCTACGGCATGGTGCTGGCCGAGGCCTTGGCGCATGGGCTGCCGGTGGTGGCCACCGATACCGGCAACGCGGCGCGCCTGCTGCCCTTGGGCGCCGGCGGTGCCGGTGG
>JAEUPF010000060.1 GCA_016790425.1 Rubrivivax sp.
AGCCAGGGCCTTGGCCTTCTCGTTCATGGCCACGAACACCAGCTTGTTGACGATGGTGGGCAGCGGGTACATCAGCACCATGTCGGCACCGATGCCGCCCTTGGTGAGCGCGTGCCGCACCAGCTGGTTCTCGTAGATGAATGCCATGGGTGCCTTGCCCATGCCGATGGCCACGTAGTCGTCGAAGTTGCCGTCGACGTAGTTCTCCTGGTAGCCCTGGCGCTTGAACAGCTCGGCGAGTTTCAGCGCCGTGGCCTGCGCGGTGGCGCGGTCGGTGACGATGTCGCCCAGCAGCGCCTGGCTCGTCAGCGCCAGGTACAGCGCGCCGGAGTTGCTGCGCCGGAGGTCGGTGGTCGAAACGAGCACGCTGCGGCTCACGTCATAGGTGCCGGCGCTGCCCTTCAGGTCCTTCCACTTCGTCTTCGCCAGCATCGCCTGCGTGAGCCGGGTCATGTCGAGGCCGTAGACCTTCGGCGACAGCGGCCTGGCAATGCCGTTGGCGACCAGGATCCTGGCGATCGGCTCCCACGAGGCGATGACCAGCGGCGTGTGGAACGGCGCGCTCTGCGTCGCCGGCAGGTTGGTCTTGCGCGCCGCGTCGACGATCTGGTTGGCGGCGACCACGCCGCTGGCGAAGAAGAAGTCGGGCGAGGCGCCCGCCACCACCTTGCCGGCCATGTCGCGGCTGCCCACGCGCACCACGCTCACCGGCACCTTCTTCCTGCGCAGCGCGTCGGCGACGCGCGGGTCCTTGAAGTAGCCCTCGACATCGAGCGCGATGAGGCCCTTCAGCGCCACCACTGAAGCGGCCTCTGCCGCCTGCTGCTGCTCGATGCGCGCCACCTGCTGCCCGCGCAGCGCGAAAGTCAGCGCGCCGCCGAAGGCTGCGACCAGCAGCAGCGTGATCGCCGCCCGCTTGGGGGTGCTCAGGGCCATGTCGTCTCTCCGGGCGCTGGAGGCTTGCGGGCCTGGTCGCGGTCGAGGTGGGCGGCGGCAGTATAGGGAGGGGCGATCCTCGCGCTCAGGCGCGGGCCCTGGGCTTGAAGAGGTGGACGGTCTCGCCGCGCGCGAGCATCTGCACCAGCTGGGCGATGCGCCGGGCGCGCGTCTGGGCCTTCACGGCCGTCTGGATGCGCCACAGCACCGCGTAGCGATTGGCCGCGTTGATCGTCGCGAAGAAGGCCTTGGCGCGCGGCTCGGCTTGCAGCGCGGCCGCGAGGTCGGCGGGTACTGTCGCGGTGCGCGCGCCGTCGTAGGCCTGCGCCCAGCGCCCGTCGGCCTTGGCGGCCTCGATCTGCGCGTGGCCCGGCGCCTGCATGCGGCCCGCCTCGATGAGCGCGGCGGCCTTCTCGACGTTGATCTTCGACCAGACGCTGCGCGCGCGCCGCGGCGTGAAGCGCTGCAGGAAGTGCTGGTCGTCGAGGGCCTTCTTCTGGCCGTCGATCCAGCCCCAGCACAGCGCGATCGCCACCGCCTCGGGGTAGGTCACGCTGGGTTCGCTGGCGCCCCGCTTGGCGATCTTCAGCCACAGGCCGCCGTGGCTGGCGTGGTTCCTCTTCAGCCAGGTCTCGAAGGCCCGGGCGCTCCTGAACAACCGCGGCGCTGCGTCGGCTGGGGTGGCGGACCGGACGGCAGGCATCGCCGGGTGTCTTACTCGGGCGACGCGTAGTGCACGTACGACTCGCGGACCAGGCCGTCCTTGTCGAAGAACAGCACTTCGACGACGTGCGTGCCGGTGATGCCCTTGTAGTGGATGGCGATGCTGTCGACGCCGCGCAGCACGTCCAGCACGGTGAACTGGATGTGGTCGAAGACCTCGAAGCCCTTCTTCACGTAGGCGCGCAAGGCCGCCTTGCCCTGCACGGTGCCGCTGGGGTCGTGGCTCAGCCGCGCGATCAGCGGCGAGTGGAAGATGACGTCGTTCGTGTAGAAGGCCAGCACGCGATCGAGGTCCTTCGATTCGAACGCGGCGACCCAGCGCTTCACGTAGTCGGCGGTCTTCTCCGTCGTCAGCATCGGCGTCTCCTTCACAGGCGCGTTGCAGCGGCCCGATGCGGGCCGAGCGTGGTGAGCCAGTGTGCCACGCGGCACGGCGGTGCCGGGCATGCTGCCCGCGCCGACCGGTGGCGCAGGGCCGGCGGCTCCGGCGATGCACGCTCACGGTGGCGGCCCGCGGCGCGCGTTGCGCCTGGCTCGCCGGGCTTCGCCGACGGAACCGGCGGGACCGGCGCGACCGGCGCGACATATGCTTCCTGCGGCATATCGCATCGTCGAGAGCCGCGAACAACAATGCTGCGATCGCCACCGTGTACGAGCAGGACCGATGTCACCTCTGAACCGCAGGATGCTGAGCAAGGCGCTCGTGACCGCCTTCTTGCTGGCCGCCTCGCTGCTGGGCTTGGGCGCTTCGGCGCAGGACAGGTTCATCGTCGTCGCGTCCACCACCTCGACGGAGCAATCGGGCCTGTTCGCGCACTTGCTGCCCGCGTTCAAGCGCGCCACGGGAATCGATGTGCGCGTGGTGGCGGTCGGAACGGGCCAGGCGCTGGACACCGGCCGCCGCGGTGACGCCGACGTCGTGTTCGTGCACGACCAGGCCGCCGAGGAGAAGTTCGTCGCCGAGGGCTACGCCGTCAAGCGCCTGCCGGTGATGTACAACGACTTCGTCGTCGTGGGGCCGAAGGCCGACCCCGCAGGTGCGCGCGGCAGCGACGTCGTCGCCGCACTGGCGAAGGTGGCTGCGGCCAATGCCACGTTCATCTCGCGCGGCGACAAGAGCGGCACGCATGCCGCGGAGTTGCGCTACTGGAAGATGGCGGGCGTCGACACGGCCGCGAGCAAGCCCGCTGGCTACAAGGAATGCGGCTGCGGCATGGGCCAGGCGCTCAACATGGCCTCGTCGATCGGGGGCTACGTGCTCACCGACCGCGGCACCTGGTTGAACTTCAAGAACCGCGCTGACCTCGTGATCCTGGTCGAGGGCGACAGGCGCCTGTTCAACCAGTACGGCGTCATGGTCGTCAACCCGGCCAGGCACCCGCACGTCAAGAAGGACCTGGCGCAGGCCTTCGTCGACTGGCTCGTGTCAGCGGCCGGCCAAGCTGCCATCGCCGGGTACAAGATCGGCGGCGAACAACTGTTCTTTCCGAATGCAGATTGATGCGCCTGCGCCGCCGGCGACTCAGCTCCGCTTGGGCCGCGTGAAGCGCCACCAGGGCAGGGCGCCGGTCAGCGACAAGACCTGGCCCGGGCGCTGCACGCCGTAGCCGGCAAGGGTCTGCAGGGCCGCGGCCCACGCGGGCGTTGCCAGCACCGAGCGCAACGCGTCGATCGGCGGCGAATCCAGCGTCGGCTTCAGGCAGACGAGGAAGTAGTCTTCCTCCACCAGCGGCACGAACGCGAGGCCGTGCGCCCGCGCAGCGGCCTCGATGCCCAGCCCCACATCGGCGGCGCCGCAAGCCACGGCCAGGGCGACCGCCAGGTGCGTGTGCTCGACGCGGCTGTCGAAGCCGTCGATCGTGCTCGCGTCGAGCGGCACCTGCGCGAGCAGGTGCTCCAGCAGCAGGCGCGTTCCCGAGCCGGGTTGCCGGTTGACGAAGCGCAGGCGAGGCGCGTCATTCGATGGCGGCCGGCCCAGGCCGGCGAGGCTTGGCGGCGGTGTATCGGACCGATGCATCAAGCCCTGGCGCCGCCAATGGCTTCCGATCAGCTTGTGCGTGCCGGGCTCGAGCAGCGGACGCAGCGCGCGCTTGAAGACGCTCGCGCCTTGCACCAGCCGCGGCACATGGAAGCCCGCGATGCGGCAGCGGCCGTCGAGCAGGCTGCGCAGCGCATCCTCGCTGCCGGTGAATCGCACGTCCAGGTGCACGCGGTGCTCGGCCTCGACCAGCGTTTGCAGCATCGGCAGCGCGAGATCGTGGCTGGCGGCCAGTTCGAGCACGTCTTGCGTGGCGTCGTCGGCGATGGCGAACACGCGCTGCAGTTCCCGCCGCAGCGCCTCGACGTGCGGCGTCATGCGAACGCGCGCCTGCCGCTCGGCCCACAGCAGCCGCTCCGCGAACGGCGTCAGGCGCGCGTGCTTGCCTTGCGTCCACTGCACCAGCGGGTTGCCGAGGATCTGTTCCCATTGCTTGAGCGACCCCCAGAGGTGCCGATAGGACTGCCCGGTCGCACGGGCCACCTGGCTGATGGAGCCTTGTTCGCGCAGCGCCGAGAGCAGGTCGAACAGCGGGTTCTCGATCTCGGCACCGACCTGGCCGCGCGCCTCGAACGTGTAGCCCAGGTGGATGCCGCGGGGCGCGGTTGTCATCGGTCGTTGGCGTGGCGCGGCAGCCTCGGGCGCCGTCAGGAAGCGAGAAACGGCAGCACTTCGGCAAGCAGCGCCTGCGGCGCTTCTTCGGCGATGTAGTGGCCGCACGGCAGCGGCCCGCCGCGCACGTCGGCGGCGACGCGGTGCCACTCGTCCAGCGGCTTGAAGCAGCGGTGCACCACACCGTCGCGGCCCCACAGCACGAGCAGCGGCATCGTCAGGCGCACGCCGCCTTCGCGGTCGGCGCGGTCGTGCTCGAGGTCGATGCCGGCCGCTGCGCGATAGTCTTCGCAGGTGCCGTGCGCGGCGCCCGGAAGCGCGGCCGCGCGCTGGTACTCGGCCAGTGCGCGCGGATCGAACGGCGCCAGGCCGGCGCCGCGCCGGCCCATCATGTCGCGCACGTAGGCGGCCGGGTCGGCCTCGATCAGCCGCTCGGGCAGCGGCGCCGGCTGGATCAGGAAGTACCAGTGCCAATAGGCCCGCGCGAAGGCGTCGCCCGCCTGCTCGTACATCGCCAGCGTCGGCGCGATGTCCAGCAGCACCAGGCGGCGCACCGCCTCGGCGTGGTCGATGGCAAGCCGGTGGGCGACCCGCGCGCCGCGGTCGTGCGCCAGCACGTCGAAGCGCTCGTGCCCGAGCGCGCGCATCACGCGCCGCATGTCGCGCGCCATCGTGCGCTTGCTGTAGTTCGCATGGTCGGCCTCGCCGGCCGGCTTGGACGAGTCGCCGTAGCCGCGCAGGTCGGCCAGCACGAGCGTGAAGCGCCCGGCCAGGGCCGGTGCCACCTTGTGCCAGATGGCGTGCGTCTGCGGGTGGCCGTGCAGCAGCAGCAGCGGCGCGCCCTGCCCGCCCACACGCAGATGGATCCGCACGTCGTCGCCGACATCGATGAAACGGGCGGCGAAGCCCGGGTAGAGGTCGATCGGGTCCACGGTCGTCACTGCGACGGCGCGAGTTGCACCTTGCTCGAGCGGTGCAAGGCGAAGCCGACCTGCACGATGCCGGCGGCAAGACCCGTGGCCACGCCGACCTGCACCGCCGCGTTGTACGAGCCGAGCAGGTCGTACAGCACGCCGCCGCCATAGGCACCGACGAAGCTGCCGACCTGGTGGCTGACGAAGGCCACGCCGCCGAGCATGGCCTGCCAGCGCAAGCCGAAGACTTCGATGATCCAGCCGGTGACGAGCGGCCCGACGCCGAGCCACAGGAAGCCCATCAGCGCCGCGAAGGCGAGCGTGCCCGCCGGCGTGGGCGCCGAGGCGAAGTACCACAGCAGCACGAGCGAGCGCGCGACGTAGATGCCGCCCAGCAGCACCAGCTTGTTCCATCGCCCGCCGGCCCAGCCGAAGAACAGGCTGCCCAGCACGTTGAAGCCGCCGATCACGCCCAGCGCCTGCGCGCTGAGCATCGGGTCCATGCCGCAGATGTCCAGGTACGAGGGCAGGTGCGTGGTCAGGAACACGAGCTGCATCCCGCACACGAAGTAAGTGATTGCCATCACCACGAACAACGGATTGCGTAGCGCCACGCCCAGCGCCGCGCGGGCGTTCTCGCCCTCGCCGCGCTGCGGCGGCAGCGGCAGCGCGTCCACCTTGCCGGCCGACCAGGCCGCGGGCAGCATCAGCAGCGCCAGCACCGCGAAGCCCCAGACACCCACCCGCCAGCCGTAGCCCTGGGCCAGCGCCTGGCCCACCGGCGCGGCCACCATCGCGCCCAAGGACCCGGCCGCCGAGACGATGCCCAGCACCGTGCTGCGCAGCGCCACCGGCACCGGCCGGCTGGCCGCCGCCAGCGCCAGCGCGCTGCCGTTGCAGGCCAGCGCCGCGCCAATGGCCACGCCGGCACCCAGCACCACCGTCACCAGCCCGTGCGACAGCGCTAGCATCACCAGCCCGGCGATGTAGAGCAGCGCGCCGCCCACCATCAAGCGGCGCATGCCCAGCCGCGTGGCCCAGGCGCCGGCCAGCGGCTGCAGGAAGCCCCAGGCCAGGTTCTGCACGGCAATCGCCAGCGTGAAGTCCGAGACCGAGATGCCGACGTCGCGCGTCAGCGGCGGCATGAAGATGCCCAGGCTCTGGCGCAGGCCCATGGCCAGGCTCAGCATCACCGAGGCGCCGATCAGGATCGGCAGGGAGGGGCGCAGCGCGCGCAGCGTGGACATGCGGTGGCGGGGTATAGCCGGCCGCCCGCC
>JAEUPF010000077.1 GCA_016790425.1 Rubrivivax sp.
GCACCAGCACAAGATGCTGCACCTGGACATCAAGCCGGCCAACATCTTCGTCACCAACGACAACAAGGCGGTGATGCTCGACTTCGGCGCCGCGCGCGAGGTGCTGAGCAAGGAAGGCAACTTCATCCGCCCGATGTACACCCCCGGCTTCGCGGCGCCCGAGATGTACCGCAGGGACGGCACGCTCGGCCCCTGGACCGACATCTACGCCATCGGCGCGTGCATCTACGCGTGCATGCAGGGCTACCCGCCCAACGACGCGCCGCAGCGGCTGGAGAAGGACCGACTCGCGCTTTCCCTCTCGCGGCTGCGCAACGTCTACTCCGACAATCTGATCGAAGTGACCGAGTGGTGCATGTCGCTGGACCCGCTTTCCCGCCCGCAGAGCGTGTTCGCGCTGCAAAAGGAACTGGCGCGCGAGACCGAGCGCCGCTACACCAAGCTCAGCTTCGGCGAACGCCTGAAGCTGCAGCTGGAAACGTTGAAGACCGGCACCAAGACATGACGAGCCGCCCCGCTCACTTCGTTCGCCGCCCCCCGCGGGGGCGCATTGCGGCCCGGCACACGCGGCTCCGGAACCACCCCTGAGTTCGGCCATGCGCTTCGCCGTCTACCAGGTCAGCCGCAAGGGCGGCCGCGAGAAGAACGAAGACCGCATGGGCTATTGCTACACGCGCGACGCCGGCCTGTTCGCCCTGGCCGACGGCATGGGCGGCCATCCCGAAGGCGAGGTCGCCTCCCAGATGGCGCTGCAGACGCTGGCGGCGATGTTCCAGCGCGACGCCAAGCCGCGCCTGGCCGACCCGCTGCGCTTCCTGCACGAGGCGATCATCGCCGGGCATCACCAGTTGCTGCGTTATGCCACCGAGAAGGGCCTCGTCGACACCCCGCGCACCACGGTGGTGGCCTGCCTCATCCAGGCCCAGGCCGCGTACTGGGCGCACTGCGGCGATTCGCGCCTGTACCTCGTGCGCGGCGAGAAGCTGGTGGCGCGCACCCGCGACCACAGCTACTCCGAGCTGCAGGAGACGCTGGCGCAGGTGGTGCCGATGGGCGACCGCGTCAACCGCAACGTGCTGTTCACCTGCCTGGGCAGCCCGGGCAAGCCGGTGGTCGACACCGCCGGCCCGCTGCGCATGCAGCCGCACGACCGCGTGCTCCTGTGCAGCGACGGGCTGTGGAGCAGCGTCACCGACGCCGAGATCACCGAGGTGATGACGGCGTATCCGCTGGCCGAGGCGGTGCCCGAACTGGTCGAGCGCGCGCTGCGCGTGGCCGGCGAAAAGAGCGACAACGTCACCGTGCTGTCGGTGGAGTGGGACGGCCAGGAAGACCCCGACAGCGGCGGCATCTCCACGCTCTCGCTCGGCGAGGAGGTGTTCGCCTCGACGATCCAGGCCAGCCTGGGCAGCGGCGAGGGGGCGCCCGCCGACGACGAGCTCGACGACGCCGAGATCGAGCGCTCGATCCGCGAGATCAACGAGGCGATCCAGCGCTCGTCGGGCAAGCGAAGGTAGGCCCCGGTCGGTCCGTCTGCGCCGCTCGCTGCCGCCGCGGCGCTACAGTCGCCGCCATGACTCACGCAAGACCGGGCGGCCGCGCCCACGATGCGCTGCGCGCGGTGACGCTGGAGCGCGGCTACACGCAACACGCCGAGGGCTCGGTGCTGGTGTGCTTCGGCGCCACCCGTGTGCTGTGCACCGCCTCGGTGGACGAGAAGGTGCCGCCGCACAAGCGCGGCAGCGGCGAAGGCTGGGTGACGGCCGAGTACGGCATGCTGCCGCGCAGCACGCACACCCGCAGCGACCGTGAGGCGGCGCGCGGCAAGCAAAGCGGCCGCACGCAGGAGATCCAGCGCCTGATCGGCCGCTCGCTGCGCGCCGTGTTCGACCTCGCCGCCCTGGGCGAGCGCACGATCCAGCTCGACTGCGACGTGCTGCAGGCCGACGGCGGCACGCGCACCGCGGCGATCACCGGCGCGTTCGTCGCCGCGCATGACGCGGTGAGCTGGCTCGTCGCGCAGGGCAGGCTCGAGGCCGAGGCGGGCCGCGCGGCCATCCGCGACCACGTGGCGGCGGTGTCGGTGGGCCTGCTGCACGGCGCGGCGCTGCTCGACCTCGAGTACACCGAAGACAGCACCTGCGACACCGACATGAACGTCGTCATGACCGGGCGCGGCGGCTTCGTCGAGATCCAGGGCACGGCCGAAGGCGAGCCGTTCGCGCGCGCCGACATGGAGCGGCTGCTGGCGCTGGCCGCGCGCGGCATCGGCGAACTCGTGGCGGCGCAGCGCGCGGCGCTGGCGAGGCCTCTGCCTGCCGCGGGTGGTGCCGCTTCAGCGTCGGCGCTCACGCCGGCGCTCTGAGCCCTGCGGGCGTTCGCTTCCCGCAGCCGAGCTTCCGGCCCCGCCGCCTTCCCCGGCAATCCCGCGGCTCACGCTTCCCATGCGCGTCGTCCTCGCCTCCAACAACGCCAAGAAGCTGGCCGAGCTGCGCGAGCTGCTCGGCGGCCTCGCCGTCGAACTGGTGCCGGAGGGCGCACTCGGCATTGCCGAGGCCGAGGAGCCGCACGACACCTTCCTGGAGAACGCACTGGCCAAGGCGCGGCACGCGGCGCGCGCGTGCGGCGGCGCCGCGGTGGCCGACGACTCGGGGCTGTGCGTGCCGGCGCTCGGCGGTGAGCCCGGGGTGCACTCGGCCGTCTTCGCCGGCGACGTGGGCGAGGGCGGCCGCAGCGGTGCCGCCGGCGCCCTCGGCGAGGACCGCGAAGGCCGCCGGCGCCGCCAGGACGCGGCGAACAACGCGCTGCTGCTGCGCCGCCTGGCCGAGCTCGGCGACGCTTCGGGCGCCCCGGCGCGCAGCGCGTACTTCGCCTGCACGCTGGTGGCGCTGCGCCACGCCGCCGACCCCGAGCCTCTGGTGGCCACCGGCCGCTGGGCCGGCACGGTGCTCGGCGCGCCGCGCGGCGAAGGCGGCTTCGGCTACGACCCGCTTCTGTTCATCCCCTCGCTCGGCGCCACCGTGGCCGAGCTGGCGAGCGGGGCGAAGAACCGCGTCAGCCACCGCGCGCAGGCGGCCCGGGCGCTGCGCGAGCTGCTCGTCTCGGTGTGGAAGGTGTGAGCCGCCTGTGGGCAAAGCGCCGCCGGCCGCCTTGCCGGCTGTGCACCGGCTGTGGACGAACGGTGGATGGCCCGTGCATCAACGGCCGCGGGAGCGCCGGCTGCCTGTGAGCGAGCTGTGAACAACGACGAGCGCGTCGCCGCGCCGGCGCCCGCCGCCGACCTGGCGCACCTGATGCGCGCGGGCACGCTGCAGCTGCCGGCGCTGCCGCCGCTGTCGCTGTACGTGCACCTGCCCTGGTGCCTGAAGAAGTGCCCGTACTGCGACTTCAATTCGCATGCGACGGAGCCTGCGGCGCTGCCACAGGCGAGGTACCTCGAAGCGCTCGTCGCCGACCTCGACGCCGCGCTGCCGCTGGTGTGGGGCCGGCCGGTGCACACGGTCTTCATCGGCGGCGGCACGCCGAGCCTCTTCTCGCCCGAAGGCATCGACCGCCTTCTGGCGGCGGTGCGCTCGCGCCTGCCGCTCGTTCCGGGCGCCGAGGTCACGCTGGAAGCGAACCCGGGCACCTTCGAGCGCGAGCGCTTCCGCGCCTATCGCGCCGCGGGCGTCACGCGGCTGTCGGTGGGCGTGCAGACCTTCGACGATGCGCTCCTGGCGCGCATCGGCCGCGTGCACGACGGCGCGCAGGCGCGTGCCGCCGTCGAGGAGGCCGCCGCCGCCTTCGACACTTTCAACATCGACCTGATGTACGCGCTGCCGGGCCAGGAACCGGCGGCGTTGCGCGCCGACCTCGACATCGCGCTGGCGTTCGCGCCGCCGCACCTGTCGGCGTACCACCTGACGCTGGAGCCCAACACCGCGTTCGCCGCCAACCCGCCGCCGCTGCCCGACGAAGACCTGGCCAGCGACATGCTCGACCTGCTCACGCAACGGCTGGGCGCGGCCGGCCTCGAACGCTACGAAGTCTCGGCCTTCGCGCGGCCGGGCCACCGCTGCCGGCACAACCTCAACTACTGGCAGTTCGGCGACTACCTCGGCATCGGCGCCGGCGCGCACGGCAAGCTCAGCTTCGCGCACCGCATCGTGCGCCAGGTGCGTTGGCGCGAGCCGGCGCGCTACATGCAAGAAGCGCTGTCGGCCGACGCGCGCCGCACCGTGTCGAACCAGCACGAAGTGGGCCGGGCCGACCTGCCGTTCGAGTTCATGGTCAACCAGTTGCGGCTGGCCGAAGGGTTCGAGCTGGCGCGCTGGCGCGAGCGCACCGGCTTGCCGCTGTCGGCCATCGAAGCGGCGCTGGCCGAGGGCGAGCGGCGCGGCCTGCTGGCGATCGATGGCGAGCAGGTGCGCGCCACGGCGCGCGGGTTCGACTTCCTCAGCGATCTGCAGGCGCTGTTCCTGCCGGCGCGCAAGAAGGCGCCGGCGGTCTGAGGCACGCGGGCACGGGCCTCGCCGCGGCGAGGGCTGGCGCGTCGCCGCGGCGCCTTTGGCGAAGGCGCTTGCGCGTCGCCGCGGCGCCTTCAGCGAGGGCGGTCGCGCGCTGCCAGCGACGCCAGGCTCCACACCGCGTTGGCCAGTTCCCACGGCGCGCTGACGCGGGCGTATTCGTGCGCCACGGCGCGGCCGAGGTGGATGGCCGGCCGCTCCTCGCCAAGCCAGGCGCGGTTGGCCAACGGATAGAGCGCGCCGTCGGCGGCCAGCGCCTGCGCCGAGGCGCGTGCGTTGGCGGCTTCGGCGGCGCCTAGCCTCGGTGCCCCGGCCACCAGCGCCATCGCGTCGATGGTGCGAAACGAGATCCAGGCCGCGATGCGGTCGCCGCCATAACGCGGCGTGTTCACTGACAACGCGTCGCGCTCGGCCCAGCCGTCCCAGGCGTGGCCCCACCAGTAGTCCCAGGTGCCCGAGGCCGGCAGCCGCCCCTGGGGCGCGATGCGCTCGACGAAGTGGCGCAGCACGTCGGTGGCCGCGTCGATCGCCGCCGCCGGCGTGCTCGCGTCCGCCGTGGCCAGCACCGCGTGCGCCCACTCGTCCTGGTGGTTGTACGGCACGGCCATGCCGTCGAAGGCGAACTTGCTGCCCTTGGGCCAGCGCAGGTGGTGCCGGCCGGGGCGGATCCAGCGCGCTTCCTCGCCGCTGGCGGCCAGCACCTCGATGTGCTCCGCGAGCGCCGGCACGGCGCGCTTGAGCACGGCGTGGCTGGGCAGCGGCAGCGGCTGGGGCACCTCGGCGGCGTAGCGATGCGAGAGCAACAGCAGCCGCGCCGTCTGCACGCCGAACAGCGCCGGGCTGCGGTCGACGGTGAAGGCGCGCGTGCGGTGGCGCCCGGCGAGCACCTGGGCGTCGAGCCAGTGCATCTCCAGGTCCAGGCGCAGCCGCGCTTCGCGCAGCAGCGGCGCGAAGAGATCGAACACGGCGGCGTCGCGGCCGGCCAGCGCCAGCAGGTCGAGCAGGCCCTCGAGGTAGTACATCTGCGACCACGGGATGCGGCCTTCCTCGTTGCCGATGCCGAACTCCATCCAGCCGCCGGGCGTGGTGCGCGCCAGGTCGCGCCGCAGCAGGTGCCGCAGCTGCCGCGGCGTGCGCGCGTGCTCCAGGTGCAGGCGACCGAGCGACCAGGCGAGCCGCCACGGCACGCCCTGGCCGAGGTCGATGCGCGGCGCCTCGATGCCTTCGGGCACGACGACGATCGGCGGCCGGGCGCCGCCCGGTGGGCCGGCCTCGGCGCCGGTCCTGGCGCCGGGGGGCGGCTGCGGCTCGGCGGCCACGCACAGGTGCGCCAGGCCGCGCGGCGTCGGCACCGACTCGACGATGTGGTGGCATTCGGGCAGGCGGCGAACGGCGATGACGCCGCGCTCGCCGACGAGAGCCTCGAGGTTGCCGCCGGCCAGCACGAGGCCGCTGGCCGCAGCCGCCGCGGAGGGGGTGGCCGACGCTGTCGTCGTCATCGCCACGGCGTGCAGGCGTAGCGGCGCGATCATCTCGTAGGTCGCTCCGGCGGGGTCCTCGAGCGAGGGCAGCGCGGTGGGGCTGCCGGTCGATGCCGGGCAGTCCGCGGCGGCCTTGTCGCCTGGCCCCGCCACGCGCCACGCGACGTGCCAGTTCGTCAGGCTGGCGTTGTGGTAGTAGATGGCGTGCAGGTGCTCCCCGTGCAGTGCCGCCGTGCGCAGCGAGGCCTTCGCTGTCGCGTCGGCACCGTGGTCGACGGGCATGCGGCAGCGCAGTCGCTCGCCGTCGAAGCGCAGCAGCCACAGACGGTCGTCGGGGAACTGGCGCAGGAAGATCCAGGCGGTGTCGCTGTCGCGTTCCCGAAGCACCTGCACCGGCACGCCCGGCATCGGCATCGTCAGCACGCGGTCTTCGCCGATGCCTGCGCGGGCGGGCAACGCGACGCGCGCGCGGCCCTCGGTGTCCAGGCTCACGAGGCCGGCTTGCGGCGGCAG
>JAEUPF010000089.1 GCA_016790425.1 Rubrivivax sp.
TCTGGCCCCACTTCTCGGTGAGCTTGGCCGCGACGATGCGCGCCAGCGCATCCGAGGCACCGCCGGGCGCCTGCGGCACGAGGATCTTCACCGGCCGCGCAGGAAAGCCCTGCGCGGTGGCGGCGAACGCGAAGGCGGCCAGGGCCAGGCCGGCCGCGCACTTCATCAGTCTCATCAGCATGGTCTCGTCTCCGGGGTGGGACAGTCAGGCAGGGAACGGATGGCGCCCAGCACGGCGTCGAGCTGCCGGGCCAGTGGCGCCGCGAGTTGTTGCGCGTCCAGGCCGCGCACCGCCTCGGCGACGCGGCGCTCGATCACGCGGCGCAGGCGGTAGCGCGCACGCTCCAGCGCGGCGGCGCTGCGCCGGCCGGCCTGGTCGAGCCACTGCTGGTGCTGGTCGATGGCGTCGGACAGTGCCGCCACCGAAGCGCTGTCGCGCGCAGAGGTCAGCAGCACCGGTGCGCGCCACGCGCCGGCCTCGGGGCGCGCCAGCGCGGCGATGCGCCGGATGTCGGCGGCCATGCGCTGCGCGCCCGGGAGGTCGGCCTTGTTGACGACGAAGATGTCGGCCATCTCCATGATGCCGGCCTTCATCGCCTGCACCGCGTCGCCGCTGTCGGGCAGCAGCACCAGCACCAGCGTGTCGACCTGCACGCGCGCCGCGTACTCGGCCTGGCCCACGCCGACGGTCTCGAGCACGACGTCGTCGAAGCCGTGCGCGTCCAGCAGGTCGAGCATCTCGGGCAGGTTGTCCGACAACCCGTCGTGCGTCGAGCGCGAGCCGATCGAGCGGATGTACAGCTCGCCGGCGCCTTGCAGTTCGTCCATGCGGATGCGGTCGCCCAGGATCGCGCCGCCCGAACGCGGGCTGCTCGGGTCGACCGCGAGCACGCCCACGCGCCGCCGCTCCTCGCCCTGCTCCGCACCCTGCTCCGCGCCTTGCCGCGCCCTGTGCAGCGCCAGGTGGCCGGCCAGCGTGCTCTTGCCGGCACCGGGCGCGCCGGTGAGGCCGATGCGCCGCGCCGCCGGTGCCGCGGCCGGCGCACGGCTGGCCGGCGCGTCGCCGCCGCGCAGCAACTGCGCGGCGCTGGCGTTGGCCAGCCGCGTCAGCTCGCGGCCCAGGGCGCGCCGGTCCAGCGGCGGCCGCGTCATCGCGCTGCCACCTCGCGCCGCACCTCGTCGTGGTGCTCGTCCAGCAGCGGCGGCAGGCCGTACTGCGGCACGTGGCCGTCGAAGCGCAGCGGGCTGGCCACGGCGCGCAGCCCGGCGCTGCCGTCGCCCAGCGGCACGACCATGCCGCGCGAGCGCGTCAGGTCGCTCGCCAGCGCCTGCGCCAGCGTGCCGACCTTGGCCGCCACCAGCCCCAGCGGCGCCAGTCGCCGCACCCATTCGTCGGCGCCGGCGCCCATCAGCACCTCACCGATCGCCGCCAGCACCGGCGCGCGATGGCTGCGGCGCGCCTGCATCGTGGCGAACATCGGGTCGCTGATCCACTGCGGCCGGCCGACTTCGTTGCAGAAGATCTGCCAGAACTTGTCGTGCGTGATGAACAGCGTCAGCCAGCCGTCGGCGGTGGGGAAGATCTGCGCCGGCACCATGTACGGGTGCGACGAGTTCGCCAGCCGCTGCACCACTTCACCGGCGTTCAGCGCGGCGCCGGCCAGGTAGTTGAGCTGCGACAGCATCACGTCGTACATGGCCACGTCGACCTGGCCGCCGCGGCCTTCGACGATCTTGGCCAGCAGGCCCATCGCCGCCACCATGCCGGCCGAGTTGTCCACCGCCGAGTAGCCGGCCTTGGTCGGCGGCGCCGAGGGGTCGCCGGTGAGGTCCATCACGCCGGTGATGGCCTGGATCACGTAGTCGTAGGCCGGGCTCTCGGCATACGGGCCTTCGAGGCCGTAGCCGGTGAGCGCCACGCAGACCAGGCGCGGGTTGCAGGCCTTCAGCGAGGCATAGGTCAAGCCGAGCTTGCGGATCGCCGACGGCCGCAGGTTGGTGACCAGTGCCTGGGCGCCGGCGGCGATGACCTCCAGTTCGCTTCGGCCCTCGGCGCTGGCCAGGTCGAGCACCACGCTCTTCTTGCTGCGGTTCAGGCTGGCGAAGTAGGCGTTGTGCGGCCCGACGAAATGCGGGCTGACCTTGCGCGCGATGTCGCCTTCGGGCGGCTCGATCTTGATGACCTCGGCACCCATGTCGGCCAGCAGCAGGCCGCAGTACGGGCCGGCCAGCATGTGGCCGACCTCGATGACGCGGATGCCGGCGAGCGGGCCGCTCATGCTCTACGCCAGCCGCGCGGCGAGCCGGGCGACGACGCTGTCCAGCGGCATGTCGGCGGTGAAGACCTCGGCCACGCCGAGCGCGCGCAGCGCCTCGTGGTCTTCGCCGGGGATGGTGCCGCCGACGAAGACCTTCACGTCGCCGGCCTGCCGTGCGGCGAGCGCCGCGACCACCTCGGCGACGAGCTCCTTGTGGCTGCCCGACAGGATGCTCAGGCCGAGCGCGTCGACGCCCTCGTCGACCACCACCTGCGCGATCTGCTCCGGGCTGCGGCGCAGGCCGGTGTAGATGACCTCGGCGCCGGCGTCGCGCAGCGCCAGCGCGACGATCTTGGCGCCGATGTCGTGGCCGTCGAGGCCGGGCTTGCCGATGAGGATGCGGCGCCCGGCCAGCGGGCGCGCCTGCACGGTCGTGGTCATAGCTTCACCGGCTCCTTGAATTCGCCCCATTCCTTCTTCAGCCGCTGGACCATCTCGCCCACCGTGGCATAGGCGTGGCAGCAGTCGACGAGCCAGGGCATCACGTTCTCGCGGTCCTTCGCCGCGGCCTGCGACAGGCGCGCCAGCGCCGCGTCGACCGCAGCCTGGCTGCGCGTATCGAGCACGCGCTGGAACTTCTCCAGCGCCCGCTCGGCCACCGTGGGGTCGAGCCGGAAGACTTCGCCGACCGAGGGCTTCTCGCCGGGCCTGGCGAAGTGGTTCAGGCCGACGACGACATGGCGGCCGCTGTCGGTGTCGAGCTTGCGCTCGAGGCCGCGCTCGGCCAGGCGCATCTGGATCCAGCCGTCCTCGATCGCGCGCACCACGCCGCCATAGGCGTCGATCTCGGCCATCACGGCGAGGATCTGCTCCTCCATGCGGTCGGTGTGCTGCTCGAGCATGTAGCTGCCGCCCAGCGGATCGACCGAACGGGCGATGCCGCTTTCGTAGGCGATGATCTGTTGCGTGCGCAGCGCCAGCTCGGCGGAGAACTCGGTGGGGATCTGGAACGCCTCGTCGAAGGCGCAGGTGAAGATCGACTGCGCGCCGCCGAACACCGCGGCCATCGTCTCCACCGCCACCCGCACCACGTTGTTGTAGGGCTGCGGCGCCACCAGCGACGAGCCGCCGCAGACCACGCCGAAACGGAAGTGCTGCGCCTTCGGGTCCTGGGCGCCGTAGCGTTCCTTCATCAGGCGCGCCCACAGGCGGCGGCCGGCACGGAACTTCGCGATCTCCTCGAAGAAGTCCATGTGCACGTAGAAGAAGAACGACAGCCGCTTGGCGAACTTCTCGACGTCGCCGCCGCGCGCGCGCAGCTCGTCGACGTAGGCCAGGCCGTTGGCCAGCGTGTAGGCCATCTCCTCGGCCGCGGTGGCCCCGGCGTCGCGCACGTGCGCGCCGGCGATCGAGATCGGGTTGAAGCGCGGCGAGACCTCGTTGGAATACAGGATCGAGTCGGCGATCAGCCGCATCGACGGCCGCACCGGGAAGATCCAGGTGCCGCGCGCCACGTACTCCTTGAGGATGTCGTTCTGGATCGTGCCGGTGAGCTTGCTGCGCGGCACGCCCTGCTTGTCGGCCACCGCGAGGTACATCGCGTAGACGATCGCGGCAGTGCCGTTGATCGTGAACGAGGTCGAGATGCGCGACAGGTCCAACCCGTCGAACAGGATCTCCGCTTCGCTCAGGTTCGACAGCGACACGCCGACCTTGCCGATCTCGGGCCGGGCCATCGGATGCGTGGGGTCGTAGCCGCACTGCGTGGGCAGGTCCAGCGCCACCGACAGGCCCGTCTGCCCCTGCTCGAGCAGGAACTTGTAGCGCGCGTTCGATTCCTCGGCGGTGCCGAAGCCCGAGTACTGGCGAATGGTCCACAGCCGGCCCTGGTAGCCCGAAGCGTTGATGCCGCGCGTGAACGGGTAGGCGCCCGGCGCGCCGATGCGCTCGGCATGCACGGCCGCGGCATCGACGGCCGGCGGCACCTCGATGCCGCTGCGGCTGGTGGGGCCGACCAGCGGCTCGGCCGCTGGCGTGACGGGTGCTCTGTCGTTCATCACGAACCCTTGGAGAGGATCTTCGCGGCCGCCGCCCAGTGGTCGTCGTGCAGCCAGGTGTGGACCAGGTGGCGCTGCTCGATGCGGCGGTGGGCAGCCCAGTCGGCGCCGCTGCGCGCGCTGCGCGCCTGGGCCTTGATGCCGCGCAGCACCTGCGGCGGGCAGGCCGAAAGCGGCTTGACGAAGGCAGCCATGTCGTGGCCGTCGGGGCCGTCGGCGATGACGGCATCGGCCAGACCCCAGGCCAGCGCCTGCCCGGCGTCGATCAACTCGCAGCGACTCATCATCCGCATCGCCCGGGCCGGGCCGACGAGGCGGAACAGATCGGGCCCGCCGCCCCAGGCCGAGGTGATGGCCAGCCGGGCCTGGATGAAGCCGATGCGCGCATGCGTGGCTTGCAGCCGCATGTCGCAGGCCAGCGCCAGCTCGGCGCCGCCGCCGATGGCGTCGCCGTTGAGGTACGCGAGCACCGGCACCGGGCAGTCGCGGATGGCATCGAGCGCGGCGCAGGCGTCGTCCATCATCGCGCGCACGGCCGGCTCGTCGCGCACTTCAGACAGCTCGCGCAGGTCGCCACCGGCGGCGAAGTAGCGCTCGCCGGCGCCGCGGATGACGAGGTAGCGCAGGTCGGCCCGTTCGCCCGCCCGGCGCACCGCCGCCGCCAGTTCGGCGAGCACGGGCCGCGCCAGCGCGTTGTGCTTGTGCGCGCGCTCGATCGTCAGCCGCACGGCGCCCGCGGCGACTTCCTCGACCCCGATGGCGTGGCCGGGATCGTTCGGGGACGGAGAAGACATGGCGGCGATGCTAGGTGCCGGTGGTTCTGCTAAAAGAATGGAAGTTCGATATCCGGAACAAGGCAGCTCGGCGACGACGCATCACCCCCGCAATGGAAAGTTCTGTTCAGCCTGTCGAACAACCGCCGCCGGCCACGGCAGCCGTCGGGACGGGGGCGACCGTCACCGCGGTCGATCGCGTCCTCGACATCCTCGAAGCCTTCAACCGCATCCAGAAGCCGCTGTCGCTGACCGACCTGGCCGAGACCACGGGCATCCCCAAGAGCAGCTGCCACGCCATCGTCGGCACGCTGATCGCGCGCGGCTACCTCTACTCGCTCAGCCGGCCGCGCGCGCTGTACCCGACGCGCCGGCTCGCCGACGTGGCGCACGAGATCCACGAGCACGACCCTTTCGTCGAGCGCATGCTGCCGCTGCTGGAACGGCTGCGCGACGCCTCGCGCGAGACGGTGATCCTCGGCAAGCGGCAAGGCGATGCGGTGATCTACCTGCAGGTGGTGGAGAGCACCAACCCGATCCGCTACTCGGCCCGCCCCGGCCAGTTCAAGCCGCTGCACTCCAGCTCGATCGGCAAGGCGCTGCTGGGCAGCCTGAAGGAGGCCGAGGTGCGCGCCCAGGTGGCGCAACGGCACCTGCCGGCCGTGACGCCTTCGACCATCACCGACAACGAGGCGCTGCTGGCCGACATCCTGGACAGCCGCAAGCGCGGCTACTTCGTGACGCGCGGCGAGAACGTGCCCGACGTGTGGGCGGTGTCGGCCTTCCTGACGGTGCACTCGGAGACGCTGGCAGTGGCCATCGCCGGCCCGCGCCATCGGATGGAGAACAACGTCGTCGAGTGCGCGCAACTGCTGCTGGCCACCTGCAGCTTCATCTCGCGGCAGTGGTCGGGCCGGTGAAGCGCGCAGCGGGCTGCTTCTCGGGGCTCGCCGCCGGAAGGCCGGGGTATCGTCGGGCGTGCACGCCGGCCACGGCCCGGCGGCGCGCCACGAGAACAAGGCCCTGATACCCTGCGATGAACCTCGCCACCTGGAACGTCAACTCGCTTTCCGTTCGTCTGCCGCAGCTCCTGGAGTGGCTGGCCGCGAACCCGCAGGACGCCATGGTCCTGCAGGAAACCAAGCTCACCGACGACAAGTTCCCGCACGCCGAGCTGGAGGCTGCCGGCTACGCGGCGCAATGGTTCGGGCAGAAGACCTACAACGGCGTCGCGCTGCTGACGCGCGGCACCGCGGCGGCCGATGTCGTGCGCAACATCCCTGCCTTCGACGACCAGCAGGCGCGCGTGCTGGCCGGCACCGTGGCCGGCATGCGCATCGTCGGCGCGTATTTCCCCAATGGCCAGTCGCCGGGCAGCGACAAGTTCACCTACAAGCTGCGCTGGATGGAGGCGCTGCGCGACTGGGTTGCCGCCGAGCTGGCCGCGAACCCGAAGGTGGTGCTGATGGGCGACTTCAACATCGCGCCGGAGGATCGCGACGTCTACGACCCGGTGCTGTGGGCCGGGCAGATCCACTGCACGCCCGAAGAGCGGCAGCACTTCCAGCAGCTTCTGGGCATCGGCCTCGTCGATGCCTTCCGCCTGTTCGACCAGCCGCCCAAGAGCTGGAGCTGGTGGGATTACCGCGGCCTGGCGTTCCGCAAGAACCAGGGCCTGCGCATCGACCACATCCTGGTCGGTGAAGCACTGCGCACGCGCGTGGCCAGCTGCACCATCGACAAGGTGCAGCGCAAGAACGAGCGGCCGAGCGACCACGCGCCGGTGCTGCTGACGCTGCGGGACTGATCGCCCTGTCCTTGCCCCTCGCTCCTTCGCTGCCGGATCGGCGCCGAGGTTCCCGCACCGGCCGCTGGCCGTGGGCGCTGCGGGCTCTGCGGGCGCTGCGGGCGCTGCGGTCACTTGCACCGTGCGCGCTGGCGGTGTCCGCTGCGGCGTTCGCCCAGCCCCCGGCGCCGTTGCCTTCGTTCGCCGAACTCGAAGCCGCCGGCGCGAAGGTCGGCCAGATCCGCATCTCGGCGCAGGACGTGTTCGACCTCACCGACCCGAAGGAAGACAAGGCGCTGTTCCGGCTGGCGAACAAGCTGCACGTGCAGACCCGGCCCTCGGTCATCGAGCGGGCGCTGCTGTTCCAGACCGGCGACCCGGTGTCGGTGCGGTTGATCGAGGAGAACGAGCGCCTGCTGCGCGGCAACCGCTACCTCTACGACGTGCAGTTCCGCGTGGCCGCGGTGCATGAGGGCGTGGCCGACATCGACGTGGTCACGCGCGACACCTGGTCGCTCGAACTCGGCGGCAGCATCGGCCGCCAGGGCGGCGCCAACACCAGCGGCGTGCAGATCCGCGACCACAACCTTCTGGGCACCGGCGTCTCGGCGAGCCTGGGGCGCTCGAAGACGGTCGACCGCTCGGGCACCGAGGTGCGCCTGACCGACCCGCGCGCCTTCGGCGGCTGGACCGCCGTGGACATCAGCCATGCGTCCAACAGCGACGGCAAGCGCGACGCCTTCTCGGTGGCACACCCGTTCTACGCGCTGGACTCGCGCTGGGCGGCCGGCGCCAGCGCCGTCAGCGACGACCGCGTCGACGCCATCTACAACGCCGGCAGCATCACCGGCCGCTACCGGCACACGCTGAAGCAAGGCGAGCTCTTCGGTGGCTGGTCCGAGGGGCTGGTCGGGGGCTGGGTCAATCGCCTCTCGTTCGGCCTGAGCGTGCAGGACGACGCCTACGCCGTCGAGCCCGGCCTGGCGCCGCCGGCCAGCCTGCCCGCCGAGCAGCGGCTGCGCGGGCCGTTCGCCCGCTGGGAGCTGATCGAAGACCGCTACGAGCGCGAGTTCAACCGCAACCTCATCGGCAAGCCGGAGTTCTTCGCGCTCGGCTGGGCCTCGACGGTGCAACTCGGCTGGGCCTCGACGCGGATGGGTTCGCTCGCCAACGCGCTGCTGTATTCCGCGTCGGCCAGCGGCGGCACGACGCCGGCGCCGGGGCAGCTGCTGGTGCTGGCGGCGAAGGTCTCGGGCCAGGTGATCGACGGAACCGGACGGCACGAGGCCCTGGGCGTCCAGGCGCAGTATTACCTGCCGCAATCGCCGCGCTGGCTGTTCTACGCCTCGGCAGCGGCCGACGCGGTGCGCCATGCCGACGCCGCCGAGGCGCTGCAGCTCGGCGGCGACAACGGCCTGCGCGGCTACCCGCTGCGCTACCAGAGCGGCACGCGGCGCGCCCTCTTCTCGGCCGAAGAGCGCTTCTACACCGACCTGTACATCTGGCAGCTCTTCCGCATCGGCGGCGCCGCCTTCTTCGACATCGGCCGCGCCTGGGGCGGCGAGGGCACCAACACCGTCAACCCGGGCTGGCTGAAGAACGTCGGCGCGGGCCTGCGCATCGTCAGCACGCGCTCGGCGTTCAGCAACGTCCTGCACATCGACATCGCGATGCCGCTGGACGCGACGAGCGACATCAAGAAGGTGCAGCTGCTCGTGAAGACGCGGGCGACGTTCTGATCGCGGCCGCGCCAGCCCGGCCAGCGGGGAGGCCTCGCGCGCCCGGCGGCGCCGCCGCGTCAGCCTTCGCGCCAGAGCGCATGCATCGCTTCGGCGAAGCGCGCCGCGATCGCCTCGCCTTGCGGATGCGCGCCGTCGCGGATGACCCAGCGGCCGGCGACCATCACCCCGCGCCAGGGCCTTGCCGGCGCCGAGAAGACCTGCGCGTCGAGCCAGCGTTCGGGCGCCACGCCGGCCAGCGCCGGGTCGCGCGCATCGGCCAGCAGCGCATCGGCGCGGGCGCCGACGGCCAGGCCCCAGCCCGGCTCGCCCGCCGCCATGGCGCCGGCGCGCACGGCTTCGTCGAAGAGCCGCGCCGCGGTCGCCGGCTCACCCCTGGCCGGCGCCGCGGCCACGTTGCGCTGGCGCAGCGCCAGGCGCTGGCCGTAGTCGAGCCAGCGCAGTTCCTCGCGCCAGTCGCGCCCGACGTGGCTGTCGCTGCCGATGGCCACCGGCACGCCCGCCTCGAGCCAGCCCGGCAGATCCGCCAGGCCGTCGCCGAGGTTGCCCTCGGTGCTGGGGCAGATCACCACCGCGGCGCCGCTGCGGCGCACCGCGGCGATCTCGGCGCGCGTGGCGTGCGTGGCATGCACGAGCTGCCAGCGTGCGTCGAGAACCCCTGCGCGCGCCAGCCACTCGAGCGGCCGCGCGCCGGTGGCCGCCAGGCAGTCATCGACCTCGGCGGTCTGCTCGGCGACGTGGATGTGGATCGGCCCGGCAAAGCCTTCGGCGAGCTCGACGAGTGCCGCGATCGACTGCGCCGCGGCGGCGCGCAGCGAATGCACGGCCAGCCCGGCGGCGACGAGCGGCCGCTTCGACGCAGCGATGCGCGTGGCCGCATTCCACACCCACGGCGCGTCGGTGCGAAAGCGGCGCTGGTCTTCGCGCAGCCGTGGCTGCGCGAAGCCGGCGCGCTCGTACAGCACCGGCAGCAGGGTCAGGCCGATGCCGGCATCGGCCGCGGCGTCGGCCAGCGCCCAGCAATGCGCGAGCGGGTCGTCGTACGGCGCGCCGTCTTCGCGGTGCTGCAGGTAGTGGAACTCGCACAGCTGCGTGTAGCCGCCGGCGAGCAGCTCGACGCAAAGGTGCGCCGCCACGGCGCGCAACTGCGCCGGCGTGATGCGCAGCGCGACGCGGTACATGCGGTCGCGCCACGACCAGAAGTCGTCGGCCTCGGCCTCGCGCCGCTCCGCCAGGCCCGCGAAGGCGCGCTGGAAGGCGTGGCTGTGCGCGTCCACGAGGCCGGGCAGCAGCGGCCCGGCGAGCACCTGCGCGCCCGGCGGCGGCACGACGACGTTCGCCTCGACGCGGTTCCAGCGGCCTTCGCTGCCCACACCGAGCAGCACGTGGTCGTGCCAGGCGCCACCGCGCGCCGTGGCGGCGTTCAGCCAGGCGCGCGGCGCCCACAGCAACGTGGACGGCTGCGATGGCGGCATCGGCTGCAAAGGGTGCGCGCCGGCGCCGGTGGCGTGCTCAGGCATCGGGTTTCCAGTCGAGGCACGCCGCGAGCAAGGCGCGCAGCACCGGCGCCAGCATCGCCGCGCGCGCGGGCGCCAGCGCGTACGGCGCGCGCTCTTCCATGTAGGTGGACCAGCACATCTCGAGCTGCACCGCGTGCACGCGCTCGGCCGGGCGGCCGAAGTGGCGCGTGATGTGGCCGCCCTTGAAGCGGCCGTCGGTGACGTGGGTGAAGGTGGCCTGCGCCGCGAGCACCCGCATCAGCGCGCTGCGCAACGTGCCCGCGCAGCTGGCGCCGCTCGCCGTGCCGAGATTCAGGTCGGGCAGCCGCCCGGGGAAGAGCCACGGCAGCTCGCCGGCGATGCTGTGCCCGTCCCAGAGCACGACGTGGCCATGCAGCGCGCGCACCCGCGCCAGCTCTGCCGCGAGCGCCTCGTGGTAGGGGCGCCAGTAGGCGTCGCGCCGCGCCGCGATCTCGGCCTCGCCCGGCAACTCGCCTTCGCGGTAGAGCGGCTCGCCGGTGAAGGCGCGCGTGGGCACGAGCTCGGTGTTGTTGACGCCGGGGTACATCGGCGTGTTCTCGGGCGGCCGGTTGAGGTCGACCACGTAGCGCGAGTGCAGCGGCACGATGAAGCTGGCGCCCAGCTCGTCGCGCGCGAAGGCGTAGAGCGTGTCGAGGTGCCAGTCGGTGTCGGGTACGGCGTGCGCGGCCGGCACCAGGCGCGCCTTCAGCGCCTCGGGCAGGCGCGTGCCGGCATGCGGCACGCTCACCACCAGCGGCGCGGTGCCGCGGTGCAGCGTGAAGATCGCGGCGCCGTCGCTGTTCATCGCAGCAGTGTCCGCTGCCGGGCCGCTCGAATGGCCGTTGCTCATGGCTTCACCTCGACCGCGGCGAAAACTTGGCTGCCGCCTTGCACCACGCGCCGGCACGGATTGCGCCCGAACCAGTAGGCCAGTTCGTTGGGATGCTCCACGTCCCAGGCGACGAAGTCGGCGCGCTGCCCGGCAGCCAGCGTGCCGCGGTCGGCCAGGCCCAGCGCGCGGGCACCGTTGACCGTCATGCCGCGCAGCGCCTCCTCGGGCGTGAGCTGGAAGAAGGTGCAGGCCATGTTGAGCATCAGCAGCGGCGATAGCACCGGGCTCGAGCCGGGGTTGTGGTCGGTGGCCACGGCGATCGGCACGCCGCTGGCGCGCAGCGCCGCCACCGGCGGCAGCTTCGTCTCGCGCAGGAAGTAGAAGGCGCCGGGCAGCAGCACGGCCACGGTGCCGGCGCGCGCCATCGCGGCGACGCCGGCCTCGCCGAGCCACTCCAGGTGGTCGCACGAGAGCGCGCCGTACTCGGCGGCCAAGGCGGCGCCGCCTTGGTCGGAAAGCTGCTCGGCGTGCAGCTTCACCGGCAGGCCGAGCGCACGCGCCGCCTCGAACACGCGCCGCGTCTGGGCCGCGGTGAAGCCGATGCGGTCGCAGAAGGCATCCACGGCATCGACGAGGCCCTGGGCGTGCAGGCGGGGCAGCCAGTCGCACACGGCGGCGATGTAGTCGTCGGGGCGGCCCTCGAACTCCGGCGGCAGCGCATGCGCCGCGAGGCAGGTGGTGCGCACCGTCAGCGGCAGCTCGGCGCCGAGGCGGCGCGCCACGCGCAGGCAGCGCGCCTCGTGCGCCTCGGAAAGCCCGTAGCCCGACTTGACCTCGACCGCCGTCACGCCTTCGGCCAGCAGCGAGCGGGCGCGCGCAGCGGCCAGCGCGAACAGCGTCTCGTCGTCGGCAGCGCGCGTCGCCGCCACGGTGGAGCGGATGCCGCCGCCGGCGCGCGCGATCTCCTCGTAGCTGGCGCCTTGCAGGCGCAGCTCGAACTCGGCCGCACGCCGGCCGGCGTAGACGAGGTGCGTGTGCGCGTCGACGAGGCCGGGCGTAACGAGCGCGCCGCCGAGGTCGTGCTCCGAAGCGATGCGTTCGCGCAGCGCGGCGGGCAGCTCGGCCTCGGCGCCCACCCACGCGATGGCCTGCCCTTCGGTGACCAGCGCGCCGCGCTCGACGAGGCCCCAGCCGGCAGCGCCCGCCAGCGTGGCCAGCCGGGCATGGCGCCACAGCGTCGCGTTCGCCCCGCCGGTCATGTTCATCGCGTGGGTCATGCGCTTGCTCCGTGCGGCGCAACGGCGAGCCACCAGCCGACGACGGCGGCACCGGCGGCATCGTTCGCATCGACCGCATCGGCGGCACCGGCCGCATCGGCGGCACCGGCCGCATCGGCCGCACCGGCCGCATTGGTCGCATCGGCCGCCGGCTCGAAGCGCAGCGACGCCGGCGCGGCTGCAAACCAGGCGAGCGCCTGCGCGGGCAACTCGACCACGCCACCGCGGTCGTCGTGGCATGTGCCGGCGACGGCCGTGAAGAGCCCGCACGCAGCGGCCGCCGGGTGCCAGGTGCGGCCGGCGGCGGCGCGCTGCAGCCGGCCCGCCGCGCGGGCCTCGCCGCGCAGCATCAGGTTCAGGTCGCGCGTCGGGCCGTCGACGAGCCGGCAAGCGGGCGCCGCGGCGCCATCGAAAGCGAAGGGGGCGTCACCGCGGCGCAGCAGGTGCTCGCCGCCGGCGCCCTCGTCGAACGCGAGCCGCACGCCTTCGCCTTGCAGCACCGCGAACCAGCGCGTCACGCCGGGAAAGGCGGAGAACCGGCCGTCGCGCTCGATGTCGGCCACGCTCACGCGCACCGTCCAGTCCTCGTGCGAAGGCCAGGCGAGCAACTCGCGCGTCAGGCCGCCGCCGTTGCGCCATGGCTGCGGCGGCACATCGGCGACAGCGACGACAGCGACGGCGGCGCCGACAGCGCCGGCGGCAGAACCCGCCACGGCAGGCGCCCCGCTCACGGACTGAACCGCCCTTCGAGCTGGTAGCGCGAGCCCGGGTGCACCAGGCGCGCGATCGTGATCGGCACGCCGCGGCTCACGGTGCGCCGAACAACGACGAGGCACGGGTCGGCGCGCCCGATGCCGAGCAGGCGCGCTTCCTGCTCCGTGGGCGCGCTCGCCTCGATCGTGTACTGCGCTTCCCACAGCGGCGCCACCTCGAGCAGGTAGTGCGTGGGCGTCGTGCGCGTGAAGTCGACGTCCAGGTACGCCGGCGCCCACGCCGGGTTGACGTAGCGGTCTTCGCACTGCAGCGGCACGCCGTTGTCGTGGTGGACGATGAGGGTATGGAACACCGCCGCGCCGCTGGCCAGGCCGAGCTGCTGCGCCAGCGCCGGCGCGGCGCGTTCCTCGCGCCTGACGTGCACCTCGGCGTGGTGGTGGTGGCCGCGGGCCTCGATCTCCTCGTGCAGGTCGCGGATCGTCAGCGTCGACGACACCCGCGCCAGTTGCGCGGCGAAGGTGCCCACGCCCTGCACGCGCTCGACCAGGCCTTCGACCTGCAGCTCGCGCAGCGAGCGGTTCACCGTCATGCGGCTGACGCCGAACTGCGCCACCAGCTCGGCCTCCGAGGGCATCAGCGCGCCGGGCGGCCAGCGGCCGGCGGCGAGCTGGGCCTTCAGGTACTGCTTGACCTTCAGGTACGGCGCGGCGGCGGCGGTCGGCGCGGCATCGAACATGGCCGCGCAGTGTAGTTGCACAGTCATGTCTAGACAAGTGCGCCGAGAACGCCCGATCCCCGGGTAAACCCCGAGGGGGAGACACTTGCCTATGCTTGTCTAGACAACTACAGTGCCGGGCATCCGAGCCCCGGCTCCCACCTTCCACGAGGCCCCGCGATGACCGACCTGTCGAACCAGCGTGCATTGGCCCGGCCGCACCCCGTGCGTGCGCCGCGCGGCAGCGCCCTGACCTGCCGCAACTGGCTGATCGAGGCCGCCTGGCGGATGATCCAGAACAACCTCGACCCCGAGGTGGCCGAGAACCCCGACGCGCTCGTGGTCTACGGCGGCATCGGCAAGGCGGCGCGCAACTGGCAGTGCTACGAAGCCATCCTGCATGCGCTGCGCGAGCTGAAGGAAGACGAGTCGCTGCTCGTGCAGTCCGGCAAGCCGGTGGGCGTGTTCCGCACCCACGCCGACGCGCCGCGGGTGCTGATCGCCAACTCCAACCTGGTGCCCAAATGGGCGACGTGGCAGCACTTCCACGAGCTCGACCGCAAGGGCCTGATGATGTACGGGCAGATGACCGCCGGCTCGTGGATCTACATCGGCAGCCAGGGCATCGTGCAGGGCACCTACGAGACGTTCGTCGAAGCCGGCCGCCAGCACTACGGCGGCAGCCTGGCCGGCCGCTGGATCCTCACCGCGGGCCTGGGCGGCATGGGCGGCGCGCA